>CBIHOL010000021.1:0-50592 GCA_966211905.1 uncultured bacterium
AGTAATATTAACAATACATGTTAATTAAAAAGAGATGGTACAAATCTAAAGGTCCTTTGTGTTTAAGCAACCGGAATGCAGGACGATCTAAACTGTGTTTCCGTGGTTAAGAAAACGGAGTGCAGGAAATCTAATCTGTGTCTCTGTGGGCTGTATGCAGGACGATCTAAATCCGATAGCTATCGGATGTGTCTCCGTGGTTAAGAAAACGGAGTGCAGGAAATCTAATCTGTGTCTTTGTGAGTTGAATGCAGGACGGTCTAAACTGTGTCTCCGTGGTTAAGAAAACGGAATGCAGGAAACTCTACCTCGTACCTCGTCCCTCGTCCTTCGTACTTTGAAACAATCTGTCATATAGTGTTTCCATATCCCCACACAATCTTTTGTAGCTAAACTTCGAAACAACCTCTTCACTTGCAACTCCCGCCCTCGAATTCACTTCTCCAAAATGTTCAACCGCATACAACAGGTTTTCCTGGAACGCTTCAACATCGCCTGCTTCCGATAAGAGGCCACAGTCGGGGTGTAAAATATCTTTGATGCCGCCAACATTAGTACTGATCACAAACCTCGAGGCAGCCTGCGCTTCAATTAAGCTCACTGGTGTGCCTTCGTTGTTGGATGTAAGACAAACAAGGTCGAGCCCGGCTAAAGCAATATCCACTTCTTTTATCCAGCTTGTAAATACGAATGCATCAGGTGTTGATCTTGTTTTAATATATTCTTCAAGGGCTGCGCGAGTCTCACCGTCCCCGATTATAATTGCCTTTATTTTCTGCTTGCTTTTCTTAAGTACATCATCGATAGCATCAATAAATAGAAAATGATTCTTGATGGGAGCAAGGCGCCCTATAATACCAATTGCAAGCTCATTTTCCTGCAATTTATATTTTGCGCGAAATGACCTGCGTTTTTCCGGCTGATTTTCCCTGAACCGCTGCAGATCGAATCCCAGCGGGATCACTGTTATTTTTTCAGGCTTGCAGATGTTATGCGTTTCACTCAGTTCTTTTTTCTGAATATTGCTGATGGCAACAATGGCCGAACTTCTTCCAGCAAGATACCTCTCAATCCCTTTAAAAAAACCGGTGATAACATTGCCAAAATACCCCTTAAACACATGTCCGTGGAAAGTATGCACAATCACCGGCACTCTGCAGTGGATCGCCGCAAGCCTCCCTATGGCTCCTGCCTTGCTTGCATGGGTGTGAACGATATCTGGTTTAAATTCCTTTATTATTTTTTTGATCCTGCGATAGGCAAAATAATCCGAGAGAGGATTTACACTTCTTCGCATTTCTTTTATCAGTACCGGTTTTAATCCAAGGGATTCAGGAATAAACAGCGAACTACCTTCCCCGGCTTCTTCAGGACCACCAATTAAAAGAGTTTCAAAACGTGTATCCATATACCTACTCACGTACGACACGTTGTAGGTGATGCCTCCTAAATTGAAACGATTAATAATGCGAAGTACTCTGGGCATAGTTATAATTTGTCGGGGGCAACGTACTCTTTAAAATTATCCAGCCAGTGTTCAAAAACTATGACGGCCCACAGCTGTGCGGGGCTATCTCCGGGATCATCCGAATACACCTGCGTGCAGATCTTGCGCACCTTTACAGGATCAAGAATTCCTTCTGCTGCCAGTTTTTCAGGATGCAGCCATTCATTATCGATCCTCGATCGCAGGTTCTTGCTTAACCAGCTTTGAAGTGGAAGCTCAAATCCTTTTTTTCCTCTCGTTATTATATCGTGTGGCAAAAGATGAGCAAATGTTTTTTTGAGAATGATCTTCTGGTGCCGCCTGTTTATTTTGAGTCTCTGAGGCAGGTTAAGAGCATATTCTGCAATACGGTAATCCAGGAAAGGGGTCCGGATCTCAATGCCGTGACGCATGCTGAAACGGTCGGCTTTTACCAGCATATCATCGGGCAGCACCACCTGAAGATCTGAGGCGTCCTGTAAAGAAAAATTAGACATGCGTTCCGAAAGTGTGAATAATGAATCGAAATAAAATGAGGGAACGCTGTGTTTTAGTAGCGTCATACATTCAGCATTTGTTGACACTGAAGCCAGGAATTTTAATTTCTCCGCATCCGGTAAACGTGCCAGCTGGGCAAAACGTTTTATCTGCCTTACCTTATTGTTTACTGCACCATCGCGTGAACCCGAATTTTTATTCAGCATGGTTGAAAGGAACCTGCCGAGCACCTGCGTGGCCGTATTGTCGCTTAGCAACAAAGCCCTGTGCTTATTATATCCCTTAAATAATTCATCGGCTCCGTCACCGCTAAGCGCCACTTTCACGTGATCGCTTGTAAAGCGCGATAACATATAAAAATTAAAAGCTGACGAGTCTGCAAAGGGTTCGTCCATCACATTCAAAAAACCGCCTATATAACTTATAAAATCATCTTCCTTAAGCCTGAATACATGGTGGCGCGATCCTATATGGTCAGCAACCATTTGAGAATACCTGGTTTCATCAAAGAATTCGTTCTTATCAAATCCAATGCTGAAGGTGCTCAGCTGTGGTTTGTGCCTGATGGCCAGGGCTGAAATGATGGAAGAGTCAAGCCCCCCGCTCAGGAACGTTCCCACTGGTACGTCGGCCTGAAGGCGGATCTTCACAGCGTCGTCCATAAGCTCTTCAAAATTGGCCGTCGGCTCCAGCAGTGGCGCTTTATACCAGGTCGTAGGACTGACACCGGCACCTTTTATTTCAATTAATTCTCCTGGTAAAAGTTTGTAAACATTCTTAAAAATAGATTCCCTGCCTGCAGTATAGTTCAACCTGAAGTAAGAATATACCTGCTCATAGTTCAGCGGCTGTTTACCCACTATCTCCATCAGGGGCTTCAGCTCAGAAGCAAACGCGAACTTTTCTTCATCATAAAAATAATAAAGTGGTTTTACACCAAACCGGTCGCGTGCCAGGAGCATGGTGTTTTTTTCCTGGTCGTAAAATGCAAATGAAAAAAAACCATTTAGCTTGTTCAGGCAACTGCTGCCTTCGGATTGCAGGAGCTTAAAAAGCACTTCCACATCTCCCGATGTTTTAAGTGAAAATGATTTACCCAGCTCTTTATAGTTAAAGATCTCCCCGTTGTAAACAAGTGTCTGTAAACTTTCAGTATTCTCCGAAAATGGCTGGTTGCTCGCCTCGCTGGTATCAATGATCTGAAGTCGGCAATGATAAAGGGTGCAGTTAGGCATTGTTTTGCTTCCCTGGGAATCGGGCCCCCGATGCTTCAGTAAACGAAGCACTTTTTCGTCGTTTGTCTTTTTTTCGTGGGAAAGCTCCCTGAAGTACAGTATTCCTGCTATTCCGCACATAGTAGAGCAAATATACTTGTTTTGGCTTGTTTAAAATTTAGTTAACTTCGGAGCTTATGACCAAAACCAGGAAAATTATTTTTTCATGGCTGCTCCTGCTGTCATTTACCGGACTGTTCTCTCAGCAATTACGTTTCAAGCACATCAGCACCGAAGAAGGCCTGAGCACTAATTTTGTACGGGCAATTATACAGGACGATAAGGGGTTTCTCTGGTTCGGCACCCAGGATGGTTTGAACAAGTATGACGGGTACCAGGTAAAGATCTATAAGAACGAGCCGGGTGATACAGCATCGCTTTCCAATTCGGAGATCACCTCACTGCTACAGGTGAGGAGTGATCTCATTATCGTTGGTACAAGGGATGGGGTATGTTTTTTTAATCCGCTTACTGAAAACTTTTCGGTGCTGAACAAAAAATCCAATCCCCCGGCAGGAAGGATCAATTCTATATTTGCGAAAGACAGCAATAATATTCTTATAGGCACCGACGCAGGCCTGTTCCGCATCGACCTCACCAACAAAAATGTGATGCCCTTCCGTTTTAATGACGGACCGGTAAATATCCGTTGTATCTCCGAAGTGGGCGGTGAGATCTATATCGGTACAATGGGCCGGGGCTTATGGCGGCTGACCCATTCGAGCCAGATTGAAAAAGTGATCTTCGAAATTCCCGATTATGTGGAGCTATCGCAGGATGCGCTGTCGTCCATCACCTTTATTTCTCAATATGCCGGTAAAATGTACCTGGGCACCAACGGCTACGGCATTGTAAAGGTCGACAGGGGTAGTGAGATCGATGCCCATATCACATTCAGGCAGCAACATGAGAACTCCGACATCATCCGCAATTTCATTATCAGAAATAATAAAATATATGTGGCCTCTGCGCATGGGGTGCTTGTTTACAACCTTATCAGCAAGGAAGTGAATCCCTATGTTAAGCAGGACGCGCCACTTTCGCTTAATTCCAATGCGGCTAACTGCATTTTTATGGATAACCAGAATAACTTCTGGATAGGTACCGACCAGGGGGGAGTGAATATCGCTTTTTCCCGTTCCCTTAAATTCCCTTTATCCACGCTGAGTTTTGAAACCGGTTTTAATAACGTGTACGCTTTCCAGGAGGTCAGAAAGAACCAGTTGCTAATCGGGGGAGCTGAAGTTTTTCACGAGATAAACCTCGAAACAGGCCAGACCATTGATCACTCGCAGTTTCTAAAGGGTGGAACAGTATTATGCATCCTTCGGGAAAGCGAAAATATTTTCTGGGTTGGCACCTCCGGCGACGGATTGTTCAGGTACGACAGGAGTACCAGGACAGCAAAGGAAATTCCCGGACTTAAACCGGGTACAACTATCTTTTGCCTTCTCCGCGAAAACGATCATCTCTATGCCGGCACTTTGCTCGATGGTCTTTTAAAAATTAATATTCGCACGAACTCCATTACGAGGTTTCCCGAGATCGAAGGACTTTCAGACCAGGCCATCAATACCATTTATAAAGATCATAAGGGCTTTCTCTGGCTTGGCACTTACGATGCAGGATTGGTAAAGCTTTCCATGCCACAGGCGGGAACTCTGCCTGTTATCGAACGGGTATACACAAGCAAAGGCCAGAAAGGTCACATTGCGTCCAACATCATTTTTGATATAAAAGAAGATGACAGGAATAACCTTTGGATCACCACGTCCCTTGGATTGAGCAAGCTTCTTAGCGACCAGACGTTTCATAATTTTTATGAGAAGGATGGTCTTTCAAACACCTACCTCCACACGATCGTTAAAGACAGCGTCGGAAATTTCTGGATGAGTTCCAATGGAGGACTAATGCGTTTTAATCCTTTGAAAGCTGAAAACGAGATCGCCTTTAAAAACTATGGCATAAAGGACGGATTGGTAAATACCGAATATAATATGGGGGCAGCATTAAGCTCCACCACTGGCATGATGTATTTTGGCGGTCCCCGCGGATTTAATGCCTTCAGGCCCACAACCATTAAGGAAAATCTTCATGTTCCTCCTGTTTATGCTGTAAGTCTTAAACGGCAGGGGCAGGATGTGCAATTAGATACTTCTATCACTTACAAGAGATCACTGTCACTAAACTGGAGTGAAAATTATTTTCAGCTTGAAGTTGTGGCGCTCGATTTTACCGATCCCGATAAAAATAAGTTTCGGTATATGCTCGAAGGCTACGATAAAGATTGGTCCACACCTTCCTCCGTGCGTTTTATTTCATATACAGAGTTGCCGGGCGGTTCTTATAAGCTTAAGATCAAAGCAGCTAACAACGATGGTATCTGGAACGAAACACCTTATGAGCTTCATATCACTGTAGTACCGCCTTTCTGGAAAACGACCACCTTTTATTTTATTATGATCCTTATTGGTATTGCCGTGGTTTACATTTATACGCAATACAGGACCCGCGCTATTAAAAGCGAGAACAGGCTGCTGGAGCGTAAGGTAGCACAGCGCACCCGCGAGCTGGAAGCTAAGAACAAGGACATCACCAGCAGCATCCAGTATGCCAAGCGGATCCAGGAGGCTATTCTTCCGTCGAGAGATCATATTTTTAAACGTTTGAAAAAGGTCTTCATTCTGTACAGGCCAAAAGACATTGTGAGTGGGGATTTTTACTGGTTTGCTGAAAGGAATAACACAAAGATCTTCGCGGTGGTTGATTGCACTGGTCACGGTGTGCCGGGCGCTTTTATGAGCATGATCGGGCATAACCTGCTCCACCAGATCGTAAATGAAAAAGGAATAATTGAGCCTTCGGAGATATTAAATGAGCTGCACCAGGGTGTTCAGAATGCCTTGCGGCAGGGCCACAACGAAGTGAACACCAACGACGGCATGGATGTGTCGGTGATCACCATCAACGATACCACTCGCGATGTAAGATGGGCAGGTGCCAACAGGCCACTTATCATTATTGATGCAAATGGTGAGTTTACAAAATATGACGGAAACAAATATCCTGTTGGTGGCACACAGGCCGATCAGTATCGGATCTTTACAACCCATGTCATTCGGGTAAAAGTAGCTTCAATGGCTTATCTTTTCACAGATGGTTATGCCGATCAGTTTGGAGGCGACAGAGGTAAAAAATTTATGGTGCGTCGTTTTCATGAACTGCTCACACAAATTCATTTGTTCAGTGCCGAAGAACAGAAAGTGCAGCTCGAAAAGAATTTTGAGGATTGGCGGCAGAACCATGAGCAGGTTGACGATGTGCTTATTGTTGGTATCGAAATTTAATCCTGTCCTGCATTCCGTCTTTTTAAATATTGAAGTTCCTGGTTTCTGGTTAGCAACAAGGAACTCGAAACTCGAAACACGGAACACGGAACACGGAACACGAAACCCGAAAGGGAACACTAACACCTGTATGTGTATATCGTTATTCAGATTTAATTTCAAATGCCACTCAGAAGTGTATATTTGTTTACCTTTTGCTGGGTAATATGCGTTCAAACCTCCAAATAGTCCTGTTTACAGGAACTTTTTTTCTTTGTTTATTTTGTTCGTGTACCAAAAAACATACAGCTGAAGTAGATAACGAAACCCAGTCGGTGGCAGATTATTCACAAATACATAATGAGTTTTTGTCCCTGGCATCTGCTGTATTTAATCATGCGAATCATACCGCGGGGATAGGAAGTTCTTCTCAATGTGATAGTCTCAGGCTTTTGAGCGGTGACCGGAACTTTGGCGGCACCGGGCATGTGAACCCTGTTTTTGCCCTCGATCTCGATAAACCCTGCACCATATCTTCATGGGACGGAAAAACACGCAGTGGCTCCGTTCAGGTACGCGCTACAGCTCCAGTAGCACAGGCAGGATCACAATTAACAGTGTTGTTATCAGGTTACTCTGTAAATGGTGTTGGTTATAGTTGCGATAGTGTACTTTTAAAAACAACCTCGCACACGCAGGATTCAACAACATTTGATCTGGCAGTAATAAAGGGTGCTGCGGTAAATGAGAACTTCACGATCAGGTATTCAATTAATGGAAAAATAGTTGCCTATCCTCCTGAAAGTGGTGCGGCCCGCAAAAACCAGTTGCGTTTTTGGGGAACTGGTTCAGGCATCAACAGGCAGGGAACGAACTTTACGGTGGATGCTTCTTCTGTTACGCCGGAACAAAAGATCAGGACCTGTAAATACATTTCCTCAGGTGTAACAAAAGTGATACCTTCCGGATTTAAAGAGAGAATGCTGGATTACGGCGATGGTACCTGCAACGACGATGCCTCTTTTGATGTAGACAATAACACAATAGCGATTAAATTAAAATAATTTATATTTTTACACAATTAAGAAGAATATAGCCATAGTGGACGTTTTCGATATATACGATAAAATGGAACGGAATAACATTCTGCTTTCATTTAAAGGAGAGATCACGTCCGACCTGCTCACATCCATACTCCAGATAATGGAAAACAAAATGGATAACATGCAGGAGGAGCCGCGGATGAAAAAAAAGGTTTACAATGTGCTGGTTGAATGCCTGCAGAACCTTTATCATCATCTTGACGAGATCGCTGAAGCAGATTCAGAAAAGATCCGCTCCGCAATCTTCACTATCGGCAAGATCAATAATCAGTATTCTATCATTACCGGCAATTATATTCTCAACGAAAATATTGACGGACTGCGGAGCCGCCTCGACGAGGTAAATTCACTCAATAAAGAAGAGCTGAAAGAATATTATAAAAGGGTTCTCAATAATGGCGAAATGTCACTAAAGGGTGGCGGAGGCTTAGGTATGATTGACATTGCAAGAAAGACCGGGGAAAAATTAGAGTATAATTTTTTGGAAATTGATAATAAAGTTTCTTTCTTTACACTTAATATTAAAGTATCTAATCAATAAAAATAAAAAATACAACAATTATGGAAAAATATACTATCGAAGGTACACCTAAAACGCCAAGTATCAATTTCGACTTGAATGATGGTATACTGGAAGTTAAAGGCCGCTCTATTCCTGAGAACTCAATTGAATTCTACAAGCCTTTAGTTGACGCCTTGGATAAATATGCCGCTGTTGCTAAGCCATCCACTACAGTGAACGTACAATTGGAGTATTTTAATACTTCTTCATCAAAATGTATCCTCGATGTTTTCAAAAAACTGGAAGGTATCAACAAAAGCGGCAGCGCGGTTACCATTAACTGGCACTACGAAGAGGATGATGAGGATATGCTCGAAGCAGGCGAAGACTACCAGGCTATCATTAATGTTCCTTTTAAAATGATCATGGTAAACGAATAAGATCGTTTTTTACACATCAAAAAACCCTGCTTCCGGCGGGGTTTTTTATTATATTTGTGTCCCGTAAAAATTAATATATGTCAACTAAAATAACTGAACTTCTTGGCAAGAACGCCGGCAATTTATTAGAGCACAGCTGTAAGACCATTTCTAAAGATCTTATCCATATTCCGGGTCCTGATTTTGTTGACCGTTCTTTTGGCGGCAGTAACAGGAATCCTCAGGTACTAAGGAGTTTAAATCAGCTATATAACACCGGTCGCCTGGCAGGAACCGGTTATATGAGCATTTTGCCTGTAGATCAGGGTATCGAGCACAGCGCAGGGGCGAGTTTTGCACCAAATCCTATTTATTTCGACAGCGAAAACATTGTGAAACTGGCCATTGAAGGTGGTTGTAATGCGGTTGCTTCTACTTATGGAGTGCTGGCAAGCGTTTCAAGAAAATACGCTCATAAGATCCCTTTTATTGTAAAGATCAATCACAATGAATTTCTTTCATACCCTAACAAATTTGACCAGATCATGTTTGGTTCTGTGGAAGAGGCATGGAATATGGGTGCTGTGGCCGTTGGAGCAACAATCTATTTTGGATCACCGGAGTCGGGCCGGCAGATCGTTGAAGTGGCGCAGGCTTTTGAGCGTGCTCACGAGCTGGGAATGGCAACGATCCTCTGGTGTTATACAAGGAATAATGCGTTTAAAAAAGATGGCGTGGATTATCATACCGCAGCCGATCTTTCTTCACAGGCAAATCACCTTGGCGTAACTATCCAGGCGGATATTATTAAACAGAAATTGTCAGATAAGAATGGTGGATACACCGCTATTAATTTTGGTAAAACTCACGCTAAAGTATACTCTGAATTAACCACAGATCATCCTATCGATCTTTGCCGTTACCAGGTGGCTAATTGTTATATGGGACGTTTCGGCCTGATCAATAGCGGAGGCGAGAGCAAAGGCGAAAGTGATCTGGCAGAAGCTGTGACAACTGCAGTTATCAATAAACGTGCAGGTGGACAGGGTTTGATCAGCGGAAGAAAAGCTTTCCAGAAACCAATGAAAGATGGTGTGAATTTGCTCAATACTATCCAGGATGTGTATCTTGATAACAAGATCACTATCGCGTAATAATTTTCCTGAGGTTTATCCTCTTACTTAAATAAAACGACTATGGGTTGGTTTAAACGATTAAAGGAAGGTATCACAACTTCCACAAAGGAAAAGAAAGAAACCCCTGAAGGTTTATGGTACAAATGTCCGGCCTGTAAAAAGATCCACACGGTGCAGGATCATACTGCTGCCAAGTATGTGTGCTCGGAATGCGGTTACCACGAAAGGATCGGAAGCAAGGAATATTTCGAGATCATTTTTGATAATAACGAGTTTACCGAGCTTAACGAGCACCTGGTAAGCGGCGATCCTTTAAATTTTTCCGATACTAAAAAGTACACCGACCGGTTAACGGACACTATCCGCAAAACGGGTATGAAGGACGCTCTTCGCAGCGCGCACGGGAAAGTGAACGGTAACGATCTTGTGATCTGCTGCATGGATTTTTCCTTTATCGGCGGAAGCATGGGAAGTGTAGTGGGGGAGAAGATCGCGCGATCAATTGATTATTGTATTCAGAACAACACTCCATTGCTGATCATTTCAAAAAGTGGAGGAGCAAGGATGATGGAAGCAGCCTTTTCGTTAATGCAAATGGCCAAAACATCCGCAAAGCTTAGCCAGCTGGCGCAGCATAAAATTCCGTTTATATCGCTTCTCACAGATCCCACAACTGGTGGTGTAACAGCTAGTTATGCCATGTTAGGTGATCTAAATATTGCAGAGCCTGGAGCATTGATCGGTTTTGCGGGTCCCCGTGTAGTAAAAGAAACCATTGGTAAGGATCTTCCTAAAGGATTTCAAACCGCTGAGTTTGTTTTGGAACACGGATTTCTCGACAGCATCGTTCCGAGAATGGAGCTGAAAGAAAAACTGGGCTCTTTGATCAAAATGCTGAAGAATTAAGGAACTTTTTCCTGATTTCTTTTTTAGCATTGCACCATTTCCTGCGGTTTCCGGCTATCCGCGAAATTTCACTTTCTTGCTATTCTGTGTAATCTGCGAAATCAGCGTATAAATTACACACCGCTAAAACCCCACTTTATTTGACTAATTCTAACTGACTGATTGACAGTTTTGTTTTTACCCAACGTTTCGTTATCTTTATTCGTATTAACATTAAGACCGGTAATTAGTATGAATATTCAGCCCGAACTGATTGCGTTGTGCATTAAGCAGGACCGGAAGGCAGAATATGAACTATATAAACAGTCTTATAGTTATCTTATGAGCATTTGTATGCGGTATTCGAAGGACAAGGATACTGCTTCTGAAATACTTAACATGGGTTACCTGAAGATCCTCAGGAACCTGACAAGCTATAAGCCTGAAATTCCTTTTAAAGCGTGGATCCGCCGTATTATGGTGAACACGCTCATTGACGAATACCGCAAAAACAAACGGGAAAAGGAAAAGGTAACTTACGTGGAGGAATATTATGATAACGTAGATTACTCTGACGTAAATGAGGCGCTTAGCCGTATCAACTGCAGCCAGATCTTTGAATATGTGAACCAATTGCCTGAAGCCACCAAAAAGGTGTTTAATCTTTTTGTGGTGGATGGTTTTTCGCATAAGGAGATCGGTGACCTGCTTGATATCAGCGAAGGCACTTCCAAATGGCACTTGAATGCTGCAAGGCAAAAATTAAAGGAACTGATAGGTACAACAGTCCTCACATTAAAGACAACTGGGTAAAAGGGTAAAACGGGTAAAGACACGAACATGAGTTACGAAGAAGAATTTGACAAAATAATCAGGAACAAGGCAGATGAGCTGGACTTCCCTTTTGATGAGGGGAACTGGGAAAAAGCTTCCAGGATGCTTGATGCCGACCGGGTAAAAACTCCGGTGGGCGCTGGTGCCCGCAGTTACTGGACCTCTGTGGTGGTATCCATCGCAGGAGTTGCCATTGTAATAGCTGTTCTTGGTTCTTATTTGGACATCAGGCAAGAAGAGCCAAATTCAGTTGCAATTAACAGCAACGTGGCACCTGCTAAATCTCAGCCATCTGTTGAAGCAAGTATCAGCGAACTTCGCGCTTCGGAAAAAGTGAGTGGTGAAGTCAATCAAAAACCATCACCGGCAATTACAACCGAGGTTAAAGAACCAGTTGCAGAGAAGGTTATTCAAATAAAGGCCGAAGAAACTCCTGCCAGGATTAATGCTGTTGCAGAGGCCGGAAATGCAGGAAATAATAACCAATCACCTGCCAGGGAAGAAAATAATAATAAGGACCAGGATCCTTCTAACGCCAAAGCAATGGCCGGCGGACTGGGTGCAGGCATAGCCTCTGCCAAAAATAATGCGGATGCTCCTTCAACCCCGCCTGCGACCATGGCAGAAGAACCTTCTGTGCCAGCCAATGACAAGGACGCAGCCATAGTTGAAGATAATGAGCAATCTGCCGCACCTGAAGCGATTGCAGCTGAAAACATGCAGAGCATAAACGGGCAATTGGTTAACGAGCCCACATCTGCAGAAGCAACTCCTTCATTTAATTATGTTACGCTTTATGATGATTATTACAAGAAGCGCGGCATGGTTACCCAGTTCGGTGTGGAAGGTGGCACGGCCTGGATGTCAGGCTGGTCAACCCCGCAGGGTACTGACGGGCGCGGATGGAACTGGTACGCGGGGGCAACTATTAATACTCAGTTTTCTGGCCGTTTTGGTGTAGCTTCAGGATTCCAGGTATATAACCTGGCACATGTAACGCAACCGTTTTACGCGGTGCAGGGTAAAGACTACCATTTTGGGTCTACACAAACCGGAACAACCATCACCAGCAGCAATCTCCTGTATGTGGCAATTCCGCTGCAGGTAACTTATCGCCTGTCAAACGTCAATTTGTTTGGACTGGGTGTGAATGCCGGTTACCTTTCGGGCGCTTCCAATAGCGTGCGAACCTATTCGGTTCTCGATAACGTAGTAACTCCTGTATCTGATGAAACCGATAAAGGTGTTTATAACGGAGTAAGACCTTTTAACCTGATGCTGAATGCATCCTTCACCACCAGAATATGTCCGCGTTTTGCTCTTAAGGCAGAATTTAATTACGGGCTTACAGATCTTTTTGCCAACAATGCAACAGTAAGAAACGCGGAAAGAGCAACCGGTGTGAGAGTTGGGATCCGGTATACCTTTTTAGGGAAATAAGTATGAAAGGCTTATATACGATAGTTGCTGTTTTTACCCTGCTGACTGTATCATGCAATAAAAAAGCATTGCCTGAACCGGCTGCAGAAGAGCCTGATTTTTTCGTTGATGCCACCATATCAGAACAGCCGGTACTTCGGGAAGCGGGCAATAGCGACTATTACATGAACAGTTCGTATGGCTTTGTCGATTCAACGAGTGTGTATGTGGTAAAAGGAGATCTCAGCAAGCCCTGCTCAAATGGCTGCGATTACGGGTTTGCGGTGTTCATCAACGATTTTCACACTTCCGCAAAAGGTACACCGATGGATATCTCTAAAACACTGGTGAAAGGTTCATATTTGTATACTGACAAAATATTTCCGTCAACTTTATTCAACCTGAATTTAAAGCCAGTTGAACCTTATAATTCCAGAAACTCATACACCTGGCAGGTGATCAGCAACAATGCGCCAGAGATCAAGGCGGTTGGCTATAACTTCCCCAGCAGCCACCAATTAAAGGCCGGCGACGTTTATACAATTACTCTTTTTACAGATGATATTTCCGGATGTTTTACACAGCATAGCAGGATTTACAAGGTTGGCACTACATTGGGCAACATCGAGGCAGTAAGAACTTCAGCAAATCTCGATTATAATTTTAGCGTTAAAAATTTCCCGGGTCAGCCTGGAGACAGTTATTTATGGTCTTTCGGAGATGGAGGATCGTTAGAGGGGAAAGATGTAACACATCAGTTTACACTACAACCCGGTTATTATGATACCAAACTGCAGATAATAACAGTTAACAAGGATACTGTCGAATTTCACTACCAGATCCCGGGGACAGTTGACCAGATCTGCCTGGCAAATTTTGATTCAGATTTTACCGGGATCCCGGTAAAGCGCAGCTATTCGCGTGTTACCGTGGAAGTAACAGACCCTTCCGGAAAAGTATTTACAACCAGCTACGTTGATCAGCCAGTCACCAGCTTCTTTAATATTGATGAGATAAGCGATTATCAGAATAACAAAAATGGAGAGCCAACTAAAAAGCTGCAGATCCGTCTGAGCTGCACTCTTCGTAATGGTACTGAACAGATCGAGCTGAAGAATGGCAGGGCAAGCATTGCCGTTGCTTATAAGTAGTCAGAGTCTTACCAATGGAAATGGGATTCACATCCGATTCACTTTTGTGACAACTCAGCTGTAAATTCAGAGAGTTTTTTGAAGTTCAGCTTTGTTTCCTGGAGCATCTTTTCCTTTCCTTTCACAAAAACTGTCGCCGGTATGGCCCCGCTCCACTGGGGATGAACTTTATCGATATAATCATTTCCATTTACTTCGTCCAGCAGCACACATTCTGAGCGGATCTTCTTTTTTTTGAGGAATGGATTGACCTTTTTGTTGAGATGCTCGGCAAAATCGAGACAAACCAGGATTACTTTTACAGGGTTAGTGGAATACTGTTTTTGCAGGCTGTCGAATGTGGAAATTTCTTCAACACAGGGCTTGCACCACGTTGCCCAGAAGTTTACCACGTACAGAGTGTCTTTGTGAGAGATGCGCCGCAAAAGATCATCCGTCTTATAGACGGCCGACACCTTCTGCGCATGCACACCGGTGATGCAACAAAAATTAATCAGCAGGATCCTTATAATCGTACTCATGCAGCAATATTTTAATTTCCCTTATTAGCCTGTTCACTTCAATACTGTCGGTGCCATCATAAAAACCCCGGATGTGTCTGTCTTTGTCAACCAGCGCAAAATTTTGCGTATGAATAAAATCTTCGCTACCACCATTTCCATCCTCTGCATTCAACAGGTATCCCTTGCGCGCCATTTCATACAATTTTTTCTTATCACCAGTTACAAAACGCCATTTTTTGGCATCTGCGTTATGAGCTACAGCATAATCGTGAAGCACAGGTACGCTGTCATTTTCGGGATCTACGGTATGAGAAAGGATCATCACGTCATTTCGTGAACGGAACGCAGAATCAACCATCATAAGGTAGTTGTTCATTATAGGGCAAATGCTCTGGCAGGTGGTGAAAAAATATTCTGTCACGTACACCTTGTTCTGAAAGGTCATTTCCGAAACAGCTTCGTTGTTCTGGTCTACAAAATTAAAAGCTGGAACAGTATGAAAGGTTGTATCATTTTTAACGGTGTACTTCGGTCCAAAATAAGGCAGTACCCTTATCGGTTCCTTTTTACTTTTTGAAATAAAATACCAGGAAATAAAGGCAACAGGTATTAAGAGAAGCAGGAGAAATGCACGTTTGTTCATCGGCGCAAAGGTACGTTATCGCGTGCCTTTAATCAAACACAGATTCCACCTGTTCGCGAAGGTTATAGCGGTTGCTCATCACCTCGCCATACGCGCCGGCGCTGCGGATCGCTATCAGGTCACCGCGTTCGGTTTCAGGAAGTCTTACCGATTTTCCAAAACAATCGCTGCTTTCACAGATCGGACCCACCACATCGTATTTAAGAGTTTGAGCGGAATTGTCTTTTGAGATATTCTCAATCTTATGATATGCCTGGTAAAGAGCGGGACGAATCAGTTCTGTCATTCCTGCATCGAGGATGGCAAAGTTGGTATTGATACCTTTTTTAATGTATAATACGCGGCTTACCAGGCTACCGCACTGGGCCACAATAGATCTTCCCAGCTCAAAATGTACCTGCTGCCCGGGGAATGGTTTGAGCAGATCCCTGAACACTTTAAAGAAGCTTTCAAAATCAACGATGGCGCTGCCGTCCGGATCGGTATAGTTGATGCCCAGGCCGCCGCCCACGTTAATATGTTGCAGCTGGTGCCCTTTTTGTCTGAACCATTTATTGATCTCGTTAACCCGGGTGCACAGGTTTTTAAACGCCGTCAGGTCCTGGATCTGAGAACCAATGTGAAAATGCAGTCCTCCGAAGTTGAGGTTCTTTAGGGTTTTTAAAACTTCAAGTACCTGGTCAAATTCGTATGGATTGATGCCGAACTTATTTTCTTCCAGTCCTGTAGTAATATACTTGTGCGTATAAGCGTCCACGTTCGGATTTATGCGCAACGCGATATTGGCGACAGAATTTCTTTTGGCTGCAAGTTCATTGATGATCTGCAATTCCTGCACACTTTCAACATTGAAGCAAAAAATAGAATGATGAAGTGCATATTCAATTTCCCTGTCACTTTTTCCAACACCGGCAAATGCGATCTCACTGTTCTTAAATCCACACTCGATAGCGCGTTTCACTTCATTGCCGCTCACGCAGTCTGCACCGAAACCTTCATTCCTGATGAGGTTCAGCAGCGTGGGATGCGCATTGGCTTTAAGTGCATAATGTACATGATAACCTTTGCACGCTGCTTTAAGTTGTGTAAGAGTGCGCGAAAGCAGCTGCGTATCATAAAAATAAAACGGTGTTTCTCTTTCGCTGAAACTTTTTATCTGTTGTGGAGTGAACATCGGTCAGTTATAATTAAAAAGTCCCTTGTTAAGCGCCTGCATGGCTTTTTGTTTCAGGTCGCCGTTTACCAGCACCGAAATATTATGTGAGCTGCCTCCGTAAGAAACCATGCGCAGTGGGATTTCGCGCAGTGCTTCAAATACCCGTTGGGCATAACCGGCTTTATCTTTTGGAAGCTCGCCGACAATACTGATGATCGTTTGATCACGGTCCATCTCAACCTGCGCGATCTCTTTTAGTTCCGCAATGATCTGCTCAAGATTCTTGTCATTGTCTATAGTTACCGAAACCGCTACCTCACTGGTGCAGATCATATCTATCGGTGTTTTGTACCGCTCAAAGATCTCGAACACTGCTCTTAGAAAACCATAGGCCAGAAGCATCCGGTCACTTTTAATATTGATGGCTGTGATGCCGTCTTTGGCAGCAACTGCCTTTATACCCTCGTGTGACCGCACATTGGCAATGGTGGTTCCTGGCGCCTCGGGCTGCATGGTATTTTTAAGTCGTACCGGGATATTTTTTTTCTTTGCGGGAAGAATGCAGGTAGGGTGGAGGATCTTTGCTCCGAAATAAGCAAGCTCCGCGGCCTCATCAAAACTTAAAGAATTAATGGGATGCGTTTTGCTTACCAGTCGCGGATCATTGTTGTGCATTCCGTCAATGTCGGTCCAGATCTGGATCTCGGGACTTTCCAGTACGGCACCAATGATAGAGGCTGAATAATCGCTGCCACCGCGCTTCAGGTTATCGATCTCTCCAAATGCATTACGGCAGATATAACCCTGGGTAATGAATATTTTTTCGCCGGGATATTTTGCCAGCTCTTCATGGAGATTCTTTTCAATTGCCTTCAAATCCGGTTCATCATCGGCGTCGATCTTCATAAAATTAAGTGCCGGCAACAATACGGAGCTGATACCGATCTCCTGAAGGTGGAAATGGAACAAGGCAGTACTTAACAGTTCTCCCTGCGCCAGGATCGCCTTCTCTTCGTTAGCGGTAAACATGTCCAGCGTAAACGCCTGTATGTACTTAAAATGATTTTCAATGAGCTCCTGCCCTTTTTTTAAGCTGCCCTCTGTGGTGAACAGTTCCTTTACAACTCCCTTATATTTTGATTCAAGTTCAGTGATCAGTTCTTGTGCTTTTTTTACATCTCTTGCGTACAGTGCGTTTGAGATGGCAACAAGGGCATTGGTGGTGCCGCTCATGGCGCTTAGCACGACCATCTTCGGAGTGTCATCGCCGGTAAGCGCAACAAGGTCTTTTATTCTTTGCGCTGAGCCAACGCTGGTGCCCCCAAATTTTAAAACAGGTAACTTCATTAAATAGCAGAATTACGTTTTGATGCCTGCGAAGAATCTGTGTTTTTTCGCGGGGCACAAAGGAAACGAGTTTTTCAGCACTATCAAAATTTACTTCCTGGTTTTTGTAAATGCCAGCGCATTGGTTCAGGGAATCTAATGTCGGGCGATGAGCTGAACAGACCAAACACCGCGCTGCCACTGCCGCTCATGCTTGCATAGATTGCTCCATTGTTGTACATCATTTGCTTGAGCTGCCTTACCGCAGGAAATTTGCTGAAGATGGAAGCTTCGAAATCATTTACAAGATTATCTTTCCATTCAGGCAACGGAAGCCGGAGTATGTCTTCGAGTTCATTTGCCGGTATAGCAGGCGTAACGTGACGATATGCGTCTGCTGTGCTGCTATGTATTCCAGGGTGTACAAGCAGGATATAATAGGAAGAAAGATCAATATGTGCGGGCCTGAACTGATCGCCCCTGCCACTTGCCAGCAGCGGAGTGTTGCGGATAAAGAATGCGCAATCACTGCCTAGCGAGGAAGCGATCTGCACCTGTTCTTCCACAGATATTTCGAGTGCAAAAAGCTTTTCAGCAGCCTTTATAAATGCTGCGGCATCGGAGCTTCCTCCTCCCAGGCCGGCTCCAATAGGAATATTCTTATGCAAATGCACAAGCAGGGATGGCAGCTTTTTTACCTCGGAAATGGCTTTCCAGGCCCTGTATACAATGTTGGAACTAAGATCACCATGAATGGGAATGCCGCTCTGGGTGAATGTAAACGGCTCTTTATTGTCTGAAACTATTATTTCCAGCGAATCGCACCAGGACATGGGATAAAAGGCAGTTGAAATATCATGATATCCATCGTCACGCCGTGAAAGCACGTGCAGGCCCAGGTTGATCTTGGTGTTCGGAAATACGATCATTAAAAAGGGCAAATGTGCGCAATTTTGAGAATATGCACGCCGCAGGTAATTTAACGAGCCGGGTCCAGTTAACATTTTTTGGTACGATTGTTGTATTTTGCTGGGAGAAAGTCATTGACATAGACAGGTTGAAAACTGGGAATTAAACAAGTGCCTGTTTTTGTGTGATTAAGAAATTAGTTATACATTGCACAATTATTAACATTAAGTATGAAAAGGAACAGATTCTACCTCGGCATGTCTATTTTGGCCCTGACTGCCACATTTGTAACTGGATGTAAAGATCCCGTTCAACCCGTTGCTCCTGAAGCGGATGCAGAACTTCAAAGTGTTCAGGACGCTGCCTGGGCCACTTATGTGATCACCGATGTGGAACAGATGTGTGCTTTTATGGGTGAAAATGAACTATTCAACCATTTTTATACCCACGTACCGGGTACTCCCGTGTTAAACCAGGTTAGTGTGGAGCGTAACACGCAGGCAAAAGACCTTCGTATGCTTTTTAACGATAGCCGCTGTGTCGATGGTCGTTTCCGTCAGGGTACCGTTTTTATGCGTTACGGATTTGACCCTGCTATTAGTCCCGGCGCCAACCCAAATTCTGAATATTATGATGAATATGGTTTCGCTGGTCAGCTGAGCCTTCTTAACTATCGCGTGGACGGATGGATAATTGAAAATTTTGATCCTAAGTTCCCTGCTTACGTTTATTGCGAACTTACAGCTCCAAAATTTGATCCAAAGGTTACCAAATTAAGGTGGAGAGTAGCTGGTAAATTTAAATTCTCACATCCTAGCGACAGTCTTAAGAAAAGAACAATTATCTGGGAAGGTACCATCTGCAAAACACTTGAAAACACCAGCAATCCTTTGGTTTTCTCAACCAACCGTCTGGTTCCTGTCAACTGGGCACTGGCCGTTTGTTCTTATAGCGGAAACATTCAGGGTTCAACAAATGCTACTGTTCCTTTCAAAATGGAGCTTGGAGCGTTTAACCAGCCTGTTGTTCGTGACTTCACCTGTTTCCCTGATAAAGTTGCAGGCGTAGCTATCACACCAACCCCAAATGTGCTTAGTCAGCGTTTTGAAGAACATCATCCTTTTGTGAAAGGTATTGCCACCTTTACTACAGCCGATAAATATCCACGTCACGTTTATTTTGGTAATGAAGGTAATCCTGATCTGCCATGGCAATGTGATAATGTAGGTGAGGTTTTGATCAAAGGCATCAGCTATAAGGTTAACTTCCAGAAATAATTAAAGTTTTACTTTAAGTAATGCCGCCTCTTAAGGGCGGCTTTTTTTATTGGGAGATGTAAGTATTGCCGACGTTCGCCAGCACGAAAAGAGAACAGCTTCTTGCTAATCAAAGTTTTCAACAGCGCTATCTTGTTATTATTCGCAGCAGCACTGAAACTCACCTCATTTTTAACCGTAAAATTGCTATATCCTCTAAGAACTTTCGGTTTTTCTCGGTGATCGCCTTTGGTACCGGTTCGTTACAAGCACTAAAATGAAACAGAAGCAATCGCCGGAACACTGAAATGTGGTTATTACTGATCGCGTTGAGAATATTAAAACAAAGTGTTATGAAGTCTTTCAAAGAAGCAGTGCTTCTAGTTTGTTTAACCGCAGGTTTGTCTGCCCAGGTCTCGATGCAGGTGAATCTTCCCCGCAAAGTTGCAGTGGAGGCTGAACAGACTTTTGATGTAAAGATTCAGAAAGGGTCGGTCAGCAACTTCTCTAAATTCCAGTTAAGTGTGCCGGAAGGTATCGTTATTACTGAAGTTGACAGTAAGAACGGCAGCTTTTCCTTTGAAAACCAGCAGGCAAAGATCATTTGGCCGATCACACCTTCAGAGCAGGAAATAACCATCAGGCTGGCGCTGACTGCCAGTTCCAAAGGCACGTATTCACTCAATCAAAAATATTATTACCTCGAAAACGAAGGCAAACGGGAAGTTGAAGTTGACCCTTACGTTTTTAGTGTTGTAGATGCTTCAGAAGTTCAGGGTGGAACAGGTGATTTTATTGCGCTGAAGCAGCATGTACCGGAAGCGCTTCCAGCTGCAACTCCCCGCAAACCTGTTAATGCTGACGATCCTAATGAACTTAAGATGCATGCCCTACAGCTGAAAAAAGATTCACGGGAAGCATTCAAAGTGGGTGAAAATGAGCTGAAAAAAGCAGAGGAAAATCTTGAGGATGCAAATTCTATCCTGAGACTGGCAGACCAGCTTGAAGACAATTCGCAAAAACAAAAAGTGGTTAAACATGCCAGTGCTGCACGCGACAGGGCCCAGGTGGATATCCAGGTAGCAAATAAAATTCTTGCTCTTGCCGCTTCACTTGAAAAAGATGCCGATGATATTCAGAAACTCAACGCAACCAAACCTGTGGGAGATGCCGTTGCTCAGGGTAAAACTACCGGTTCAAAGTCGGGTCAAAGTTCAGAGTCGGTAAACAAGGGGAATTCTGATAATGACGCGGGTTCTGCTGATGGCGTGGTATTCAGGCTTCAGTTAGGAGCATTTGGCAAGGAACCTTCCAAATCGGGATTTAAAGGTCTGGGCAATGTGGTAATACTCAATGAAGATGGTCTGTATAAAGTTCTTCTTGGAAAATATTCTTCAAAGGAAGCCGCACTCAAAAGGCGTGGAGAGGTTCTCGCATTGGGTTACGACGCTTTTGTTGTGAGCTACAAAGATGGCGTCAGAGTCCGGTAAGCTTCAAATTACGATCTGCGATTTACGAATTACGATTAAGAACAGCTGGCGCGCGGGCTGACTAGTGGGCGTAGTAGGTATTAGTAAGAAGAAAAAACGTCCGGCGCACAAGCTTCCCTTGTGGATAAGGACGAGGGACGGCGGCCGGCCATGCCGTTATCTCGGCAGCGGGATTATTCAGCGCCAGCAGTATAACCTGCTACGTAGATTATGCCAACGGCAAGGGCAAAGCGGCAGGGATTAGGCCCCGGAATAGGCGTCCCTGCCCCCGATAGCTATCGGGGCGTACATCGTACATCGTACATCGTACATCGTACTTCCTACATCGTAAATCGTACATCGTACATCGTACATCGAAAAGTGTCAGGCTGTCATTTTTCCTCTGACAAATTTTTACCTTTTTTGTCTTAATTATCAATTTATGGCTATTTCTTTTCGAAATATGGCCATGGCACAGTTTATGATTTTATCTTTGCGAAAAATTTTCACAATCTAAAATCAATAATAGAAGAATATGGCAAAATCAAATGTAAACGTAAGACCCCTTGCAGACAGGGTCCTTGTGGAGGCAGCACCAGCCGAGACCAAAACTTCAGGAGGGATCATTATTCCTGATACGGCTAAGGAAAAACCAATGCGCGGAAAGATCGTTGCAGTTGGCAACGGCAAACCCGATGAACCAATGACTGTAAAGGTTGGAGATACCGTGTTGTACGGAAAATATGCCGGCACAGAACTTACCGTTGATGGCAAAGAGTACCTGATCATGCGCGAAAGCGATATTTACGCGATCATTTAAAGAGAAGTTATTTATTTACCTACGAGTTAATTTTAAAAAAATAAAAAAAGATGGCAAAAGATATAAGCTTTAATATAGAGGCCCGTGACGCTTTAAAACGTGGTGTGGATGCTTTGGCAAATGCAGTGAAGGTTACACTTGGACCTAAAGGCAGGAATGTGATCATTGATAAAAAATTTGGTTCACCTCAGATCACCAAGGACGGTGTTACCGTTGCTAAAGAGATCGAGCTCAGCCACCCGGTTGAGAATATGGGAGCTCAGCTTTTAAAAGAAGTTGCAAGCAAGACTGCAGATGTGGCCGGTGACGGAACTACAACAGCAACGGTTCTTGGACAGGCTATCGTTACAGCTGGTCTGAAGAACGTAGCAGCAGGAGCAAACCCGATGGACCTGAAGCGTGGTATCGATAAAGCTGTACTGGCTGTTGTTGAAAATCTTAAGCAACAATCGCAAACCATTGGCAACGACAATAAAAAAATTGAGCAGGTAGCTACCATCTCTGCTAACAACGACAGCGAGATCGGAAAACTGATCGCACTGGCAATGGGCAAAGTGAAAAAAGAAGGTGTTATCACAGTTGAAGAAGCAAAAGGTACTGAAACTACTGTTGAAGTGGTTGAAGGGATGCAATTTGACAGTGGTTATGTGTCGCCGTACTTTGTGACCAACGTTGATAAAATGGAAACAGTTCTTGAGAATCCTTATGTGCTCATTTACGAAAAGAAAGTAAGCGCAATGAAGGAGCTTCTTCCTATCCTTGAAAAAGCAGTACAAACAGGAAAACCACTATTGATCATTGCTGAAGATCTTGATGGTGAAGCATTACAGACATTGGTAGTTAACCGTTTACGTGCCAACCTGAAGATCTGTGCTGTAAAAGCACCAGGTTTCGGCGATCGTCGTAAAGCAATGCTTGAAGATATCGCAATCCTTACAGGTGGAACTTATATCAGCGAAGAGCAGGGCCGTAAGCTTGAAGACGCGCAACTAAGCGACCTCGGAAAAGCTGAGAAGATCACTATTGATAAGGACAACACTACGATTGTGAACGGTGCCGGTAAAAAAGCAGAGATCACTTCACGTGTAAACCAGATCAAAGCTCAGATCGAATCAACTACTTCTGATTATGATAAAGAAAAATTACAGGAGCGTCTTGCAAAATTAGCAGGCGGTGTGGCAGTTCTTTATGTAGGTGCTGCAAGTGAAGTTGAGATGAAAGAGAAAAAAGACCGTGTTGACGATGCCCTGGCTGCAACCCGTGCTGCGGTTGAAGAAGGAATTGTTCCGGGTGGTGGCACCGCTTATATCCGTGCTATTAAGGCCATTGAAAAACTGAAAGGTTCAAACGAGGATGAAACTACAGGGATTGCGATCGTTAAGCGTGCGCTCGAAGAGCCTCTGCGCCAGATCTGCACCAACTGTGGGATCGAAGGATCTATCGTTGTTCAAAAAGTGAAGGAAGGCATCAATGATTATGGATTTAACGCACGTACAGAGGTTTATGAAAACCTTTTGAAAGCGGGAGTAATCGATCCAACTAAAGTGAGCCGTGTGGCACTCGAAAATGCAGCTTCTGTGGCAGCTATGCTGTTAACTACAGACTGTGTTCTGGCAGAAAAACGCGAAGAAAAACCAGCTATGCCAGGTGGCCCTGATATGGGTGGCATGGGTGGAATGATGTAGACATCCCTTAGTTTTTGCGAAGCGAAAACTTAGGGATGTCTATCCCGACTCTTGTCGGGATAGCAGCAAACCGCACAGCGAGATGTTAGATTTGCTTATCCCGGCTCTTGTCGGGATAGCAGCGCCGCATTTGCGAGCGAATACTTAGGGATGTCTATCCCGACTCATGTCGTGATAAAGCACCAAACCAAAATTTGAATTATTCTAAAACTCCCGGATTTCCCGGGAGTTTTTATTTGTGGTCATAGGCAAATGTTATCTTTACGCCTCTTGAGCAGGATCCTGGAATATATTATAGTTTCAATCAAAACCTTTGCTGTTTTTGCCGCCATAATGCTGTTATCAGTTTCATGCAGTCAGCAAGCCAAACGTGCTGATGTGTACGAGTATCCCGGATATCGCGTTAGGCTGATCTCCTTTTCGGAAAATGACAGAGCCTGCCGGTCCGGTTGTGTTGCCTGGTTAAATGTTACTTTCACTACTCAGCGTGATTCTGTTTTTTGGGGAAGTTTTAACAACATGGGCGACCGCTACTTTGTGAGCGTTGACTCCAGTGATAAACAGAATTTTATCTCTCAATATGTTTCCAGATGCACGGTGGGCGATTCATTTTGTATAATGATGGATCCTGCGACATTTTTCAAGCAACAGTTTAAAAGCGATAAACTCCCTTATTTCTGTGAAAATGACACTGTAGTAAAAACTTTCGCTAAGGTAAAAGCTGTTATGTCTCAGCAGCAGTTTGAGGATCTGGGCCTGGAGTATCTCAATAATGAAAAAGAGCAGATAGTAGCGTTTTATGGAAATTCCACAGAAGCTGAAGCGGCCCGTACTCCTGAAAATTATTACCTGGTTGATCCTCCTGCGCCTTTTTTCGCGGAGGAAGTAAAGGAAGGCGACCAGGTAACGATCAGCTATTCCGGGTATTTTTTAAGCGGGCAGCTGCTTGACCGATCGGCTTCGGATTTCACTTACACTTATGGAGCTCCTGCGCAGGTACTGGAGGGTTTAAATATTGTTATAGGGCGCTTAAATGTAGGCCAAACTGTAAAAATAATCTTACCTTCGCCACTCGCTTTCGGAGAAAAAGGCAGCAGTGATAAAACTGTGCCGCCATTTACACCACTGCTTTACGAAGTCACACTAAAAAGTATAAATAAATATCCAACCCCCTAATTTTTTAATTATTAATAGATGAAAAAAGCAACATTATTTGCTACCGCTGCAATAGCGCTTACTCTGGGATCGTGTAGCGATTCAGAATTTGATGGATTTACCAAGGCTGAGAATGGTTTACATTACCGTTTTTTTAACCAGGATGAAAATGGAACAAAGGCGCAGATCGGCGACGGTGTGTTACTGCGTTATATAATCATGAATAAATCCAATGATTCGGTGATCGTTGATTCAAAAGCTGTGAGCCGCGATGGTAGCGGTTATACACAGTTTGGTCTCTCTAAGTCGAGCTTTAAGGGGAGTCTGGAAGATGGTATGATGATGATGGCAAAAGGAGATAGCGCAGAATTCATCGTTCCTGCTGATTCATTTTTCTTAAAGAGCATGCAGTACAACGAATTGCCAAAAGGCATTAAGCCTGGTGATAAGATCCGTGCGCTCTTCAAAATAAAGGATATCATGCCGGCCAAAGAAGTTGAAGCTGAACGCAAAAAACAAATGGAAGAGCAGGCAGCGCAGATGAAAGCAATGGAAGAAAGTGAAAAGCCGCAGCTGGAGAAATATATTGCAGACAATAAGATCAAAGCTCAGCCTACTGCTTCAGGACTTTATTATATTGAAACTAAAAAAGGTTCAGGCGCATCACCTAAGGAAACTGATATTGTAAAAGTTCACTACACCGGTAAATTGCTGGATGGAACTGTGTTTGACAGCTCAGTAGACCGCGAGCCTGCTGAATTTGCTCTTAATCAGGTGATCCCGGGTTGGACAGAAGGTTTACAACTGATGAAAAAAGGAGGTAAAGCAACATTGATCATCCCTTCTTCACTTGGTTATGGCCCACGTGGAGCAGGACAACAGATCCCTCCTTACGCACCTCTCACATTTGATGTTGAGTTGCTTGATGTGAAACCAGCACCAGCTCAGCCTGCAATGCAGTCGCAGCCGGGACAATAAGTCTGGCAGAATTTTTGTAGTTTAGCCCGATATAAAATCAGCAAATGAAAAAAGTAGTGTTGTTATTAGCCGCGTTCTCCCTGATTACAGTGGGAGCCGATGCGCAAAAAAGTAAAAAAGTTAAATTAAGCAAGATGGATAAAGAATTTCTAAGCAAGCAGCCTGATGGCATGTACGCAAAATTTGAAACTAATAAAGGCAATATCATTACTGCACTTGAGTTCAAAAAAACACCGATGACTGTTGCCAATTTTGTTGGCCTGGCTGAAGGTAAGATCAAAAATACAGCGAAACCTGATGGAACGCCATATTACGACGGACTGAAATTTCACCGTGTGATCCCGAATTTTATGATCCAGGGTGGTTGTCCATTAGGAACCGGAACCGGTGATCCTGGTTACAAATTTCCTGATGAGATCGACACCACTTTAAAGCATAAGTCGCCGGGTATCCTCAGTATGGCAAATGCTGGTCCTGGTACCAATGGCTCCCAGTTTTTTATCACGCATGTTGAAACTCCATGGTTAGACGGGAAACATACTGTATTCGGTCACGTTGTTGAAGGTCAGGATGTGGTTAACAAAGTTGAAATGAACGATACCCTTAAGAAACTTACTATTCTTCGCAAAGGTAAAGAAGCAGAAGCTTTTGATGCTCCGAAGGTGTTTGAAAGTGAAAAAGGGAATATCGCAAAAAAGGAAGCTGATAAAGTAGCGAAATCAAAAGCTGAATTTCAGTCTATCCTTGATCAGCTCAATAAAGGACAAACAACAGCATCCGGTTTAAAATACGTTATTGTAAATCCGGGTTCAGGCGAATCGCCAAAACCAACAAGCCAGGTAACCGTTCACTACAAAGGAATGCTAACAGACGGTACACAGTTCGACAGTAGTTATGATCGCGGACAAACGATCTCTTTTGGTCTTAACCAGGTAATTCCAGGCTGGACAGAAGGTCTGCAGTTAATGAAGGCCGGTGGAAAAGCGTATTTCCTTATTCCGCCACAACTTGGTTACGGCGAAAGAGGAGCTGGAAACGTGATCCCTCCAAACAGCACCCTGGTATTCCAGGTTGAGCTTTTTAAATTTGAGTAATAGGATAAACTGAATTATGTAAAGAGCCTCTGCACATGCAGGGGCTTTTTTATTTACGATGTACGATTTACGACGTACGATTGGACGCGCCGGCCGGCGCACATGCATATTTCGGCAGGAGTGACGTCAGGGCCTGTCATGCATCGTGGTAAGGCGCTTACCGTGTGAGAAACGTGGCGCCGAAGAGTCCACTAAAGGCACGCGTAATTCACGTCATTGTAGCGGACTCTTTCGGCTGTCATGCATCGTGGTAAAGCCTCAGAGTGACGGTATCATGTTTTACTTTTGAAGCTACCGATGGAGTCGTTAGTCAAAAACTCAAAGTTTGTGAGAATATTGCGTCATTGAGTCGCGTATAATTGCGCAAAAAAAGCCGGTAGCTAATCGCTCCGGCCTTCTTACGAATTTAATTCGTGTAATTCTTTATAATTTGTGAATTTGTGTAATTCGTGAAATTCGTGTTAAACAGACCGAAATATTATTTGTTCTCTTTAATAAACTTCTCCGCCATAGTCACATATTCATCATTCTTCGCTTCTTTAGCTAATGGAATACATTGTTCTGCCGCAGCCACCGCTGCTTTTTTGTCTCCCTGCTTTGCTTTGATCTTCGCTTTTGTCAGGTACATATAAAAAGCTTTTGGATTGTTTTCAATGGCCTTGTCAACCCATTCAGATGCCTTTGCAAGGTCTTTATTGTTATCTAAATAATAAGTAGCTGCCTGGTAGTAAGGACGGCTATCCTTTGAAAGTGATGACTCGATATTCTTTACGATCTTGGAGTCGATGTCTGCAACCACATTCATTGAGATGCGGGTTTTGTCCCATACCAGTTGAATATTTGCTGTAGTGTTGGTTACGTCGGCGATATTAAAGGTCATCGTTTCTACTTTGTCATTCACGCTTGTTGGCTTAACGTTGAAGTGAGCAATTTCGTTTTCCTTTTTGTAGTCAGCAGTATTTCCACCCAATGCCAGGTCTTTATATAACATCACCTCCCAGTTGTCTTTATTTGGAATAGTATATAAAGCATATGTTCCGCTTGGAATAGCAACGCCTTCAACTTTTACATCTTCACTAAAAGCGATCTTTGTGCTCTGGTTGGCACCTGTTCTCCAGATCTTGCCAAAAGGAACAACATCTCCGAATACAGTGCGTCCCTTAACACTTGGACGTGAGTATTCGATGGTGATATCTGATAAGGCAAATGCCTGTTTGATTGTTTGAAGAGGGCTTGGTGCAGGAACTTTCAGGGTTTGTGCATTCATTAACATTGCAGATGCAGAAAAAACTGCGACTGCAGAAAGTGTTCTTAATTTTTGTAACATGAGAAGTGAGTGTTTATGGTTATTCCCGCAAATGTAAAATTTATGAATTCATAGGGTTCCGATTAAAACCGGGATTAAACATTTTTTATCATTTGTATTATTGGATTTGAAAAATCACACGGTGTTTGCACAAAGCAGAAGAGTATGGGCTAAACCATAGAACAAACAGCGGAATAGGGATAGTGCGTCTTTGCGAGGACGCTTTGCCGTATGAAACATTAGCGTCCGCGGCAAACTGCTGGTGCGGCAGGGATGAATAGCATCTCAATGCCACCGCACCCGCAGATCGCTTCGCCACGAAATTTTCTGGGGCTCGCGAAGACGCACAATTGTGAGGTGTTAGCTTTCACACAGGTGAATCCAAGACCAGTTAACTGCTGCGGTTGAACGCTTAGCTTGCCAGGTCGGGAATCTGTGATTCTGTTTTGGAACACAATTGTCTCTAACTGTGTCGCGGTGCAAATCTTTGTGTCGCGGTGGTTAAGCACCCGTGTTACGAACTTTAGAAGGCCCGGTTGATACCGACCATCCACCTGAACTGCAAATAATCTTCCTCTGCAAATGGAAGCCTGTTCACAAAAAACGGCACGTCAAATCTGAACACGAGTGGTTTTACATTATATAACTTCCACCAGCGGTTAATGTTTAATGTTATACCAGCTCCGGCATCGAAGATCACATTGCTCATCACGTTTGCTGTTCCTGGTGCATTAATATTTATTATACCTGCATCGCCGAATAAATATGGCTGAAGTTTTACCGCCCGTGTTGATGCACGCTTATCCAGGAAATTAAATAGTTCGCCAAATTCCAGCTCTGCATTAAAAGAGGCGCCTGTTGCTCCTTTATAATGATACGTCACATTTCCTGCATCGTCTTTTTCAGGCAGCAGATAACCGGAGTACCCGCGAAGATTTAAACCGCCGCCGGCAGTAAAATGATTGGTCATTACACCGTAATTTCCCCAGTCGGGAGGAATAAAGCCCATAGCCCTGGTGTATTTGTTGTTCATCAGATCTTCGTTATTAGCACCGGCAGCATATAACATCGATTCGGAAGGCAAACGCGTTCCGAACCCGATCTGCCCGAACACACGCGTGTTAATGTTGATCTTACCCAGGTCGTTTTTATTCACTGCAGAAATAGACGCAGATGAAAAATCAAAGTCATTGGTAAAAGCTGAAGTTCTGCTGTTGAGGTTAATAACACCGGTGCCCCGTCTGTATTTATAGGTATGCTCCAGTCCTACATGAATAGCACTGTTCAGTTTCCGGTATTCCCACTCTTCATCATTGATCAGGTATACAAGATCGCGTGGCATATCGCGAAGCATGGCTTTTAAATGAGTGTAAACACGCGTGCGGTCGTTATTGCTTTTTTTCTCGAAGCCTATGATGCCGGCGTCCAACCCGTCAAGTGACCTCGCATGAAAATAAATATTCGACTTCTTAATAAATTTATTCGTCGCCGTTTTGTAATCGAGAATAAAAGACAGGATCTGGTAATCATTCTTCGGGTCTTCCGGTTCAAGATAAGCCTGTCCAAGCCCGCTGCTGAACCACGCGCCCAGTTCGAACACATGTTTGCTGCTGAGATAATCACCACCGAGCACCGCACCAACTTTTAACCCGTCATAGCCGTTGTACCACACGGATGGACGAATGCGCATATCGTAACGTTTCCAGTTTGGCGGGTTATAGATCTTTGAATCAAAACGCAGACTCACGCGCCCTGTCTTTGAATTATTGGTCATATCAATATCCGCCAGTCGGTAGGAGGGATCTATGACCACATTTTTTACACCCCCTGCTATAGTTAACGTAGCTGTGTACTCTGGTTTTACTTTTGGTCCCCAGCCTATCCAGCGGGGAAGTGTGGTGGCGCCCGTGGTTTTTTCAAACCAGGAATTCGGGATATAATAGTGGCGTGCAGAGTCGTTGTGATCTATCACTACAAAATCAATAGGCATTTGCATTCCACCTATCCGTTTAAAGGTGATCTCATAAACATCATTCTTTTTGCGTTTTATGCGGCCAATCTTATAGTCAATTGTTTTTGTTGTCTCAAGCCACTGATCAAAGAACCAGTTGAGATCAACTCCGCTGAACTGGATAATAGAATTCCTGAAATCTTCAGGATAAGGATGCGCAAATTTCCACTGGTTAAAGTAATGCTGCATCGACTTATCAAAAAGTGAACGACCCAGAACATATTCAAGGTTCTTAAGCATGGCTGCAGTTTTTGTATACGACTGTCCGTATCCTCCGCCATGCCGGATGCCTCCGTTAAAATCATCTCCGTGCGTGTTAAGAACTGCTTCCTCATTCCTTACCACATTGCTTACGTAATAGGAATTATAGATCTGCTGGTCTACGATCCTTTCGGGCAACGTAAAACGATTCACATAGTTACTTTTTGTTTTTGGCTCTAAAGCTATAGGTCCGTCAATGAACTGGTAAGTATCGGCGGTGTAAAATTGGGTAAGTCCTTCATCCATCCACGCACGATAGGTTTCATTACTTCCAACCATGCCCTGAAACCAGTTATGTGTCATTTCATGTATCAGTAAAGTGCGGTAATCAGGGTCGTATCCTCCGCACAATGTAAGCATCGGGTATTCCATGCCATCCTGCGCATCGGCCACTACCATTTTCGGATAATGATACGGCCCAATGTTGTACGAATTTACCTCAAGCACTTTTGCTATATAATTGGAAGCGTTATACCAGCCTGCGGCGTGTGATTCCTGTACGAGGGCAATGCAGCGTACACCGTCCCAGTTCGATTCACCTATCCTGTAATTAGGATCGGCGGTAAAAGCAAAATCGTGCACATTGATAGCTGAAAATTTCCAGGTCTTTTTAGTACCGTTCTTGCGTTGAATGACTGATGGGGGCGAATTGAACGGCTTCTTAAGGAAATTGGAGATATCGAGTTTTTTCCGCAGAGAATCGGGCAGTACTTCTTTTTCATTGATGAGTGTGCCTGTTCCTTCAGCCACGTATTCAGAGGGAAGTGTCATCTCAGCATAAAAGGATCCAAAATCACCATAAAATTCGTGATCCATATGCTGATCGGTGGTCCAGGCAAATTTACGGTCTATTACAGCAATGCGCGGATACCAGTGAACAACATCGTAATGTTTTTTGCCGGAGGAATTAAACATTTTCATCCTGTTGCGGATGGCTTCTTTATCAAAATAAGTTTTAAAGGTGAGATTGAGGGTTACCGATTCTCCTGGTGGCAGTGGTTTTGCGAGATACACTTTGAGAATGGTGTTATCAAGCTCGGTTTTCAGATCGGTGCCGTTTGACCTTATTGTCTCTACATTTGTTCCCAGGTTCTGACTGCGATACTTTCCAAAATCCAGGTGGTACTTATTGTTCCTGTAAAGATCAGCCAGGTAAGAATCCTTTGTTTGTGCGTTACTGTAAAGATGAAAATAAACGTGCGAGATGGTGTAGGGTGAATTATTCCAGTACGTGAGCTCTTCGCTTCCGGTTAGAATATCTGTGCTGTCGTTGATCTCGGCTTTAAGGTTATAATGCACATCCTGTTGCCAGTAGCCCTGGAACGGGAGCCTGTTCTTCCAATACATAGGATTGGTGGCCGACCGGTAATCCATGTATTCATTTTGGGCCGCAGAATGATGATTGAAGAGAATGAAAAAAAGAGTGGCCGCAGTTAAAAAAAATTGCCGGCGTCGGAGAAGAAAGATTAACATGCCATAAATATAGGAAACCGATTTGTCTAAAATCATATCTTTATAGTGGTTATCAACGTGTGCGATCAAATTCTGAAAAAGAACTTATGAAACAAATCCTTAAATTATTATTGGTTCTTTTATTTGTCTTCGGCTTGCGTGATCTTTCTGCGCAGGATACTTTTTCAATTCTGGCCTACGACTCTATTACGCGGCAGGTAGGAGCTGCCGGCGCTTCATGTGTGGATCTCTTTAATGCACCCGGTTATTCCAATCATTTTATTGCCGAAGTGTTTCCCGATACCGGGGCAATCACTACCCAGGCAAATTATCTCCCATTAAACCAGGCCAACGCCCGGGCCAGGATGCGTGCAGGCGATAGTGCCAAACAGATCATTAAGTGGCTGGAAGCGAATGATGCTGTTGGTACCGCATTCAACAACAAAAGTTACAGGCAGTATGGCGTTGTAAAAATAGGGCAGGGCAGTGCTGCTTATACGGGCACGAATTGTATGTTCTACGCCAACCATATTACAGGACCTAATTATGCGATCCAGGGAAATATCCTTTTAGGAAAAGAGGTGCTCGATTCAATGGAAGCAGGATTTTTAAGAGCTGAAGGAGACCTTGCGTGTAAGCTCATGTCGGCTATGCAGGGCGCTAAAATGGTGGGTGCCGACAGCCGCTGCGCCGGAAACAACAGCTCTTCTCTTTTTGCTTTTTTAAAAGTCACTCAACCTACCGACTCGTTTGGTAAACCCGCCTTGCTTGTTTCACTCAAAACTCATAATGGCGACAGCATAGAACCTATCGATTCGCTGCAGGCCATGTTTAATGCGGTACACAGCTGCACAGTACCAAGCACGGTAGGATTAAAAGAATATGTTGCCCCTGATGATTTTAGTATCACGCCCAATCCGGCAAAAGGACAGGTCACAATTTCACCGAGCCGTGGCAGATCATTTTGCAGGATCTCCGATATGTTTGGAAGAATTATTTTTTTCCGCGTTCTCAGTGGTCCTGAAACTATATCGGTGTCTGAATGGCCACGTGGTATTTACGTGGTCGAATGCCGTTTACCTGGAAGAATTGTATTTAAAAAACTGATACTGAATTAAAGCGCAGATTTCTGATTCAGCGGTTCATCACAAAACAATCCGGAAGCCAGCTCCAAATTCTTTGTAAAGAGCTGTGAAATCGAGCCCACGGCCATTTGAAGCTGAGTAATTGAGAAACAGGTTCAACTGTCTTTTTTCCGCATTATGGTAGGTCACACCCAGCTCAAGGTTCTGGTAAACGAATGGCTCTTTATTCCAGTTGCCTTTAAAATGTTTTTGTGAGGCCACAAACGAGTTCCGGATCTTTTCATAGAAACCCTGCACATAAACGGTGAAACTGTGATTTATTTTATAATGAACGCCTGCCTCTGCAGAGAACGCGTTTAAAAGTTGTCGTTCGTTTCGCAGAATTGATTCCGGAAAATACCGGTACCGTGGGTTAATGAAAAATCTCCATTTTTTTGCGGGGGTCTCCCAATCGTAGAACAGTCCTGCAATAACGTACTCGAAAGAACGTATGTCGGCGTTGTTATAATAATAGGGATCGGCATATCGCGGCTCCAGAAATGTATAAACGTATCCTATAACATCCGTAGCATGCTGGCTTTCGTGGTACCACCCTAATTCTGCAACTACTTTTCCGTGCTTACCCAAAAGTTTATCAAAATTCCGGGAGTTGAAAAATATGCTGCTGCCCAGGTTTCCCCTCCATAATTGCCACGACATAAACTGGTATTTGCTGTAATCGTGAACCGACACAAATCCTGATAAAGCCAGGGAAGCATGGATCTTTTTGTTTTCGAAATTAACCAGCCCCACGGTGCTGCCGGCCATATTGCTCCACTTTACTCCCCATCTGCTCATTCGCATGCAATAAAAATCGGGATTGATACTTAAAGGCATATTCAGCCTGGCGTCGACACTGCCTGTTATAAATTTAAGGCGGTAAGTCCGGGAACTGTCGGTTTGAGAAACTGATGCCTTAAAGGTGACGAGAAATGTCAGTAAGAGAATACCTTGTTTTACGTTCATTATTGTGTGAATAAGCTATTCTTTTCAGGTATCTTTGTCCCGCTTTTTGCTAGAGCCTGGACCTTATAACTGCTTTTTAAAAGTATTTTAGGGTGGGCTTAAGCAAAGTTGGGATAAAAACGAGGAAAACCGGAAGGTATTGTGCCTGATTTTCAACAAAATATCTCTTTATTTTGTGCAATTTCAATTAATTCAGTATATTTGCACCCCAATTTATAAATAAACAATGGAAAAACGCTATGAGACGGTCTTCATTTTAACTCCCGTTTTGTCTGATGATCAGGCAAAGGAGGCCGCAAAAAAAATTAGAAAAACCATTACCGACCTTGGGGGCAAGATCGTTAATGAGGAGCACTGGGGGCTACGTAAGTTAGCTTACCCGATCCAGAAAAAAACTACAGGTTTCTACCACCTCATTGAATTTGCAGGTGAAGGAGAAGAGATCGTGGGTAATCTTGAAGTTACTTTTAAACGTGATGAGCGCATCCTGCGTTTCCTTACAGTAGCTTTAGACAAACACGCAGCAGCATACGCCGATAAACGCAAAGGGCTTGTGGCTGAAGGTAAAACCAAGAAAAAAGAAGCTGCGACTTCGTAAAATTACAGCAGATGAAAAAAATGAGCTCGTCGAAAGACATCAGATATCTGAATCCTCCTACAGCAGAGGCTAAGAAGAAAAAATACTGCCGTTTCAAAAAAAGCGGAATTAAATACATCGATTACAAAGACCCGGATTTTCTTTTGAAATTCGTTAACGAACAGGGTAAATTACTTCCACGTCGTTTAACTGGTACTTCATTGAAATTTCAGCGTAAAGTGGCACAAGCCGTTAAACGCGCACGTCATTTGTCGTTAATGCCATACGTGGCCGATTTATTAAAATAAGGAGGAAATAAGAAATGGAAGTTATTTTAAAACAAGATATCAAAGGCCTTGGATACAAGGATGATAAGGTAAGTGTTGCTAACGGTTACGGCCGTAACTACTTACTGCCACAAGGTATGGCTACTCTTGCGACTGAAAGCGCAAAGAAACAGCATGCTGAAGTCCTGAAACAACGTGCTTTTAAAGAAGACAAATTCCGTAAGGAAGCTACAGCAAACGCTGAGAAATTGTCTGGTGTTAGCATTAAAGTTGGTGCAAAAGCAGGTGAAAGCGGTAAGATCTTCGGATCAGTTACTACCATCCAGATTGCTGATGCTCTTAAAAAAGCTGGTTACCCGGTTGAACGTAAGAACATCGAAATCACTGAAGAGAGCATTAAACAGCTTGGAACTTACAGCGCTAAAGTGCGTTTGTTCAAAGAGATCAGTGCTACTGTTAATTTTGAAGTAGTAGCTGAATAAGCTTTAAAACAAATTAAAAAAGCCGTCCCGATAAACCGGGACGGCATTTTTTTTGCTCTTCAGGTTTTTTCCTTATAAATCGGACACAATGGAGTGCTTCATTTGAGCTCCCGTTGCAGTATATTCCGCAAGGCAGGTCCTTCTGAAATAAAGGCAGGAAAAGCTGATATTAATATTTTTGTTATCTTTATTTTTCTAAACAATCCTTGTTATTAGAGGTTTATGAAGCATTATGCAATTTGGTTTCTCCTGTTCTTATTTCTTACCGGAATATGGGCAGGTTGCAGCAAAAAGAGAGAGTTTAATGAGGAAAGTGCACAAAGTACGGTAGATGCCAGGATGGTGCAGGGCGAGAGCGACGAAGTAATAAAAGACGTGAATATCGCCATCATGGAAGATTTTTTACTGAGGGGACGTTCGTTGAACCAGGTTATGCAGATAGCAGGTACTTCGCTGTGCGGGGTGATCCTTGATACCAGCAAGGTACTTTCTGGTATATTAACGCTGCAATACAACGGCTCCAATTGTTTTGGCCGCACCAGGACAGGAAATGTAAGGTTTACGATCTTAAATTATCCACTTACGAAATGGAAAAACGTGGGAGCGGTGGTGCGGATCGAATACATAAATTATAAAATGGTTCGTTCTTCCGATGGTAAAAGTGTTGAGATCAGTGGAGTGCAGGAAATGAAGAACCTGAGCGGTAATACCTGGTTTGAGTTATGGTACCTGTCGCAGCCAAGCGTCGTTTATTCGGTTACAGGAGCCGACATGAATGTGAAATTTGACAACAGTGCCACTGCGATATTTAGTTTTGACAGGAAGCTGACCTTTACTTATTCAGGTAATGTTACAACCTGCAGGGTAGAGGGTACCGGCAGCCACAATGGTAAAAGTAACCTTGAGAACTGGGGACAGACAAGGGATGGAGAAGTATTTACTTCGGAAGTGATAGAGTCCCCCGTTTGGAAAAGCGAATGTGGTGCGATGGCGCCGCATACCGGCCAGGTGTGGGTTAAGGTGGATGGTAAGGATTTTGATATTAAATGTTTTTTTGGTGTGAAGAGCGATGGGGAAATTTCAACTGAAACATGTCCCTTTGGTTTCAGGGTTGAATGGAGCAGGAAAAAACGCACCAACACCAGGGTCTTTGGATATTATTAATAGCGCACGAATATGAGAAAATCTACTTTATCTTTCTTTAAGCTGGCGACGATCCTGTTCGTTGTTCTTTTTATGCTGGGTTGCAGCAAGTCTTCTAAAGTGCGCTGGGTTTACTACGACGAAACCAATTGTTCTGATAAATGGGAATACACCAATAACAACGAACTTCTTAAAAAGAACATCGTTGAATACATGGATAGCAGGGGCGTAAAAGTATTTGAGATCGAGATCTTCATTATAGTGGAAGCTGAATCGTGCGGAGAATGTTCGTGCAAAACCGGACGCCAGGTTAAATGCAAGATCAAAAAAGGCGACCTCGAAAATGCTAAAGGCGAGGGGTTCTACGAGTAACTCACACTCACATCCTACTTCTTTAATTGATTATTATTTTATTGTGAGATAGAAGTCGCTTCTGACTTTTGTACAAACGAGCCGACCGGTTAGTTTTTCAACAGGAATTATTCCTCGTCCTCACTTTTTATTTTTTTACGGAAACCCCGACAAGCTGAGGGATAATTATCTAAATTAGTTACACTCAAAAAAACAACATGAAAAGAACAATATTCATTATCGTCTTGCTGCTTTCGCGGCTTATAGTGAGTTCACAGCCTGTGAACTTTGCCTGGGTTAAATCTATTGGCGGTACCACCTCCAACCACCAGGGTGACTCGTACGACATCAGTACAGATGCAAACGGAAATATATATACCTGCGGTCATGTGTACGGCGTTATTGATGTGGATCCCGGTCCTGCAGTTTTAAATTTTACTTCCACAGGCCAGAATTATGCTGATTATTATTTTTCAAAGTGTGATCCGTCTGGAAATCTTCTCTGGGTGAAACAGTTTGGCAATAGTGGGTCTGAATATATTGCGGATATCGCTATTGATAACCAGGGTAATTTTTACGCCCTTGGATCCTACTCCGGTATAGTTGACATGGATCCTGGTGCCGGCACTTTTACTGTGGGCCAGGGTACCAACACGTACAATTCAAGAACTTTCCTGCTTAAGCTTGATCCTGCAGGTAATTTCATATGGGTAAAAACTTTTGCTGATTATGGTGGAAGTGGAAATATCAGGTTTGATGGATCAGGCAATATTTATTTGTCGGGAAGATTCAACGGAGGAGACCTTGACCCGGGCCCTGGCACGTTTACAGTAACGACACCTAATATTTATGCCACAAAAGGTTTCATATTGAAACTCGACAATTCCGCAAATTTGTTATGGGCAAAAGAGGTTGGTGGAGATGGTGAGGGTTGTTCAAACACGATGGTAATTGACGGGGCTGGTAATGTTTATTTTGCCACCTTTTTTGATGGAACGGGAGATTTTGATCCAGGGCCGGGCACACTCACTTTTTCGACTCAACCTAATAACCAGGATTATGTATTGTCGAAGCTTGACGCTTCGGGTAACCTTGTATGGGCCAACCGGTATGGAAGCACGGGTGATGATGGTTGCCTGGTAATGATGATAGATTCAAATAATGATCTTATTACGTTTAATTTCTTCCAGGCTCCGCTTGATTTTGACCCGGGTCCAAATACCAGCACTTTTACGGCAACCAGTGATGATCTTGCTATAGCCCGCTACGATGCATCAGGTAATTTAATATGGGTTAAGCACATTGGAGGAACTTACTCCGATGTTGCGTGGACAGGAGCAATAGATTCGAATCACAATATTTATTTTGCAGGTAATTTCGTCGGTACCCTGGATTTCGATCCGGGACCAGGCACCGCCAATCTTACCTATGTTGCACAAACAGACGGATATGTAGGTAAACTGGATAAGAACGGCAATTTTATTTTTGTAGAACAGCTGGCAGGCACCGGGCAGGACCTGATCTGGGGAATGACCCTGACTTCCAATGAAGACATTTTACTTACCGGTTCTTTTTCACAAGTCTCCGATTTTGATCCGGGTATCGGTACTCACACATTAAGTTCTGTTGGCTTCAGTGACGCTTTTACATGGAAATTAACCCAGAATTGTAACGAGACAGTAACTTTAACAACCGCTTCAGCTAATTTAATGATGTGCGCCGGAGAAAGTACCACCTTAACTGCATCCGGAACCGGAAACATAGTATGGTACAATGCTGCGTCGGGTAGTTCGGTGATAGCAAATGGCAACCAGTTTATTTCCCCACTGCTAACCGCAGGATCCCATACCTATTATGCGGCTTCCCAAGGTTCGGTTTGCACCAGTCCACGAAGCGCGATGGTAGTGACTGTTGGTACATGCGCTTTTATTGGAGAACAGTCTGTTCAAAAACGAATGACTATTTTCCCTAATCCGGCTAGCTCAGAAATTCAAATTGAAGTAGTCGATCAAACTGATGATTATAAGATAGAAGTATTTAATTCGCTCGGTTCACAAGTATTATTTCCTGTAATCATGAAAGACAAAACTCGTGTTGATATTTCCAGCCTTCCCCCGGGAGTTTATTTTATTAAAGTGAGTGATGGCTCCTGGTCTACCACAGAACGACTGCTAAAAAAATAATAGCAACCTGGAACCAGAAACTAGGAACTTGGAACAATAAAACTATTTTTATATTTTTAAAAGAAAAGAACCATGAAAAAACTTCTCTATGCATTGCCGCTTGTTGCACTGATCTTCGTTACTTGCAAGAAAGATGATCCGGAACCGGAGCCTGCTCCGGCACCAGCGCCAGCGCCAGCGGTCGACACTACAAAGCCGGTAATTGTAATAAATGGAAATTTTCTCGATTCTGCTTATGTTGGCGGAACTTATACCGATCCCGGCGCAACAGCTACAGATAATAAAGATGGCAATATTACATCCCAGATAGCTGTTACAGGAACGGTCAGCACATCGGTCGCTGCAACATATACGATAACTTACAACGTTAGTGACCAGGCTGGGAACAAAGCGATTACAAAATACAGGTTTGTAACTGTAAAAGTGCCACCAGTTACCGTGGCCGGAAATTACACGATTGCCTGTACCTGCGCGACGCTCGATCCTGGCACTTCGCCTCCCGTTTATGCTAATTCAACTTACACAGCTTTTGCAACTGTTTCTCCCACAAATAATAGTGTGTTTTCTCTAAGCGCATTGAGAATCGGTTCAGTTACAGTGGCAGCTAGCAATGTGGAAATAAATAGCAGCAACACATTTCAATTTAATTCAAGCAACGTGAGTTCACCCGGTTTAGTAATGATGTCAGGCCTGGGAATCCCGAATGGAGGAACAGTTAATACTTCCAAAACTTCAATGACGATCACCACTCATTTCAACAGGAATGATTATCCAAATATGGCTTATACGTGCACGAACGTGTGTACAAAGTAGAAAAGTATTTATTTATAAAATTGAAAAGCCGCAGGTTGTACCTGCGGCTTTTTTGTTTCCTTAATGTGGTGCGTAAATTTCGAATTCGGGCTTCTTAAATTAATTATTCACTTTTAATTTATTGCATCACCCAAACGCATTAAATCCGGTAACATCCATACCAGTAATAAGCAGGTGTATGTCGTGCGTTCCCTCGTAAGTGATCACACTTTCGAGGTTCATCATATGACGCATAATAGGATATTCACCGGTAATGCCCATACCACCGTGGATCTGGCGGGCTTCGCGGGCTATCTGCAATGCCATGTTTACGTTATTACGTTTGGCCATGCTGATCTGAGCGGGAGTGGCCCTGTGTTCATTTTTCAGAACACCAAGTCTCCATGTAAGCATTTGTGCCTTGGTGATCTCGGTGATCATCTCAGCGAGTTTTTTCTGTGTCAGCTGGAAAGCACCGATCGGTTTTCCGAACTGGATCCGTTCCTTGCTGTAACGAAGCGCGCTGTCGTAACAATCCATCGCAGCGCCAATAACGCCCCAGGATATTCCGTAACGTGCGCTGTTAAGGCAGCCTAATGGACCTTTTAACCCTTTTACATTTGGAAAAATATTTTCTTTTGGAACTTTTACGTTATCAAACACCAGCTCACCCGTGGCACTTGCCCTGAGGCTCCATTTACCATGGGTTTCAGGAGTTGTAAATCCTTTGTAACCGCGTTCAACCACCAGTCCGCGAATATCGCCAGCTTCGTCCTTGGCCCATACCACAGCAATATCAGCAAATGGAGCATTGCTGATCCACATTTTGGCTCCGTTCAGCAGGTAATGATCTCCCTTATCTTTTATGTTAGTGATCATCCCGGCAGGATTACTTCCATGATCTGGTTCTGTTAATCCAAAACAGCCCATCAATTCACCGGTTGCGAGCTTTGGCAGGTATTTCTTTTTTTGTTCTTCGGTTCCATAGGTAAAGATCGGAAACATTACCAGGGAGCTTTGCACTGAGGCGGTTGAGCGTAAGCCACTATCACCTCTTTCCAGTTCCTGCATTATTAGTCCGTAAGAGATCTGGTCAAGACCCGGTCCGCCATATTCTGCGGGAATATAAGGTCCGAAAGCACCGATCTCGGCAAGACCTTTTATCCATTTTTTTGGGAATTCAGCTTTTTGAGCAGCATCCTCCACTATAGGGGAAACTTCTTTTTTAACCCAGGCCCTTGCAGTATCGCGGATCAGTTTATGTTCATCGCTCAGGAGTTCATCCATCAGGAAATAATCGTGTGCCTGGAAATTATCAGTTGCCATATTTTTGAAATGAATTGCAAATTTAAGAATTAAACAAAGGAAAAAAAGAGAATGTTCTCCATCCGGGTCTTTCCCTGATCCGTAATGACAGTGCATTTTCACTATATTTGTTTATACTCGGTCAGGTGCCAGGCAGATCCCACATATTTTATCTTCTTTTTGTTGTTTCTATCATTTGTTCAGGGCAGGACATTCATTTTTCGCAATACGATGGTTCCCTGCTGAACCTGAGCCCTGGTTTCACCGGATTTTTTGATGGAGATTACCGTGTTGGCGCCATATACAGGAGTCAGTGGCAAACTGTGCCGGTAAAATATTCAACTTTCAGTATGAACGGTGAAATGAGGATAAAGCCTCGTCAGCTTGAAAAAGATAATATAGGGGTCGGCGTCTTGTTTAACAGCGACCGGGCTGGTGACGCAAGGTATGGCACCACACAGCTGTATTTAAGCGGGAGTTATATCTGGCAGGCTTCAAAAGACAGCAGTCTGGTAGTAACCCTTGGAACTAATGTCGGATGGTGCCAGGTGGGATTTGATTACACAAAAATGACCTTCGACAACCAGTTCGACGGTTACCAGTATAATCGTGCGCTTGCATCAGGAGAACAATTCAGCTGGGTTCAAAGAAGTTTTTTTGATCTCAATCTTGGTTCTGTGGTGAGATATACGCATAACCATAAACATTCATACACTTACGGACTGGGCGTTTATCACGTCACAACACCGGTGATCTCCTACCAGGGAAATGATATAAGCGAACTGGATTATAAAATGTCGCACTATCTGAGTTACCGCGGACCAATAAATTACCAGAATGATATCATTGCAGAAGCACTTTATAATTCACAAGGCAGGAACTATGAAGTTATTCCGCATGTTTCGATAAAACACTATTTAAAAAAGGAAGAAGGACAGGCTATCTCGGGGGGCGCGGCCTTTCGGGCAAGGGATGCTGTGATTCTGCGCCTGGGATATTTTTACCGGACCATCCAGAGCGGAATTGCTTACGATATCAATTTCAGCAATTTTAATGCGGCCAGTAACCGAAGGGGTGGCTTTGAGATCTTTATCAACTACGTCATAAAAGTAAAACCCGCATTTGTGGCTAAAAAGAGATCATGCCCATTATTCATATGACCAGGCTGCGAATCATATTTCTGCTCACGATGGTGTATTGCTCTTTTCCGTTTCAGGCGCAAACCAATCAGCAATTACGTTCACAGGCCCTTGAAGCTATGAATCATAAAGACTGGTACGGGGCTTCGCAGTATTTTAACAGGCTATATACGCGCGACAGCAGCCAGTTGAAGATCACCTACCGGTACGCGGAGGCTGCCAGGTTAAACTATGAAATTGAAACGGCTATCCGGCTTTATAAACGCACCATAGCGCTGGATGATAATAAGAGGTTTCCGCTGGCTTATTATTGGATAGGTCAACTGCAAAAAACCAGGGGCCTGTATCCCGAAGCAAAAAAATATTTTTTTGAGTTCGTCAAGAAAAAATTATCCCGCGAAAAATATAGTTATTACGTAAAGAGAGCTAAAGCAGAACTGGATATTTGTGCCCTGGCTGAACTGATCGTTGCCAACCCGGTCATCAAAGGTCTGGAACCCGTGGTAGCTGTCAATACTAAAATGAGCGAGTATGCGCCTGTGGAAAGGGACAGTGTTCTTTATTTTTCTTCTATCCGGTCGCCTGAAAAACGGGAACAGGCCACTGATCAGGTGGTAAACAGTAAGATCTATACACTGCCCATGCAGAAGTCGAAAGTATCAAAGCTAAGAGCGCTTGATACTACTATAAATGTTCCTGCATTACATCAATCCAACACCTGTTTCAGTCCCGACAAAAAAGAAATGATCTTCAGCAGGTGTAAAAGCAAAAATGCAGCAGAATTCCATTGTGAATTATTTGTAAGTACGCTATCCGGGAAACGATGGATGGAACCTGTAAGACTTGAAGAGCCTGTAAATTCATCAACAGCAACCACCACACAGCCAAACCTGGCAACGTTGGACGGTAAAACAGTTCTTTTCTTTTCGAGCAACCGCAAAGGTGGAGAAGGGGGAATGGATATCTGGTACAGCTACCGGCAGGATAACGGTTCGTACTCAGAGCCTGTGAATGCAGGAAAGACCGTTAATACAAAGGACGACGAAATTACCCCCTGGTTTGATGCAAAATTGCGGACACTCTATTTCAGCAGTTCCTATCATCAATCATTGGGCGGCTTCGACATTTTTAAAAGTGAATTTAAAGACAATGGTTTTGGCATTGCTGTAAATGCCGGTTACCCGATAAATTCGGGGTATAATGAAAGTTATTACTCGATGAACAATTCAGGTACCCGTGTTTATCTTGCCAGTAACCGTCCCGCTGGATCTGAAAATGCTTCCAGCTGTTGTAGCGATATATATTCATTTAATATAGATACGGCCTCTCCTCCTCCCGTTGTGAAGATAGACACTGTGGGGATCTTTAAAGATCAAATGAGGTTACTTGTGCCACTTACATTATATTTCCATAACGATGAGCCAAATCCGCGGACAAAGGATACTGCCACTTCATCGAGCTATGAGGCTACTTACAATTCCTATTTTTCGATGTTGCCTCAGTACCGCAAGGAATATACCAAGGGACTGAAAGGAATGGACAAAGAAAATTCCCTGGATGACGTGGAAGATTTTTTCCGCGACAGTGTTGAAACCGGATTTTATGAACTGGAGCGTTTTGCTGATCTGCTCGAAAAAGTTTTAAGGAACGGGGAGGTGGTTAAAATAACCATGCAGGGTTATTGTAGTCCACTGGCGAGCAGCGACTATAACATTCGTCTTGCTAAACGCCGGATCAGCAGCCTGCGTAATTATTTCCTGTCAACAAGGAATGGTTATTTTGCAGCATATCTCGGGCCTCCTTCACCAGGAAAAGGTCAGATCCTTTTTGAAAATGTTGACGTGGGAGAATTGCCTGCCAGCAAGGTGAGCGATGATGTGAGGGATGTTAAGAATTCAGTTTTTAGTCCGTTTGCGGCTTCTGAAAGAAAGATCCAGATCATTGCGGTGAGTTTTGGAAAGCAGTGATTGGTTCCCGCAGATTCCGGGGATTTGCGCAGATAAGGCGCAGATATAATACCTGTAGTTGATCAGCGAAAATCTGCGCGAACGTGAGTCACGGTAAAATCTGCGAAAATCTGCGGGAAAAAGACCGTATTAACGCGATGCTATCTTACGTTGTAGATTACATACTTATCGTTGATGATAATAGAATCCAATGGAACTTTTGTCCCTTGCAGGTATTGAGTAATATATTCATCCTCCACACCTTTCCTGCTCAGCAAATACTTCACTCCCAGGCTATCGAAAAAATGTTTGTTTTGTTCCGGCGTTTTTTGCCAGGCAATATTCACGCTTTTTTTGCCTGTATATAAATTCAGAGCCCGGGGTTTTGCAAAAACAATGATCTCGTTTTCTTTCACGTGTTTGCGTATATATTCAAACGCAGCGCTATCTTCAGCAGCATAGGGATGTGATGCAGGAGATCCTTTTAAACCCTCTACATGACTAAAACAAAGCAGCAGGAAGACTACGGTGAATATCATCGCAGCGCTTTTTACATTCCTCGTGAGATGCGGCATTGCTGCTTTTGCTCCACGATAAAAAAGAAGGAGATACACTGGCAGCACAGGAAGAAGATAACGCGCGCCCTGGTGCACGGGGAGAATAAAAATAAGCAGGCACATAAGTAAAAAAAACAGTGTTTCAGGTTCTGTCTTTTGTCTGAGCGAGATAATTAATCCTGCACCTGCCAGAGTAAAGCTCACGTATTCGATAATCGTTCCCGGAGCCTGCCAGAAAAATTCTTTTGGACCAAAATGTAAAAGAGTGCGCAGAAGATCCACCAGGTAGTTGAAATTGTATGCAAGCAGATCCCATCCATTATGGTCATAAAGCGAAAACAGATTCCTGTAAAACGAATGTGCATTATCAGGTGCACGAAAAACAGTTAGCGACAACACCTCATAGCAAAACAGCGCTGTTACTGTTATTAAAAGCGATGGATGCAATAAAAATGAGCGCCACGTAAGTTCACGACGAGAGCGCTGACTGAGAACGGAAAAAAATAAAAAAAGCATTTCTGCCGCAAGTAATAGTATTCCCTGCGTCCGGATAAGGATAGCCATACAAGCGGTTAATATTAAAAGGAGTATCCGGGCTCTTGACGGAGCTTCCGTACGAAGAAACAAATAAACTGAAGTGAATGCCAGCAGGGGAATGTCGGCCAATACATGACCTTTCAGGTCGATTACAGCCCCGCAATATGTTCCAATGAGTGCCAGGCAAAACGCCGAGGACCTGCCCATATGCCGTTTGAAATAATAATAACTGCTTACGAGAAACACCACGAGCATTACTGTCACCAGGTAAAGCATGGGACGGATGGCTATTCCCCAGGTTTTTACCACCGGGGCGAGCAATAATGAAAACCCGGGCGGATAGGAGGGAGGCGCGTACTCAAGATTATTGGGATTAAAAATATATCCTGATTCAAAATAAGGTCTGCCTGATGCGATGTTGCTGGCTTCTTTTATGTACTGGGCATAATCGTCGCCCCATCCGTGAATGTCGTTTATGGCTATAAAAAATAAAGGGGTCGCTGATAATAAAAGCAGGAGCAGATCAAAGGGATGACGCAGGAGCACAGTGAGACGTGATTCTATATTGCTGACTGGTTGATTACTCAAAACGAAGGCTTTCAATAGGATCGAGCTTTGCTGCGCGTTTAGCTGGCAGGTACCCGCTTATAAGACCAACTGCGACACAGATAATCACCCCGCTGATGATCCAGAACCACGGAATAAAGAAACCCGTGTCAAGCGCAAAGCTGATAAAATTTCCGATCACGATCCCGAAAAGAATTCCAACAATGCCTCCCATCACACAGATAACAACGCTCTCGATGAGAAATTGATTTTGAATGATAATTCCGGTTGCGCCCATGGCCTTGCGGATGCCGATCTCGCGGGTGCGTTCTGTGACGCTCACAAGCATAATGTTCATTAATCCTATAGCTGCTCCAAATAGTGTAATAAGTCCAATGACTGTGGCCCCGCTGGTAACCATGCTGATGTCTTTCATCACCATGGAGGCAAGGTTATCTGATTTCACTACATCAAAATCTTCATGCGCTGAAAGCGGAAGTTTGCGGATTTTCCTGAAAAGTCCTGTAGCCTCATGCACCATTATATCCAGAAGCTGTGTGTTAAGGCACATTACACTAATGGTATAGTTCATTTCATTGCCGCCGTAATATTGTCTTGCGGTGCGCAACGGGATAATACAAACCTTGTCGCTGCCTTGCTCAGAACTTGCTCCTTTGGAAGCCAGCACTCCAATTACCTTGTAACGCTGCGCACCTATTTTAATGAACCTGTCTACCGCCGATCTTTTGCCAAAAAGATTACGTTCAATTTCTTTTCCAATTATGGTGATATGCGGGGCGCCTTCTACTTCGGAAGGTGTAAAATTACGGCCCTTGTCCAGGTCATAGGCCGCGGTAATAAGATAATTCTCGTCAGCGCCATAAACACTGATATTAGGATTACTTTTTTTGTTCCCGTATTTTACAATGGAATTCCAGCTCGCTTCGGCATGAACGGAAGTGGTGACCGGGAATTTAAAATCGTCTTTAAAGCGGCTGGCTTCGTCAAAGGTGATGGGCTCTGCCGGTCTTGATTTACGGCCTTTACGTCCGACTTTTATTTTTGCGTCAGCTTCACGGATAGTAAATGTATTGGCTCCCATGCTTGCCATATTGCTATATATGCCGTTTTTAATGGCGTCGATAGCCGACAGGATTCCAACCAGGGCGGTGATGCCAATAGCGATAATAAGCATGGTAATGATTGCCCTGAGCTTATTGGCTTTTATTGAATCGAGAGCAATGGAAATATTTTCGCGGAGGAAGTTCAATGTGATTTTAAATATAGGAATTTAGTGCAGGTCAAAGACGCAGATTTCACAGAATTACGCAGAACGAAAACGAACCCCAAACTACAAACAAGGAAACCAGAAACCAGAAACACGGAACACGGAACACGGAACACGGAACACGGACCCCGAAACCCGGAACCCGAAACACGAAACCCGGAACTCGAAACTACGAGTAAATCTCCCGTTTAGCAGCTAACAATGTGTTTTTGATGAGAGAAGCAATAGTCATCGGTCCAACACCTCCCGGTACTGGCGTAATGTAACTGCATTTAGGAGCCACTTCATCAAACTTAACATCACCTTTTAACTGAAATCCACTTTTTGCTGTGGTGCTTGGAACACGTGTGGTACCCACATCTATAACTACGGCGCCTTCTTTAACCATGTCAGCTTTTAAGAATTCGGGACTGCCTAACGCGCAAATGATAATGTCAGCGCGGGTGGTATGTGATTTAAGATCTTTTGTCCTGCTATGACAAAGAGTAACGGTACAATTACCCATAGCAGTATTCTTTGCCAGTAAAATGCTCATTGGTGAGCCAACAATGTGACTGCGTCCTATCACCACACAATTTTTACCGCTTGTTTCGATCTTGTATTTCTGCAGTAATTGCACAACACCATACGGAGTAGCGCTTACAAAACATGGAAGATCGAGAACCATTCTCCCCACATTGATAGGATGAAAACCATCCACATCCTTTGAGGGTTTTACAGCTTCTATAATTTTGTCTTCGTTAATGTGTTTGGGTAGCGGCAACTGCACAATAAAACCATCCACATCAGGATCGTTATTTAATTTTTCTACGGTCTTTAAAAGCTCGGCTTCAGAAACGCTGTCCGGATGACGTATCAGGGAAGATTTAAATCCAACCTTTTCGCAGGTTTTGATCTTGCTTGCGACATAAGTCTCGCTACCCCCGTCATTGCCCACTAAAACTGCCGCAAGGTGAGGCTGCTTGCCGCCACCGGCTACTATCTTCTTAACTTCGGAAGCAATTTCCTCTTGAATTTCCAGTGATATTTTTTTACCGTCAATTAGCTGCATAATACGTTTTTTTTGAACCACTAAGACACGAAGACCACTAAGGTACACTAAGTAAATTGCCTTAGTGGTTTCTGAGTGCCCTTAGTGTCTTAGTGGTTATGTTACCGCGGCCCCATCCCTTTAGGCATTGCCCTCATCATTTTCGCCATCGCATTTTTATCGTTCATCATGCGCATCATCTTGCGTGTGTCTTCAAATTGTTTCAGGAGCTTGTTCACTTCCTGGATCCCTTGTCCGCTGCCTTTTGCAAGACGCTGCCGGCGGGAACCATTGATAACTTCTGGTTTCGTGCGTTCCTCCGGGGTCATACTAAAGATGATAGCTTCAATTCCCTTGAACGCGTTATCATCGATGTCCATATCCTTAATTGCTTTTCCCATACCGGGGATCATTCCAACCAGGTCTTTAATATTTCCCATCTTTTTGATCTGGTGCAACTGATTCAAAAAGTCATTGAAATCGAATTTATTGGTCGCTATCTTTTTATTGAGCTTGCGTGCTTCCTCTTCATTAAATTGTTCCTGCGCTCGTTCAACGAGAGTTACCACGTCGCCCATGCCCAGGATCCTGTCGGCCATCCTTTCGGGATAAAAAACATCGAGAGCCTCCATTTTTTCACCGGTACCGATAAATTTAATAGGCTTGTTAACTATGCTCTTAATTGATAAAGCAGCTCCACCGCGTGTATCACCATCGAGTTTGGTAAGGATCACCCCGTCAAAATCCAGGCGATCGTTAAAGGCCTTGGCTGTATTTACGGCATCCTGACCGGTCATGCTATCTACTACAAACAGGATCTCATTCGGTTTGATCGCTTTTTTCAGATCAGCGATCTCGTTCATCATCTGCTCGTCGATTGCGAGACGACCCGCGGTATCCACCAACACCACACTGTTACCATTCTCCTTCGCCTGTTTGATGGCGGCTTCCGCAATTTTTACAGGATTCTTTTCTTCCTTGTTGCTGTATACTTCAACGTCGATCTGTTGTCCTAGAACATGGAGCTGGTCAACGGCAGCAGGACGGTAAACGTCGCAGGCTACCATCAAAGGCTTTTTGCCTTTTTTCGTTTTAAGATAATACGCCAGCTTCCCGGTAAATGTTGTTTTACCTGAACCCTGGAGACCGCTCATTAAAATAACAGTTGGGTTTCCTCCAAGATAGATGTCCTCCTTTGTGCCCCCCATAAGACCTGCGAGTTCGTCGTGGGTGATCTTTATTAAAAGCTGACCCGGAGAAACGGCGGTAAGCACATTTTGTCCAAGCGCTTTTTCTTTTACAGTATCGGTGAATTGTTTCGCTACTTTATAGTTAACGTCAGCATCAAGGAGTGCCTTGCGCACTTCCTTCATAGTTTCAGCAACGTTTATCTCCGTAATCTTGCCCTGGCCTTTCAGAACCTTGAAGGCACGGTCGAGTTTATCCTGTAAGTTATCGAACATGGTAACAATAATTAAATTTAAGGCCACAAATTTACTAAAATGGAAGTAATTTTAGCTGAGCAAGAGTAATGGACCATCAATATTACATGCAGAGAGCGTTGGAACTTGCCGTAATGGGCTGGCCCGATGTTGCGCCTAATCCCATGGTGGGCTGCGTTATTGCAAAAAATGGTAAAATAGTTGCTGAAGGTTATCATCACAAATTTGGTGAGGCTCATGCAGAAGTGAATGCCATTGCGGCCTTACCGGTTGATATTTCCCCGTCAGACTGTACGTTATATGTCACTCTTGAGCCTTGTACTCATTTTGGCAAAACCGCTCCATGCGCAGACCTGGTGATCAATTCCGGATTCAGACATGTGGTGGTTGCCAGTGCAGACCCAAATCCCTTGGTTTCTGGAAAGGGGATTACCAGCCTGCGCAAACACGGTATTAACGTGGAGGTCGGGGTGCTGGAAGACAGAGCCAGGTTACTTAATAAAAGGTTTATGACTTTTTTTGAGAAAAAAAGGCCGTACATCATCCTTAAGTGGGCAATAACAGCAGATGGATTCATAAGCAGGGAAATGCCGGCCGACCGGAGCGCCAACCTCATAACGAGGGAAGCTGCGAATATTTCTGTGCATCAGCTGCGCGCTGAGACAATGGCCATCCTTGTAGGAAAGAACACGGTTCTGACCGACGATCCCGGTTTAACAACACGGCTGGTAAAGGGAAAAAATCCTATCCGCCTTTTTATTGACGGAAATCTTGAAGTGAGGGATCCCTATAAAATACTTAACGCCGATGCTCCCACAGTTGTTTTTAATTACGTGAAAG
>CBIHOL010000022.1:0-48788 GCA_966211905.1 uncultured bacterium
CAGTAATATTAACAATACATGTTAATTAAAAAGAGATGGTACAAATCTAAAGGTCTGTTGTGTTTAAACTACCCGAATTGCAAGAGACCTTATCGTTGAAAAACCTGCATCCACCTCGACAAAATAAACAGGCGAAAAAGGATCTTATTACTAGAAGGGTTCTTTGGATTAAGGTTTTCAATTGCACCCTTTTTTAAGAAAGTAAATCTTGCTTCGTTCACTGATGCGATCATTTGTGGTCTCAGCGCCCCCATCCATTCCTGCATGGGAGTTTCAAATCCCTGCTTATCATATCTGGAATAAATCTGTTCGGGTAGCCTGGTCTTCACTGCCTCACGCAGCAGGTATTTGGATACCCCATTTTTTAATTTTTTGTTTCCGCTAAATGAAAACATCAGTTTCATTAATTCAATATCGTCACTGAAGGGAGTGCGGCTCTCTACACTGTGCCACATGCCACACCGGTCTTCGCATTTAAGGAATGACTTAAGCCTGGTATCGTAAATATCTGAGATCAGCTGTTCGTTCACACCCGATAAAAACCGGTCTTTGTTGCGGATGGCTCCAGTATTTAAGAATTCTGCACTGAAAACGGGATGATATTGTTTTGCAGCAAAATTGTACCTGGCCTTGATCTGTTGCTTGACATAAAAAACAAAGGGTGCAGGAATTGTTTTTTCTGACACCAGGATGTCTTTTAATAATGGGCCAATTTTTCCATGAGTCAGCAGGTTGTTCCACTTTGCTATAAAATGATGGTGATAACCCGCAAAAAGTTCATCGGCGCCCTGGCCGTCGAGAACCACTTTTATTTTATTACTGGCGGCCAGCTCCATCACTTTATACTGAGCATAGGTGCTTGTATCCCATATAGGCACATCCTGTGAATACACCAGCTGATCAACCTCTTCCATAAATTGTCCGGAGGTTGCTTCAACTTTAAAGTGACGCGCCCCGGCTTTTGCCGCGGCCATATCAGCATAGTGCTCTTCGTTGATCTTTTTTCCCGGGAAAACAGAGGTAAAACAATTTAACCGGGAAGATTTATGTGAGGCCATGGTCACTGCCAGCGCGCTGCTGTCAATTCCCCCGCTCAGGCAGGTTCCTACTTCCACATCGCTGCGCATTCGCAGATCCACGGCGTGTTCAAAAGCATTCCTGATATTTTCTATCAGCTGTGATTCGGTAACATCATCATTATGAAAGGAAATGATATCATCAAGATGAAAGTACCGGTGTACTTTGATCTCACCGCCAGGCAGATCGTACACCAGGTTATGCCCCGGCCATAATTCTGTAACATGACTGAAAAAGTTTTCAGTGGATGTTTCAAGCAGGGTATTTACGAGGTAATTATGCAGCTCTTTTTCATTGATGCTGGCGTCGCAGATTCCGGCTTTGATGAACGCTTTTTGTTCGCTCGCAAAAGCAAAGAACTGATTATTGTTCACATAATAGAAAGGTTTCACACCCAGCCTGTCGCGGGAAGCGAAGCAGATCTTTTTTTCTGCATCATAAATGCAAAACGACCACATACCATTGAACTTGTCCACACAGCTGTAACCCCATTGCTTATAAGCCTGCAAAACCACTTCGGTGTCGCATTCCGAAAAAAAGTGATGCCCGAGATGCAGTAATTCTTTCCGTAATTCAATGTAATTATAGATCTCCCCGTTAAAGGTGAGCCATATATTTTTTTCGGCGTCACACATAGGCTGGTGGCCTGCGGAACTCAGATCAATAATGGAAAGCCGCCTGTGCGCGAAAGCCAGGAACCCGTCGGCCGCACTTTGCAGCGAATGCCGGGGAAGATATGGCAGCTCCTGCTGGCTGTTTTTTAGCGGCTCCTGGAAAAGGGCCTGGACACCTTTTTCAGAGGCGATTATAAATCCTTCCCCGTCAGGCCCGCGGTGAGCGAGCACCTGGCTCATTGCTAACACAGGCTGACGCAGGTTGCTGCTTCTGTACGTTTTATTTACTATTCCGGCAATACCACACATACTGCGCTAATCTACCACATAAAAACTTTACGGTTGCCAAAAAATTCTTCAGGGTTTGGCTTACTGAGGATCACAATAAAATCGATCAATGGTAAAATACCGAATACCCCGCCTAGACTGGCAATGTAAACAACCGGAACATATGGCGAAGTGCCCATGTAGATGCGATGCAGGCCTACGATGCCGAAAGGAAAGGGGAAGGCCATAATAGCACAGGCCAGCTTTTTGTTCTTCTTTACAGGTTCGCGTAAGGCTTTCAGAATAGGATGGGGTCGTTGAAGTTCATTTCCGCTTGAAGTATTTTCTGTCAGAACCGAATCATCCAGCAAAATAAATGCAGGAACAACAGGTTGTGATTTTACCGCCGCAACAGACGTTCCGTTAAAGGCAAACAAAATAGAGATCAGGAGAATGTATTTACGCATAGAACTTGTATCTGCAAATATCATGATAATTTTCTATTAAGTGTTTTGGTCATAGCCGACTTGCAGGCTGCGGGTCTATATTGTTGTGTCGGTGAACCTCTGCGAACCTCTGCCCCTCTGCGCTATCACGGCCGACTTTTATCAACGCCGGGATTTTAGTATGTTTGCAAACCAAATCCATTCATCGTGACCCTCATAAAAAGTATATCCGGAATACGCGGCACCATTGGCGGCAAGCCCGACCAGGGACTAACACCTCTCGACGCTGTTAAATATGCATCTGCGTACGGTGCATGGATCAAAAAAGAAAATAGTTCTGCATCTGAATTCAAAGTCGTGATCGGTCGCGATGCGCGTATCAGCGGACAAATGATCTCTTCAATCGTTGCCAATACATTGATCGGGATGGGAATCAACGTTGTAGACCTGGGTTTAAGCACTACACCAACCGTTGAAATGGCCGTTACGGAATTAAAATGCGCCGGGGGGATCATTCTCACCGCCAGTCATAATCCCCGTCAGTGGAACGCTTTGAAATTGCTGAATAATAAAGGAGAATTTATAAGCGAACAGGCAGGACAGGAGATCCTGAGATTAGGAAGCGCCTCTGATTTCACGTATGCTGAGGTTGACCAGCTTGGAAAATATTCGGTCAATAACGATTTTCTTGAACGGCATATCGCACTTATCCTTGCTTTACCTTACGTGGATGTAAAAAGCATCGCAGCTGCAAATTTTAATATTGTGATCGACGCTATCAATTCCAGCGGCGCTATTGCAGTGCCTGCATTGCTGGAAAAGCTCGGCGTTAAAAAGTACACTGTCATAAACAAAGAACCTCACGGCGATTTTGCGCATAATCCTGAGCCGCTTCCCGAGCATCTTAAAGAGCTAAGTGAAACCGTGAAGAAAGAAAAAGCGCACCTTGGTATCAGCATTGATCCCGATGTTGACCGTCTTGCATTTGTGTGTGAGGATGGCAAAATGTTTGGCGAGGAATATACCCTTGTTGCAGTAGCCGATTATGTATTAAAACACAAAAAAGGAAATACAGTAAGTAACCTTTCAAGCACCAGGGCCTTGCGCGATGTCACCGAATCAGCCGGCGCAACATATGCTGCGGCCGCTGTGGGAGAAGTTAACGTAGTAAATAAAATGAAAGAGACCGGTGCAGTGATCGGTGGTGAAGGTAATGGTGGAGTTATTCTGCCTGAACTGCATTATGGTCGTGATGCGCTTGTGGGCATCGCCATTTTTCTCACGCATCTTGCTAAGTATGGTAAGTCTATTTCTGATCTTCGTCGTTCCTATCCACCTTATTTTATCTCCAAAAATAAAATTGAACTTACGCCATCCATCGATGTAGACAAAGTTCTGCGCGAGATGGAAAAGAAATATAAAGATAAGCCAGTTAATACCATCGACGGTGTAAAGATCGAATTCGACAAGGAGTGGGTTCATTTACGGAAAAGCAATACCGAGCCAATTATCCGGATCTACAGCGAAAGCAAGGATGAAAAAACTGCGGATGAACTCGCGCAGAAGATCATGGGGGATATTCGCGAAATTATAGCTTGAAATGTTCTTTCGGGCAGATAGAAATGAAATTTACGATGTACGATGTACGATTTGGCGGGTGACAAATTGTTTTTAGATGCCAAAAAGGAAAAACATTTTTATAATAGTTGGTAGTGCCGGTGAGAATTCGGCTAACGAGCAATTGATTGACAATTTCGCAGAGTTAACGAGGGATCTTTTTGCGGTTAAGGTATTTAAGGATCTGAAAAAGCTTCCGCATTTTGATCCGGTGCTTTCAAAAGATGCTCCGCCGGAAATAATTTTAGATCTAAGGAATAATATTATGAAAGCTGACGGTGTTGTAATCTGCACACCGGAATATGTTTTCAGTATTCCCAGTGGTTTGAAGAATGCCATTGAATGGTGTGTATCAACCACGGTATTTTCAGGCAAGCCGGTGGGACTGATCACTGCTTCTGCCAGCGGAGAAAAAGGTCATGAAGAATTGCAGCTAATTATGAGAACGCTAATGGCAGAATTTACCCGCGAAACCACTTTGCTGATCCAGGGCGTAAAAGGTAAGATCAACAGGGAAGGGGAGATTATCGATAAAAAAACTGAAAAGGATCTTGAGGAATTTATCGAGGCCTTTAAAAACATCTGTTAACTACTGGATTTGGGACTGTAATCGCCGCCGGCGTGACCAGCCGGCCCGCAATCCTTGAAAGTGAGACCTTTTTTTGGCAAACAATGGCGGTGTTTGCGGAACATTGACCCCTATTTTTTTTAAAATGAATTGGTTAACTTTACCGGATGAAAGTTTACCTGGATAATGCCGCTACAACGCGGCTGGATGAAGATGTTTTAAAGGCCATGATGCCTCTTTTGGCGGAGGATTTTGGTAACCCGTCCTCAATTCATTCTTTTGGCCGTAAAACACGATCGGTAATTGAAACTGCCAGGAAAACAGTTGCCAGGTTGCTGAATGTAACGCCTGCCGAGATCTTTTTTACCTCGGGAGGAACAGAAGCCGATAATACCGCAATTTATCAGTGCATTTCTACCTATGGTATTACACATGTGATCTCAAGTCGCATTGAGCATCATGCGGTGGAGCATACCATTTCTGTGCTGGAAAAAGCAGGCAAAATAAAAGCAAGCTGGGTGAACATTGATAATAAAGGGAATGTGGATCTTGCTCATCTTGAAGAGCTCCTTAAAAACAATCCACGCAGCCTGGTGTCATTGATGCACGCCAATAACGAGATCGGAACTCTGCTCCCGATAAAGGAAGTGGGGGAGATCTGCAAAAAATACAACGCACTTTTCCATAGTGATACCGTTCAAACAATGGGTCATTACAAAATGGATCTTCGCGAGATCAATGTACATTATATTACCTGCGCGGCACATAAATTCCATGGTCCAAAAGGCGTGGGATTTTTATATGTAAATCATGAACATAAGATCTCTCCGTTCATTCATGGCGGCGCCCAGGAACGTAATATGCGCGGAGGCACCGAAAATGTAGCCGGCATTGTGGGTCTTGCAAAAGCCCTGGAGATCTGTAATAATGAAATGGAAGAGCACCAGAAGCATATAATGGGATTGAAAGATTATATGCGTGAGACCCTTCTTCAGAAATTTCCCGGCATCCTTTTTAACGGGGAAACGGATCATAAAAAATCGCTTTATACGGTGCTTAATTGTTGTTTTCCGGCGCATCCAGATGCTGAGATGTTGTTGTTTAATCTCGACATTCATGGTATTGCCGCAAGTGGAGGCAGTGCCTGCAGCAGCGGAAGCAACCAGGGCAGTCATGTGCTTCGTAATCTTGGCATAGATATGAATAGACCATCGGTACGTTTCAGTTTTTGCAAATACACTACCAAGGAGGAAATCGATTACACCATTGATTGCCTGGTGGGTTTATTCGCCGTGAAAGAGAAAGTGTAAACCCGCGAAGGGGCAGCGCGTAAGCGCGGTAAATCCTTCAAGGTTGTACGCAATTCACCGCAAATCCTTCAAGGTTTTACGGAATTCACCATAAACCTTGAAGGATTTCCTACGGCACGTGAACCTTGAAGGATTTACCTACGGCACGTGAACCTTGAAGGATTTACGCATCGCAGTTTACCCTTCGCGGGTTTACCGTTGTACTTCAAATATTAATTCTAATTTTACAGGAAATTTTAAATTTTATGGCAGACGTTAAAACGATTCTTGATTCTACAAAGTCTTTAATGAGCAAGGCCATTTCACACCTTGAAGCCGATCTTCAGAAAGTTCGCGCGGGAAAAGCCAATCCGGTGATGCTGGAAAGTGTGATGGTGGATTATTACGGAAGTAAAGTGCCTATAAGCAATACTGCCAGCGTAAACTCGCAGGATGCGCGTACGCTGATTATCCAGCCATGGGAAAAGTCGATGCTCACACCCATTGAAAAAGCAATTCAAATGGCCAACCTGGGCCTCAATCCTCAGAATGACGGTATCATTATCCGTATTGTTGTTCCGCCTCTAACCGAAGAACGTCGCCAGCAATTAACCAAAACTGCCCGTGGACTGGGTGAAGATGCAAAAGTTGGGATCCGTAACTCACGTAAAGAAGCCATGGAGCATATCAAAAAGCTTCAAAAAGAAGGTCTTCCTGAGGACGAAGCCAAAACCGCTGAAACAAAGATCCAGGATATGACTAATACTCATGTTGCTCTGGTGGATAAACATATTGAGCAAAAAGAGAAAGAGATCATGACTGTTTAACAACAGTATCTTCTCAATGTATTGCTAGCTATTCGTAAGTTTCAAGTTTCAAGTTCCAAGTTCAAGGTTCAAAGTTTCGCGATTGATTTAATTCTCTTTGAAAATAAATCTATCAATGTTTAGTTATCTGTAATTGACGCGCGATTGCAAGAGACTTTAAATCGTACCTCGTACCTCGTACCTCGTACTTGTAAACAGTGGTTGTTAAGAAGACGGAATGCAGGAAACTATTAAAAATAAAAAACCCGGCTCTAGAACCGGGTTTTTTTTGTTAATCCTAACTTTGAATGTCAACCATTCTTTAAGTGATGTCCTTTGCAGAACATTTATATCATAGTGAGAGATCTCAAATTTAAATTAACGGGCAGCCAATTACGCTAACTTTACGTTAACAGCGTTAAGGCCTTTTTTGCCTTCCTGGATTTCAAACACAACTTCGTCGTTTTCGCGGATCTCTTCTTTGATCCCTGAAACGTGAACGAATACTTCTTTTCCGGAACCATCAACTTTGATAAATCCGAAACCTTTTGTTTGGTTGAAAAAGTTTACTGTACGTTTTTCCATTTTTTTACTTTTTATTTTTTTCCCTTTTTATATTACCAAAATACAACCGGAAAAAAAGGGGATGAACCCGGCCGTATTCACTTTAATAAAAAAAACACCTAATCTGAATATTACATCAAACCGGTTTGCTGTTGTGTCTTAATTCCTGAAAAATAAAAGATTAAACGAATTGCAAGCGAGGGTGATGTGTGATATTTGGAGATTTAAATATTAATTCGTTTTAAAGATTAGTTCAAAAGTAATGAATCATGTGGAATAAAGCAAATTTTCTATTTGACTGATAATGAGTGCTTTGTATGTGTAATTGTTTAGTCAGTTATTAAAAACGATAAGTTTTCCTTTCCGGAGTGGCTTATTTTCTTAATTTGCCAGACCATTCACCCGCTCACTCATGCCCCGATCCCTTACTCTCGCCGCATTTATATGCTTATTAATGCTGTTAGCATGCAAAAAAGGTAAGGATGACCCTGCTGTTTCACTCTTAAGCCGCAAAGCCCGGATGGCAGGTTCCTGGCACCTCACAGGCGCACATCTTAAAATAGACGAAGAGTTTAAAGATTCTGCCTCAGTGGTGGAATTCGATTTTGTACAGTCCAAGCTCAGCTTTACTGTAACAGAACAAGGTACAAGCACCGCTTATTATACAGAATATAAGCTCGATCTGAATATGGATAAGGAAGGTAATTTTAATTTTTCCGAAATGCTGTCAAACCGCTCCCTGAATGCCTCCGGTCGCTGGTCGTTTAATTCCGGAGTGGGAGATTCAAAAAAGAAAGCTGATGTTTATTACATACTTGAAAAAGTGGAGAAAGGCGCCACCAATGATGTGCTGCTCTTCAACAGGACAAATACCAATTTTGAATATTTTATCCGTGAGCTGAGAAATAAAAAACTTGTTCTCGAGACCTCCTCCTACATGTATGCAGATGTCAATGGAGACTTCCAGGGGATGCAGGGTTACTTCATATTTGAACAATAGCATGACGATCAGAAAAATAATTATTGTAATGCTGATCCCCGTTTTCCTCGGTGGATGCAGGAAAGGGGAGGATGATCCGCTGATGTCGCTTAAGTCGCGAAAATCGAGGATGGCAGGAAGCTGGAACCTGTCCGGAGGTCAGCTTACTGAATCAGTTGATGACCATTTTAATACCGTAAAATACAGCTGGAAGTACACTTTTAAAGCGGGAAGATTCGAAAGAAGAGACACTTATTATCCGCCTGAATCGGGTACTTACATTCTCTCGCTAAACGTTGACAAGAACGGCACATACTCATTGAAAGAATTGTTTGAAGGCAGGGAGCTGCAGGCAGAAGGTGCCTGGGATTTTTTACAAAAGAGCGGGGATGTAAAGAATAAAGAAGAAGTTAATTTCATAATCGGAAAGATCAATAAAGGCAGTACGGGAGACTATCATCTTTTTAACTGGGGCGGAATAAATATGCGATACCGCATAAAGGAATTGCGCGATAAAAAGCTCGTCCTTACAATAAATTCTGATGCTGTCACAAATCCCAATGCTTACGATCTTGGGTACAACGGCGAGTTGATATTTACCCAGGATTAACAGGCCATAAACACTTCTTTTTTTTCGCCTATCTTTACCTCTTCATGAAGAAGGTTCTTATCATCACCTACTACTGGCCTCCCGCAGGAGGGGCAGGCGTGCAACGCTGGCTGAAGTTTGTGAAGTACATGCGTCGGTATGGCTGGGAACCTGTTGTTTACACGGCTTCCAATGGTGAAATGCCTGTAATTGATGAAAGTCTGCTTAAAGATATTCCTCCCGGTATCACTATTCTGAAAACACCCATCTGGGAGCCCTACACGTTTTACAAGCGATTTATAGGACGTAAAAAAAATGATCGCATCAACGCTTCTTTCTTAAGTGAGAATAAAAAAGCGGGCATCGCTGAAAAGATCAGCGTATGGATCAGGGGTAATTTTTTTATTCCTGATGCTCGTCGTTTCTGGATCAGTCCAAGCATAAAGTACCTCGATAAATATCTTGCAGAAAATAAGATCAGCCATGTCATCAGCACCGGTCCTCCACACTCTATGCATATGATAGCGCTTGGATTAAAGAAAAAACATCCTGCGTTAAAGTGGCTCGCTGATTTCCGGGATCCCTGGACAAATATTGATTTTTATGAGAAGCTGATGCTGAGCCACTTCGCTGACCGCACGCACAGGCGTATGGAAAAGGAGGTTTTGCTTGGGGCAGACTGCGTTATAAGCGTTGGAAAACAAATGAACGAAGAGTTCAGGGATATGTTCCTTAAGGCCGGAGGAAAGGCTGAATCTAAATTTAAGGTGATCACAAATGGTTATGATGAAGAGGATGTTTCTTCGGGAAAGGTAACCAAGGATATTAAATTCAGCATCGCTCATATCGGCACCCTGGTAAAGGACCGTGATCCACAGGTGCTCTGGAGGGTGCTATCAAAGATCACTAAAGAGAATGTTGTTTTCAGGGAGCAACTTCAGATCAAGCTGGTAGGCAAGGTGGATATTTTTGTAAAGGAACAGATTGAAAAATATCAGTTAACTGAATTTGTAAAGCTCATTCCTTACCTGCCACACAACGAAGTGATCCGCGAGCAGGAGCGGTCCCGAGTATTGCTTCTTCTTGTAAACAGGACTAAAAATGCAAAGGGTATTCTTACAGGAAAAATATTTGAGTACATGGCTGCGGGGGCGCCGGTTCTGGCCATTGGCCCGCCTGACGGAGAACTGGCATTATTGCTTGAAGAAACAGGTACCGGGTATATAAGTGATTTTGATGACGACGCATCACTTGAAAAGATCATCCTTTCTCTTTATACGGGGAAGAGTCCAGAAAGAAAAAACGAAAAGATCGGACAATATAGCCGGAAAGCACTTACTGAGAAACTTTGTAGCATACTGGATAATATCTAGGTTGTAATTTGTACAAGCTGACGGACTCTTTCTGCACGTAATAGATAATTCTGGCATTCGTTGTCATTGTCACTTTTAACATTTACCCATCCCATAATTGTCTACGTGAACTGATTTTTTCTTACACTTGACGATTATTCCCTAAACCTACTTAAAACATGAAAAAAATCTATCTGCTTTTTATATTAATAACTTGCCTGACGCTGGACATAACCTCGCAGGTCCAGTTAAATCAGAGCTTCACGGCCCCCTTTAGCGTGGCGGGCAATGGCTGGGCGCGGCAAAACAACTCTTCTCCACTGGGAGTAGGAACGTGGACACAAGGAAATACAAATGTTTTTAATGCCAATTCAGGTGGTAACAGTGATTTTTATGGCGCTGCTTACGATTGCCAGGGCACTACCACCGGCAGCATCAGTTGTTTTTTAATAACTCCAACTGTCAATATTATGAACGGTGGCGTGTTTAAGTTCGCTACCCGCACTTATATCAACCCGTCAAGCAGCCCCGATCGTCTTGAACTGCGAATGAGCGTTGGCACTGGTACCGGTGCCATCGGGGCCGGAGCAACGGCTGTAGGTACTTTTACAAACCTGGTCACCACTGTCAATCCCAATCTTACACAAACAGGTTATCCTGATACATGGACTTTTTATACTGTTGTATTGTCAGGCATCAGCACACCGACAGTAGGGCGTTTCGCATTCCGTTACTGGGTTCCCGATGGTGGAGTAAACGGGCTCAATGCTTTTTATATCGGCATTGATGATGTTACTTACACCGCCAGTTGCAATCCGGCTCCTGTATTGATCTCGCCGAGCCAGGTGAATATCTGCGCCGGAGGTTCAGCCACGCTGACAGCAACGGGCAATACATCGTACACATGGAGCACCGGATCTATGGCTTCAAGCATTATTGTTTCCCCGTCGAGCACCACTGCATATACTCTTAGTTCTTATTATTACCCGGGTTGTTCTGCCGGAGCAGTGGCTTCGGTAATAGTTACCAATCCACCAAACCTTGTGGCGCCGAGTGTTAATTCCTGTCCTGGCGGAAATGCTACTCTTACAGCAAGCGGAGCGTCCTCATACTTGTGGAGTAACGGGCAAACAGGTTCCGTTATAACAGTTCCGGGCAATGCGTCCACTTATACTGTAACAGGTACTAACCCGCCAAACTGCACCGCTGCAGCTATTGTTTCGGTAGTACCTATCAACTTTGTACTCTCGGCTCCGAGTGTTTCTACATGTGTAGGGATCACTCCAACGCTTATGGCCAGCGGAGCAAACTCTTATAGCTGGAGCACGGGTCAAACCGGCGCATTCATCACAGTTCCCTCCGCTAACGGTACATATACTGTAACCGGTTTTGTAGGTGCGTGTTCGCAAAGCAGCGTCGTTTCAGTTTCAATAAGCTCGCTGCAGATAACTGCTCCAAGTGTAACCACGTGTCCAGGAACTACTCCGACGCTTACCGCGTTTGGTGCAAATTCGTATAACTGGAGTACAGGGCAGACAGGTTCTGTGATCACAGTTCCTCCTGTCTCAGCCTCTTATACAGTAACGGGCACCAGCGGTCCTAACTGTAATGATACCAAGGTGCTGTCAGTGCTCATTACAACTTTCGAGGTCACAGCACCTAGCATTACAACGTGTCCGGGCACGAACGCGAATTTAACGGCAAGCGGAGCCGATACTTATACCTGGAGCAATGGTGCTACAGGCGCGGTTATTTCAGTTCCTTCGTCACCTGCCGTTTACACGGTAACAGGCATGTTCGGACCAGGATGCTCTGACACAAAAACACTCTCAGTATTCAGCAAATCTTTTCTCACAGTTTCTGCAAGTGAAATGACTGTTTGTCCTGGCGTACCTGTGATCATAGGCGCTGCCGGCGGAAATTCCTATTCATGGAATACCGGCGCTACCACGTCATCCATTGCTGTTACGCCAAGCACCAGTGTCTCGTATTTTGTTGTGGGCAATGATGGTATATGCAATGAAACTAAAAAGATCTCTCTTATTGTTGAGCTGAATTTGTTTACGCCTAATTTCACAACCTGCGCCGGAACTGCTGCGACACTGATTGCAACAGGAGCACAAAGTTATAGCTGGAGCACAGGATCAACTGCGTCGGTTATTGTAGTGGCAGCCGCAAAAGATACAGTGGTTACCATAAAGGGAACTACAGGAGCTTGCAGCGTGGTTAATTCAGTGTCAGTTACCATTGGCAAAAATCTTTCGGTAAATACTCTGCAGATGTGTGTAGGACAAAGTGCTATTCTAACGGCATATGGAGCGAGCTCCTATACCTGGTACCCGATGCTTGATCTTAACGCAGTGCTCATTGTGGTTCCAACCGGTCCGACAACCTATACGCTGGCTGGTAAATCAGGCACCTGCACGGGCACAAGGATCATCAACGTGGATTACTGCGCAGGAGTGGGTGAATTAACTGCCGCCAGCATTTCCGCAAAAGTTTTCCCTAATCCTTTTGGAGATGAGATCAAGCTGACTGATGCTTATGGCACAATCCATCTTATCAACCTGGCCGGGGAACTGATCTATACTTCTAATGTTGATGGCTCTATCACTATTCCGACTGAAACATTGAAATCGGGCTTATATTTTATAATGCTGAGCAACGCGACAAATACGGAGCGAAAAGTTTTTAAGGTGATAAAAAACTAGTTGAAATAAAATCATTTAGAAGATCCGCGGATAGGTATCCGCGGATCTTTTTTTATTGGTAACCAAATTTTGCTTGTGCGGCAGGTAGGCATTCAGATGGTCCCGCGCGTTGGCCCGGCGCAGCGCGGGGCAAAGGCCTGGTAGGCCTTTGAGCGAGCTGGCGCGGTAGGTTGGTAGACATTATGCGACTCCGCCTTACACACCAGCTCCGCTCAAATGTGCCTTAGCACATTTGCCGTGTGTCAAGACAAAAAGAACAGAAAAAGATGCTAGAAAAAATAGATGTATCTCAGGTGTTAAAGAAATTACACGAACATCGCCAAAATATTGAAAGTGTTTGACTGTTCGGAATAATACGGGCGGGGAGGTCGACCTGCGGCCTCTATAACGTCAGATTCAGCAATTTCTCAAGAAAAAGCTGTGACATCTTGTTAGTGTAAAATTTATCCTTGAACTGTCCTACCCATCTTATGCCCTGGATGCTGTTGGTGAGAAAGATCTCATCCCCGTTCATTAATGTATAGGTAGTAATCGGACTTTCAAAAGTGAGGATCTTATTTTCGGATGCAAGGTGCATGATCTGTTTTCGCATAACACCCGCGACACATCCTTCGGTTAAAGGTGTTGTAAAGATGGTACCATTCTTCACCACAAAAATATTAGAGCTTATTGCCTCGCAGATAGACCCATTCTCATTCACCAGCAGGCAGTCGTCGAGCTTCATGCTTTGCTTTGAGAGTGCAGCAAGTACGAACAGGAGCGAATTACCCGTCTTTATGTTTGCAAGCTTGTTCAGGGGTTTTTTCACATCGGCATAAATATCCACCCAGTACCCCTTTTTATTAAGCTCGTATGGTCCTGGCAGTTCTTCGCTCTCTATTAGGAAAGAAATATCATTTGTGTCAGGTGTATAATGTCCGCCTTCATTGCGAAAAATAGTGAGTCTCACCCTGGCGTTGGGTGCATGGGTATTGTGCTTTAAGAGATTGATGATAAAACTCTGGATGTTTTCGGTGTTCAGCTCGGCCGGAACGTTCATGCGCAAAACTGTCATGCCAAGCTTGAGCCGGTTCATATGATCGCGCAGGAACATGATCCTGTTATTGCAGATGCGAATGGTTTCAAATAAGGAGTCACCATACCGGAATGCCCTGTTGGAAAAGGGGATCAGCGGTTCGTAAACGCTCACCAGGTGACCATTAAGAATGCAGTATTTGTCGACCGTAGCCACTGCATGCAAAAATCCATACTTTATGGAGGCTAATTTGTTCATTATCAATTTATTTAATAACAATCAAAAGTTGAAGACCTTCATTTGCTGCTGGTAATTAAAGAGGCTGATCCTGAAAATCCCTGACAAATTAGCGTGAATAACTATTTAGCATCGTATTTGATATGCATTGAGTAACTTTTACATTTGATAATCATTAAAACGAAAAAATATGTTTGATAATAATGAATTCAGAAAATATGCAACAAAGCATGTAGGCATAAGCAGCCTTACATACGATCGCTATACTTCACGTGTTCAATCATCGCTGACTCCTTATATCATCGAGGAACGTTCGCTGAACGTAGCGCAGATGGACGTGTTTTCACGTCTCATGATGGACAGGATCATCTTTTTGGGCACCGGCATCAACGACCAGGTGGCAAACATTGTACAGGCCCAGCTGCTGTTCCTTGAGAGCGTAGATTCCAAGAAGGATATCCAGATCTATGTAAACTCACCGGGTGGCAGCGTGTACGCAGGCTTAGGTATTTACGATACCATGCAGATCATTAAACCGGAAGTAGCTACCATCTGTACAGGTATGGCAGCCAGTATGGGAGCCGTGCTTCAGTGCGCGGGAGCTAAAGGCAAAAGAACAGCTCTTAAACATGCCCGTATCATGATCCACCAGCCATTAGGTGGAGCAGAAGGCCAGGCAAGCGATATCGAGATCACTGCCCGTGAGATCCAGAAATTAAAGAAAGAATTGTACGATATCATTGCTTTCCATAGCGGTCAGACCTACGAAAAAGTGTGGGCCGACAGCGACCGTGATTACTGGATGATTGCGCAGGAAGCCAAGGACTACGGTATGATCGACGAGGTGCTTGAAAGAAAACCCTGATCAGCTTTTATCATAAATACCTTTAAAACCCCTGCATTAACAGGGGTTTTTCTTTAAAATATCACAAAAAAAAATTTCTCAATTTTGCATTATTACATTATATAAATATATTTGGTTAATTACAATAACACGCAAAATCTAAACTCACACCACATGAAAAAATTACTTTCGGTAATCCTGCTGGGAATGGCCCTTACCGCAGCGAGTCAGCCAAAAAAAGCTCCCAAGATGGCTCCTATCACTGCTGAGGGTTATTATCTCGGTAAGAAGAATGATACAATCCGCGGAGAGATCAGAACAAATCCAGATGATGAAACAGAATTTTACAATATGTTTTATTACAAGACCGCAAGCAAACCAAAATTAGCAGCCTTTGATACCAAAAAAACCAAAGGTTATGGTTTTGAAGGACGCCATTTTGTTTCTATGCCTTATGAAGGTGGGGAAATATTTGTGGAACGTCTTGCCCAGGGTCGCCTTAATTTTTATGAATACAAGTTCAACGGCAAGGTGGATGGTTACCCGGGAGTGGAATCAGTGTATTTTATGCAGGATACCAGGGGTGAAGGTGACAATGCAGGTTTAAAGGAGATCAGGAAGATCTCTACTAAATTCTATAAAAAAGACCTCAAGCCTTACATGACTGATCAGCCGATGATCTGGACAGATCTTGACAAGTTTACTTTCAATAAGGCCAGTGTTATTAAAGCAATTAATGAATTCAACAGTTTTTACACTGTTACTGCAAACTGATCTGAATGATCTTTAAGAGGACCCGCTGTTGATCGCAGCGGGTTTTTTATTTTCCTGAATTTTCCTTGCTTCCCGTGCGTATTTCTTTCCAGCCAACTATGTCGCGGATAACCACCGAGGCGCAGGTAAGTCCGAACGCGGCTGGCAGGTAAGAGATGGTGCCGTAAGCAGATTTTTTGTATTTACTTCCGTCGGTCCTCATTATTGAAAAACGTGCAGGGATCTCGGTACTGAACACGGATTTTATTCCCTTGTAGATGTTCATGTAGCGTAAACGCTTTCTCACATACTGAGCCATAGGGCAGACACTCGTTTGTGAAATGTCCACCACCCTGATCTTCGTGGGATCCATTTTTCCTCCGGCACCCATGCTGGAGATGATGCGCTGGTTATTAAAATATGCGGTCTGCAGAAGATATAATTTGGGAGAAATACTGTCGATGGCATCTATTACATAGGTGAACTTCTGAGCCATGAAGACCTTCATGTCATCGGGATTCTTGAACTGATCGATCACCTCCAGCTTCACATCGGGATTAATGAGCTTTAACCTTTCTGCCATCAGGTGCGCCTTATTTTGTCCGTGCGTTGAAGACAGGGCCTGCAGCTGCCTGTTGCGGTTGGTAGGATCTACGGTATCGCCGTCGATGATGGTCATTTTCCCAACGCCGCTTCTGCCGATGGCCTCGGCCGCATATGATCCCACACCACCAAGTCCAACAATAAGCACATGCGCGTTGATGAGTTTTTCAATACCCTTCTCCCCAACCAGTAAACCGGTGCGCTCCATCCAGCTTGTATCCATGCTAACCTGTTATTTTAAAAACCTTTTCGTAATTGCTTTTTATCTGCTGTGCCACTATGTCTTCTTCTATCCCCAGCAATTCAGATGCCTTCCTGTAAATGTACTTAATGGAAATATCCGCATCGTCGGTCTCGAGAAAAAAATTTTTCCTTCCCACGTTCTTAAGCGCCTTGGAGGCATTTGACTCGTACCCCAGGAGAGCTTTTCCAAAAGAAAAGTAACAGCCATGATCAACCAGCACACGGCCAATATTTTCGTTGTTATTAAATCCGTGAATGATCACCGGTACCTCATTATCATTAAGATTCAGGCAATTGATCAGTTCGTTGAATGCTTTTACACAATGTACGATGATCGGTTTTTGCATGTCGTTGGCGATCTTCACCTGCTGAATAAAAACTTTTTCCTGGAGCTGGAAGTCAACAGTGCTTAGCTTATCCAGCCCGCACTCACCGATGGCCATGCACCTTTTTTCGTGCGCACGGATACGAAGGTGCTCCAGCTGCGAGACATAGGTTTCTTTATTTATATGCCAGGGGTGAAGTCCGTAAGAATAATGTTCGGGTTTATCCTGGGCATCCATCCCGAGATTCACCAGCTCAACCTGCGCGTCGTAAATACGCGAATGCGTGTGGATGTTGATGAACATGTTTGTATAAATTTCGCTGTAGCTCTGGTGAGGTGCATCAAACTTAGTAACTTTAGATACCGGTAAATTAAATGGAGATCAATAATTATAACAAACTGACGTCAATAACCCTTTCCGAGCTTGAAAAAATAACGGGTAAGGAGTTTATGAGCGTTGACCTGGAACAGCTCGAAAAATATGGTCAGGATGAGACCGAAGACCTTGTTTATAAAGCTGAGGTAGTTGTAAAGCCACAAACAGTTGAGCAGGTAGCAGCCATTGCAAAGCTGTGTAACGAGCATAAGCTACCCCTTACCACCAGGGGGGCGGGCACTGGTCTGAGCGGCGGCGCCCTGCCTGTGCGAGGCGGAGTGCTGCTCAGCATGGAGAAGTTCAATAAGATCCTTTCAATTGATGAACGGAATCTCCAGGCAACTGTTGAGCCGGGTGTTATCAATTATATTTTCCAGGAAGAAGTGAAAAAGCTGGGATTGTTCTATCCTCCCGATCCTGCCAGCTGGGGAAGCTGCAGCCTGGGTGGCAATATTGCACACAGCAGCGGGGGACCCAAGGCCGTGAAATACGGTACCACCCGCGATTATGTCCTCAACCTGCAGGTGGTGCTGCCGGATGGTGAAGTGATATGGACGGGTGCAAACACATTAAAATATTCAACCGGTTATAATCTTACACACCTTATGGTGGGTAGCGAGGGGACGCTGGGTATAATTACAAAAATAGTTTTTCGTCTTATCCCGCTGCCTGAACATGATCTGTTGATGCTTGTGCCTTTTAAAAGCGCGGAGGATGCCTGCAAGGCGGTGGGAGAGGTTTTCAGATCGGGGATCACTCCAAGCGCTATGGAGTTCATGGAACGGGATGCGATTGACTGGAGCATTAAATATTCGGGTGAGGTTAATTTCGAGATCCGTCCCGAATGGCAGGCGTTGCTGCTGATTGAGGTAGACGGAAATAACGCGGATGTTCTGATGGGCGAATGTGAGTTGATAAGCGTGGTGATGCAGAATAATCATTGTGATGAAATTTTATTCGCCGATAGTGCGGAGCAAAAAAATGCGTTGTGGAAGATCAGGAGAAAAGTTGGTGAAGCGGTAAAAAGCAACAGCATTTACAAAGAGGAGGATACAGTGGTTCCACGCGCTGAGCTGCCGGCTTTGCTGAAAGGAGTGAAGGAGATTGGACGCAAATATGGATTTACTTCGGTGTGTTACGGACATGCAGGCGATGGCAACCTGCACGTAAACATCATCAAAGGGGATATGGAAGATGCGGCCTGGGATAAAGAGCTTCCCAAAGGAATTGCAGAGATCTTTGTGCTTTGCAAGTCGCTGGGCGGTACCATCAGCGGGGAGCATGGTATTGGCCTTGTGCAAAAAAGTTACCTGCCGATTGTGTTCAGCCAGCACCAGCTGAATTTAATGAAGGGAATTAAAAAAGTGTTCGATCCTAACTACATTTTAAACCCGGGGAAGATATTCGATTAGTAAGGTCGTTTAAACACAGCGGACACAAAGGTTTCACAACGGGCACGACCTAGAACAATCATGTTAAAGGTTACCGTTTATTACCCTTCTGATCCCATTTTTTAAATGCGTTACGTTAAAGTTGAGTAGCAGACCTAGTTTGCACCCTGCAAGACGTAAGTAGGTTAGAGTTTGTGCAAGGTGCACGTCGTTTAAAGCCTCCACAGCCTTCACTTCGATTATAAATTTGTTTTCCACCAGCAAATCAAGCCGGTATCCTACTTCCAATCTGATCGATTCATATATTAATGGCATCGGTTGTTGCTTTAGAACCAGCAGCCCTGATTTTTGAATTTCAAAATATAGGCATTCCTGGTAGGCGCTTTCCAGAAGTCCAGGACCAAGCGTTGTATGCACTTTAAAAGCGCAATCGAGAACAACTACTGAGATTTCGTTTTCTGTCATTTGGGCATTCAAATATAAAGGAAAAACCCATTCCTGCCTCTACGTTGTGTCCGTGGTGTTTGCCGCTTTTCGTTGCGTCCGTTGTGTTTAAACAGACGTGGTAAACCTACTCCAGAACCCTATCCTTAACGAACCTTCTCCACTTTTCCAGCACCTGTTGCATGTCGTTTGGGATCTCGCTGTCGAAGAACAATTTTTCGCCGGTGATGGGATGCGTGATGCCCAGTGTTTTTGCATGCAACGCCTGTCTCGGCAGAATTTCGAAACAATTATGAATGAACTGCCTGTACTTGGCAGTATTGAGCCCCTTTAAAATTTGTTCACCACCATATTCATGGTCATTAAAAAGCGGGTGACCGATACTTTTAAAATGCACCCGGATCTGGTGGGTGCGACCGGTTTCGAGCTTACATTCCACAAACGTAATATACCCGAAACGTTCCAGCACCTTGTAATGCGTTACCGCATGTTTTCCATCCTCGCTTCCTTCAGGAAAAACAGTCATCACCTTTCGGTTGCGCGGATCCCTGCCCACATTTCCAACAATAGTTCCGGTATCCTGTTTAAGATCACCCCAACAGATAGCAACATATTTACGATCCATCGTTCGGTCGTAAAAGTCTTTTGCAAGACGTGTCATCGCTAATTCTGTTTTTGCAATGATGATGATGCCACTTGTGTTCTTATCAATACGATGAACCAGTCCCGGGCGTTCGAGATAAAGATCGTGGTTGAGCTTGGTGCGTGTTTTTGGAAGGTTATCGAAATGGTATGCCAGTGCGTTCACCAGCGTTCCTGTATAATTTCCGTACGCAGGATGCACCACCATGCCCGGTTTTTTATTCACGATCACAATGTACTCGTCCTCGAAGGTGATGTCGATTGGAATATTCTCCGGCAACACTTCAATATTGCGCGGGGGAACAGTAAGCATGATGGAGATCTCATCAAGCGGTTTTATTTTGTAGCTCGATTTTGAAGGTGCTCCGTTTACCAGCACCAATCCTGCTTCACAGGCATTCTGAATTTTAGTGCGCGTAGTGTTGGCAAGTCGCATCATGATGAACTTATCGAGACGCGTGCTGTACTGCCCTTTTTCTACCTTGATGTTATGATGCTCAAAAAGCTGTTGGTCTTCCTCGCCCTGAAGATCATCGGGCACTTCCTCGAATTGCGCCATTGCTTTTAATGCTGTACCAGCACTTTTTGCCTGCTGAGCTTGTTTGCCGATTTGACGTGAAGAAAATACACCCCGTTGCTCAGATCGCCTGTAGATACAGTATGCTCCTGTTGCATGTCGTTGCCTGCAGATACTGTTTGTCCGAGTGCATTATAAAGTGTCCATGTAAATTCGGATCGGTTATCTCCGCGCACTGTAAATGCGTCAGACGAAGGGTTGGGATAAGTGACAAATTTTTCGTTGAGAGATTCTTCCAGGCCCATTGGTGGTGGAGGCACGTACTGGCCAAACACGGGACGAAGCATGATGCCTCCACCCAGGGTTGATTGTTTCCAGCCTTTTCCTTCATCGTAATACATGTTGCGGCTGAAATTATAATTGAGATCGTAACCTACTGCAATACCCGTTAATACTTTTTGCTGGAAACCCACGTAATAAGTTCCTGCAGGAAGAATAAGATTTGACGAAAGCGGGTACTCAGGCACACCCTTAAAGCCGTCTTTAAAATACTTAACTGTCGCCGGTACCTCTGAGCGGATCTCTGTCCCAGGACCGTTTCCTCCGTCAGCCCACACTTTTATCGTGAAGCTATAATTTACTGAAGAAAGAACGTTGCCTGCGGGATCAAAATAGATCCTTACCGATCTTAAAGTATCCGGAACATTTAATTTTAATTTTACTGCGATCCTGCCACCTGCTCCCTGCACATAATAAGCTGCTTCAGCGGTGCCGTCATCGTACGCGTAATAATTCCTGAATCTCTGATATTGATACACCGTGTCATTTTCAAAAATAAATTCGTTACCGGGAGCGCCGGAGCGTTTTACGTAATGTTTAATCAGGTAATCAGTTGAATCATTCATTACCGGGAACGTAAAATTGGCATTCACTGGCGGAGAGGCATGCGGGGGCTGCTTACTGTATCCCGCGGTGGAATAAGGCGCTAAATTCACAGGACCACCATCATAAGAGTAAAGCTTTTGTTTGCTGGCATCGTTGTAAACATCGTACAGGTACGACATGGTGATCACATTAGGACTACTATTACGGATCTTAACTGAAAGGTTATCTGCCACATCGGTTATCTGGTATTGCTCATAAGGCATAGCGGCATATTCTTTAAGGAAGGAAGTTGGAACGTAACCAAAGGTAACATCATCGTAAATTGGCTTACCGGTAAAAATGCCCTGGTTGAGGTACACGTAATCGAGATTCCAGTGATCAAAGTTGCCGGAAGTAGTAGCGCGGTTGCGGAAACGAAAGCGGAATCCGGGGTCAAAATATGCGGTGTCATTGATGCGCACCATCACGTATTTGAATACGGTGTCTTTTACGTTGCTGTTCTGATTTCCACGGCTGAACCATACGCGTGATTCCCATTTATTCTGGCGCGGCTTGTAAAAATCCAGGATCAGGCTGTCAGAGGCATCAGGCGATTCGCCCCAGCCGCGTGCCTGGTAAAAAAAAGTAAGTGCAAGACTGTCGGAAGGCTGCAGGGTTTTAGAGCTTGAGGCAAGAATGTGCAGGTCGATAGCCTGTGAAGTAAGCGTGTCTGCTGGTTCACTTCGGTTCGGGTCTGTTAGTCCCGGCAGGTAGGGATACCCGTTCTTATTCAAACCGTCAAAAGTTGCCACTCCTATGCTTTGGGGATTACGACCCATGCCGGAGTTGATAAAGACCATTTCGTCGGACCATATTCCCTGGGCCGGGTAGATCTGTTTTGTGGAATAAGAAAAATCGTCAATAAAAGGCAACTGCAATGTAATCGCTGCCTTACGGTATTGAGCGCCTTCAATATTCTCACCAGTCTCAGAAAGATTGATATTGCTGTTCAGGGGACGCAGAAATTCCTGGGCATGCAACGAGCAGCAGAAAAATAAAGCGATACTATAGATACAGGTTCTGAACATCAGTTTTTTTATTCCGGTATATTTTCTGGCGATCCCGCCAGGGTATCTGTTACATCGGGAAACAGAGGACCGGTGCGGCCAACCACCAGGCTCACCACGCTGCCTTTTTTTACGCTGGTTCCGGGAGCGACTTCCACTCCTTTAATGGTTTGCGACAATACACATCCGTTACAATCCGCTTCCTTCAATTCAACAGATCCCACCTTCAACCCGTACGTTTCAATTATCAGCCTGGCCTGCCGCTCGCTCCTGTCAATGAGTTTTGGCATCTGGATCTGAGGTGGAACCATCCCTGTAACGTAAAGGTAAACCGTTCTATTGTGTTTAACCTTACTTTGTGGAAGGGGGTCCTGGCGTAAAACAATACCTGGCTTTTCGCGGGGATCATAAATGCTGTCAATTATCTGGAATGACACAGCCTCAGCTCCCCCGGTATTTGGCAGGTCGGTCACCTTTTTTCCTGTTACATCAGGCACCTCCACGTATTCACCGTGGTTAGTGTACGAGTCCAGGAACCGGATCGTTCCTAAAAAAATAAGGAAGATAACCACCAGGATGATGCCCGTGTGGATTAAAAAATATCTTGATTTCACAAAAGCTAAAAACGACATGGGTGTGTTTCGGGATTGCTAAATATGTCAGGCGTGCTCAGCCTGTGGCTCATGAACGAGGATCTTAAACAGCACAACCACCAGGGCGCCAACCACCTGCTCAAGCATCTGCCAAACACAATCTATTGCAAGATGCTGCAGGCTCAGGTGACGGGTGAGCGTGATATGTACGATGGTAGCGATCATAAAAATAGAAAAGCCGGCAATGAGTCCGCACGCCATTCCGCGCAGGAAAAAATTCCGCATCTTTTTCATTATCTGGGACTCGAAAAGAATATAGATGCCCGCGCTCAGCAAGAGGTATGTAAATGCAGCAAAGGTCACAAACCAGGCAAGGGGGAACTGGATCCTTTTAAAATCGTTCAGAAAGATGCCGTGCCAGGTATAAAATAAAGTGAACATTACCAGAGCACAAACGATCCACGAAACAAAAAACCTAAACCCTATCTTCATATTACTGAACGCAAATTTAGTGAAAAAAAAGGGCACCGGCGTCTAAAAAAATGGCAATTTATCAAGGGTTGGCGCTCCGTTTGCTTTAATTGTGAACACTGGTATTTTTTGCAAGCCATGCTTATTTGCGGCGGTAATCCCGGTAAATCAATTATATTTGCTTACACCCGGAATATTACCCCGGGTCCCTAATAAGTTATAACTGCTTGGTCACACATCGCTCAAAAAATCCGTTAAAAGTAGCAGGTTCATTCCCGATTACACTTGTTGCATTATTCCTGGCTGTGCTTGCAGTCTGCTCGTCCTGCCGTAAACCTTCTGATGCCAACTGGGATGTGGATGTGGTGGTGCCCGTGGTTAACTGCAAGCTAAACGTCAAGAACTTCTTATCAGACACTCTGTTTTTTGCCGACAGCCAGGGACTTTTGCACCTGGTACTGAACCGCGAGATCGCTGCCCTCAAGCTCGATTCACTCATCGCTCTTCCTGATACTACCATCACCAAGACATTTACGGTGCCTCCGGGGGTCTCCAATTATCCGCTTAAACCAGGCGAAGGTCTGCCAGCTGACTTTTTTAAACCCGAAAATCTGCAGTTCGATCTTGGCAACGGGGCAGAGCTTTCAAAGATCGTGGTAAGAACAGGCATCTTATCGGTGAACTTCAGCAACGATATTGCTGAACCTCTTGACCTGGAATACAATATCACAAGCGCTACCAAGAACGGACAGGTATTCAGCATTAAAGAAACCGTGCCGCCCGGGAAAAATTCCCTTCAGAAAAACTATAACCTTGCCGGCTACGAGCTCAACCTGGTGGCCAACGGGAAATACAATACCATTGTGCAGACTTATAGCCTGTCGCTGAACGCGAATGCTAACGCGGTTCTTTTAAATACCGGCGATGGTGCCTTTGTGGAAGTCAACTACTCAAATATTGTTGCCGACTACGTGGAAGGTTATTTTGGTCAGCAGACAATTACCCTTGATGCCGACACGGTTGATTTTGGATTAATAGAGGATTTCGACGCGGGCAATTTTATGCTCAGCGATGCCACTATGGATTTTACGCTGATCAATGAATTTGGTGTCGATTTTAAAGGAGGAATCTCTGGAATAAGCTCCATCAATACTCCCAAAAATAAAGTGGTGCCTTTAAGCAACGACCAACTCAGTCATATAGAGATGATCGGCGCAGAGAGGACGTATTACGGGTTTAAATCACGCCAGGAAGTTTTTCCGTTTAATAAGAATAACAGTAATATCACTGCGTTCATTTCAAACCTACCCGATAAACTTTCGTACCACGGTGAGGTTACCATCAATCCTTTTGGCAAGGCACACGGCCATACAAATTTTGCTTTTTATAATACAGGTGTGAGATTATTAGCGGACATCGATATACCCGTGCGGTTCACTGCCGACCGGTTCATCCTTCAGACCACATCGGATACTGACTTCAGGAATGTAGAGCAGCTTGATCATGTGAACACCGGAAGTTTTGTAATTACCGCCAGCAACGGGTATCCTTTCGCCGCTGAGCTGCAGATCTATTTAATGGATGAAAGAAAAACGATAATTGATTCCCTGTTTACACCGGGTATGAACAGGATCGAAGGTGGTCAGGTTTCCGCGCAAAATGATGTCATTGCTTCGACCGTTTCCGTTGTACGTGTCCCGATGGACAAAGCACGCATTGAAAAGCTTAAGAACTGCCGATCTATCAGAACAGTCTCGTCACTTATTATGCCTCCTAATCCACCCGATATAAAGATTCTTGAATCGTACGGCTTTGATGTAAATATTATAACAGAACTGAATTATAATGTGGCCATCAACTAACAGGTATATGAGAAGGAGCGATTTAAAAAGAGACACCAGTGGTCTAAAAACAGTTTGCGCTCTTGCGCTGCTATTGGCAATTTATTCCCCGGGCCTGCTGCAGGCTCAATATAATTCACAATTCATCAATTATTCACTCACAGGCAGAAATGTGGGGGCTTCATTTGAATATGAGGCTGGTTCCAACGGTTTTAGCACCGAGCTGGCCAACAAGCTCATCTGGGGCGGATATATTGACAAGAATCTGAAGGAACGCGCGGCAAAACACCTGCACGATAAAAATAATTTCGGCATCATGCTGAATTACGAAGCAAGCTCATTCTTTAAGGGAGGAAAATCCTACGATTTTCTCATTGGATTTAAGAACCAGGAAGTGATCAATTCAACCTATTCCAGGGATTTTTATAACCTGATGTTTAACGGCAACCAGATGTTCAAAGGACTTACCGCCGACATTTCCAATTGCAGCGTTAACGCTCTGCGTTTTCAGGAAGTAAAATTTGGTGCTATCATGAATGGTGTTGACTCTGTAGGTAAGATCGGCGTTTCAATATCCGTTTTAAAAGGAGAACAATTGTTTTATGTAAAGACCCAGGAAAATTCAGGGTTATACACATCTCCCGACGGACGGGAACTTATTTTCACTTCTAATTTTAATATGGCACTAAGCGATACCAACAGTCACGGCATTGGTGGCTTTAATGGTATTGGTGCAAGCGCCGACCTGTATTTTGAGACCCCGTATACCGGGAAACTCGCAGAGCGCAGTGTCTTGATGGTGAACGCTAGCAACATCGGATTTATTCACTGGTGGAAGAACAGCGTACAATACAGCAGCGATTCGGTGCTTCATTTCAGCGGTTATAATATTGATAATATTGGTGACCTTCGTGATTCAACCATCAGCCAGATCAATGCGGACAGTGCATTACGTACAATTACAAACGCCCGTAATGAAGATTTTAATGTGAATATTCCCGCAAATCTTCTTATCGTTAACAAGATGTATTTTGGTCGTCAGCGCCTTGCAGCCTCGCTGGGATTCAGATATGTATTTAATGCCAACTACAGGCCTTATTTTTTTGTTGAGCCCGAATATCATGTCCATAACTGGGCGTTTGCCCTGCATGCCGCTTACGGAGGTTATACCAATGTGAGTGTTGGTCTCTCGCTCGCGTACAACAGCAAGCATGTGTACTGGAAGCTGGGAAGCAACAGCCTGCAGGGTTTCTTCTTCCCACAGGCCGCTTACGGACATGGGATATTTGCCAGTGCGGCGATTAAACTGAAGTAATTGATATATGAAGAAAATCACCTTAAATAGTATAATAAGTTGTTTGATGCTCTTGTCAACGAACTTTTTGCATTCGCAAAATTCTAATTTTTATATTTCTTTTTTTGGAGGTGCTTCGCAGGATATTGGCTACGATATTATTCAATCAAAGGATTCAAATTTGATCGTTGTTGGAAGCACGGGAAGTTTTTATTCTGTTCAGACGGACATTTATCTTGCTAGGGTAAATCAAGCACTACATGCAAAATGGCAAAAGAATATAGGCGGTAATCAAACTGACGTTGGAAAATCGGTTGTGGAATTAAAAGATTCCAGTATAGTAATTGCAGGTTACACCAGTTCGTTTGGAGCGGGAGGCTATGATGCTTATTTTGTAAAAACTAATAAGAACGGAGATGTAATCTGGGAGAAAACATTTGGCGGAAAAGGGTGGGATTTCGCAAATTCTATAATTTGTCAAAATGATTCAACTCTGTTAATTTGTGGATATACGACAAGTTTCGATCACGGAAAAGAGGATGCTTTTGTATTAAAGATGAACACGTCCGGAGATATATTGAGTTATAAAATCTTTGGTGGGCCCAAGGATGATATATTTAAGCAGATTTTTAAAACAGCTGATGGTGGTTTTATGACTATTGGCACAACAAATAGTTACGGAGATTCTCTGGGCGACTTATGGTTAACCAAATTTGATGCGGCTGGGGATTCCAGTTGGTTTAAAACTTATGGCCGAAAATTTCATGACGTAGGAAATTCAATTGAGCAAGATCAAAATGGCGATTATTTAGTTGTCGGGGGAATAGATACAGTGGGCAACGGGAAGAAGGACGCGTATTTATTAAAGCTTACACCAACCGGTACTATTATTTGGGAGCGCTTTTATGGACTACCAGGTGGTGACGAAGAGGCGTTTAAAATTAAGAGGCCTTCCTCCACTTATGGCTCAATGATGTTATGTTATTCAACAAATGAAGTCGCCACATTTAAGACAGATGCCAAGGCTCTGATTTTGGATGCACTTGGATATTATTTAAATGGAGGAAGGGTCGGTTCATATGGAAACGAGGAAGTATTCTCAATAGCTCCTTGCTTAGATAAAGGTTTTGCACTGGTAGGTTATACGTCAAGTTTTGAGGCGCAGGACCAGGATATTTTTCTAATAAAATTTGATTCACTAGTTAATGGCACTGGCTCCTTAGTTGTAAACGTTCCCGAAAAATTTGGTAAAGCAGGGGCATTACGCGTTTTTCCAAACCCGTCGAACGGAGCTCTTCATATTTTAGTCGAAAATGAGGGTATAACGCATATAGAAGTTAAGGACCTAAGTGGTGTGATCAGGTATCAAAGAGATGAAAGTAGGACGGAAAATTGCACAGTGGCAGATTTAGATTTGAATTCGGGAGTGTACATTTTATCTGTTAAGACAAATATTGGGTCATATACAATGAAATTAATATGCAATATAGAAGACTGACGGAACAAGTTTTTGCGAAATCAGATTTTTTCCTGCATGTATTTTCTTTTATCTTAATCTTAACAATCACAGATCTTTATTTGTTTTTTTGGCTTGGACCTCAGGGTATTCATGTTGCAAGGCAAGCTGATTCTTTCTCATTTAGTTTTTTTTATTTCCTCGCTGATTCTTCGTTGTTTTCTCCAGGAAATCTTAATCTGGAATCAATCAATGGTAAATGTGCTGGAGAATTCCCGCTATTATATTATTTAACGTCGAAGATATATTTGCTGACGGGCTTGTCTTTTATTCCTTTAAAGTTGATCACCATCGCTAGTTTGTTTGTTGTATTTGTTTTTGGTTCGAAAACGGCTATGATCTTAAGCGGCTCGAAAACGCTGAGTATTTCTTTGGCATCCTTATTCATTTCCTCAACTGTTCTCCTTTATTACAGTGTCGCTGTCCTGCCAGATATTCACGCATTAGCTTTCTGTACTATTTCAGTATATTATTTTTTTCTTTTCAATAAAACAAATTCTGACTCTCACATTGCACCGATATTCATTTTTGGTGCAATTTCTGCTCTATTGAAGGCCTCATTTTTTATGTATGTAATTGCTTTTTGTTTACTGATGATATTTTCGCGATTTAAGCAGAAAAAAGACCTTAAGAGAATATTGTTTTGGTTTTTTGGTTGCTCAATTGTTGTGTTCACTTGGTATATTTATGCAAATCATTATAATCATGTCAACAATGATTTTTATTACACTACGAAGCCAAAACCATTCTGGAGGGAGTCAACTGAGAGGATACGACTCGCGTTGGATTTTATTAGTGGATATTGGTATTCAAAGTATTACTATCAGTCGACCTTTCACTTCATTTTCGCAATGTTTTTTGTCTTTTTGTTTGTGAAAAGGAAAGATTCCAACGGCCTTTTTTTATTATTTGTTTTATTATGTGCAAATGTCTCGTACCTACTTTTGTTTTTGACGCAATTTATACATCATGATTACTATTTTATAGTGATCATCCCTACGATACTTATATTAACTTCTATTGCAGCTGCTGAGTTACTGCGCCATATTTCCAAAAGGTGGTTCAGCTTCTTGTTTCATTCGTTTATTATTGTATTAACAGTTTTAAGTTTAATGTATGCGAGGTTAAATTTACATAGACGTTATGACGGCGTTGTGGATAATGCGATTGTACCCTACCAGTTGAAAGGCGCTAGCATCCTCTTGGACTCATTGAACATTGCACGTGAAAAAACTTTCATTGTGATCGGAGATCCTTCACAGAATGTTAGTCTTATTTTCCTTGAGCGCCTTGGTTGGACCTATAAAGAATTCCCAGTGGATTCAGCGCAGTTTTTGCAGCGCATACGCATTGCAGACTACCTTGTCATCTTGTCACCGTCGAAAAGAAGATTGCCAAATTATTTAAGATTAGTAGCCGGACAACATGATTTTGAGTTTAAGAATAATTTTTTCTATAAACTAGATGACTAAGTGCACAGTCAAGTTACTTGCATCGGTACTCCTGTTGTAATCTAAGAATGATGGGTTTTTTGTGTTTTACGTTTGGAGCGTTTTCATGCAATATTCTAGAACGCAATGATTTTGTGAGCAGACTTACTAAGAGCACATTCCTCCCCTTTAAAAATTCCTTACCTTGTAACACGTGAAATTCGACTACAAAAGATTATTTGCGCCTGCTAATGAAAATGGTGCTTTTTAATTTTACTCATTATTTCAGTCGGGTACATCTGGCTCCATCCTGCATTCATAACTATGGATGGCCCTAGCCATCTGTACAATGCCTCACTTTTAAATCAGTACAACCGTAGTTCTTTTGTCAGTGGTTTTTTAGACCGCAATATGACACTACTCCCGAACTTGTTAACTCATATATTTCTTCGCGGATTATTGTACTTATTTGATTTTCTTGTGGCGGAAAAGATTTTAATTACCCTGATCGTTATCTCATTGCCTGTCACCTTTCGCTGGCTAGTTTTAACGTACACAAGAACGATTCCCTATTTCTCATTCCTCATTTTTCCTCTTGTTTTTACGAACTTATTGCAGCTTGGTTTTTACAATTTCTCATTAGGAATGGTTTTCTTTAATCTGCATCTCATTTTTGCAGCTAAAATTGTTGAGTACCGCACAAGCAAAAAGTGGTGGATACTTCTTTTCCTGAATTCATTCCCGCTCTATTTCTGTCACTTGTTTGGCTATGGTTTAGCCTTGGTATGCACTGGAATTTGGTTGATCTGGTCGATAAAGAAAATAAATCACAGCTATTGGCCAACTTTGTCAGGATTTGTTTTTTTGCATTTGCCTACACTACTATTTGCTGGTGTTTTTTTTAGTCAAATCACGGTCCCTTTTTACAAATACGATTTAGAACCATTCGAAAAAACTACTGGACTTATAACCTTTTCTTCCGCGATCTTATTTGAGAAACGGACCGAAATGTCTTACGCAACATTAATGTCATTGCTCCTTGTAATGCTAATCACGATTTCCTTTGTGAATAGGAGGGGTGGGTTAAGGACTCCTGATCTTTTTCTCATTCTGGCTGCAGGCATGTTGTACCTGGTGTATCATTCTACCGATGGTGACTTAGGTGGAATGTTTATTCAACGCTTATTTGTAACTATATTTTATTTTATGATCATTTGGATCGCCTGCACTACCCCGGCAATAGGCAAACACACTATTATTGCTTTTGTGACTGTTCTATTTGTGTTCTTTAATTTGTTATATGTCAGAGATAAAGTAATTACCAAAATCCAGCCGCAGGTCGCCGATATCCTGAATGCCCGTAAGTTCATAAATGAGAATTCGACTATATATACTGTTCGGAGAACAGAGGCGTGGTTTCATCTTCACGCGTCAAATTACCTGGGTATTCAAAAAGAAGTTATTCTTTTTGAGAATTATGAGGCCTCGCTTGCGTGGTTTCCTCTTACCTGGAATAGGGAAATGTTAGAACTTAAGTCGAGTGAAGCAAGACTGCTTGATAAGACAAACCCGGATTATATATTTGTATATGGATCAGATCCTAAGTTTGAATACAGATTGAATGACACCCTTCGATTATATATTGACAGGCATATGACTGAATCATATCGCTCTCCAGATAATTTTTGTGTATTATTTCAAAGGAAACGTTGAAACGCTGCGATTAGTTTTCGAGTCTTTGAGAAGCGCTTTTGATTTCTCACTTACTATTTAGCGATAAAGTTGACTGGTAATAAATTCTTGATAACCAATTCAGCGAAAATCTTACATTCTCCCCTGAAATAGTAATTTTGTCGTTATAGCTGCATGAACATCAGATCCAAATTAATCTCATTATTCTTAATTGGTTTTATTTTCTCTTCCGCGCAAATGATGAATGTGCGCAAATGGAGAAAAACAGAAAAAGATTCACTGGACAATGCACTGGTGCTGCTGGATGAGAAATACTACGTGCAGGCCTTGCCGGTATTTGAGAATCTGCTTGCCAATCATCCCAATGAGCTTTTCCTTAAATATTCATTTGGTAAATGTGCTCTTTACCGCGCCGATCGTTATCCCGAAGCTTTTACCAACCTGCTGGCGATGTATGAAAAGAATAAGAAGTTACCTGATCTTCCATACGAGCTCGCCCTGGCAGCACATTATAATTACCGTTTTGATGAGGCAGAACAATACCTGCAGGCACATTTAAAGAACAAGCGTCTTACGCCCGAAGATAAAGCAAGGGCAGAGCTGCTCACGAAAAATATATACTGGGCGCGATATTATTCGGCAAGGCCAACTAAAACCAGGGTGAAGAATATTGGGTCGGCCATAAACAGCGAAGGACAGGAGTATGTTCCGGCTATTTCTGCGGACGAATCTGTGATGGTATTCACCTATTTTGGTGAAAAAAGCGTTGGCGGCAGGCAGACTGTGCAGGTGCAGGAAGATCTGCAATTGAATATTTTTATGGAGGACATCTATATCTCCGAAAAAAAGAATGGCGTTTTTCAAAAAGCCGTGTCAATTGATAGTCTTAACGGCACGGGACCTGATGCAGCTATTTCACTAAGTAACGATGGCAACAGCCTTTTTATTTACAGGGATGTGGATGACGGTGGAGGAGACCTGTACATGAGCAGTAGGAGCGGGCAGAATTTTTCGGATCCTAAAAAGCTGGAAGGCAAAATAAATTCTTATTCCTGGGAAGGCCATTGCTCGCTGGCACCTGATGGACGAACCATGTTTTTCAGCAGCGAACGCCCGAATGGCTTTGGTGGTAAAGATCTTTACCGCGCCACTCTCGGTGAAGATTCTGTGTGGACCAATATTGTGAATCTTGGAGATTCGGTGAACACGGCACAGGACGAGGATGCTCCGTTTATGCATGCCGACGGCAGAACGTTGTATTTTAGTTCGAAGGGACATTCAAGCATGGGTGGCTACGATATTTTTAAGTCAACGATGTCGCCCATTGATACCTCATTTAAGAAGATAGATAATTTAGGCTTTCCCTTAAATTCCACTTCAGATGATATTTATTTTGTAGTGGGCGCGAGCGGAAAAAGCGGTTATTATAGCAGCACACGTAAAGATGGTCTTGGTTTAAATGATATCTACCAGGTGGAGCCCGACTTTGTAGCTGCCGCTCCGTTAATGCTCGTGCGCGGCACCACCGTAAAGGAAGGTCAGCCGGTTCGTGCGGAGATCAAAGTGCGACAAAAAACCAGCGGAAAAGATTACGGAACCTTTTATTCCAGCTCAGCTACAGGCGCCTACCTGATTTCATTGCCAGCAGGAGAAGTTTACCAGGCTGTGTATCATGACAGCGGAAGCGCTGACCAGACATTTTATTTTTCTGCAGCAGGACTTCAGCGCTACGAAGAGAAAAACCAGAATGTAAGCTTCTCTTCCAAAAAAGAAGTGGTCGTTGCGAAAACATCCACTTCAACTTCATCTGCGCTTCCAGCCGTGGCTGCGGATGTCGACGGTTTTGTGCCGCAGTCGAAACTGCAGGCAAAGACCCTGCGTTACATGCAGAAATATGGAGACCTGCAGCAGGCCGGACTTGAGTTCAAGGTTCAGATCACCGCGCTTAAGACCGATAAGAATATATACCTGCCAAACCTGGCAAAATATGGAAAGATAGAAAAGCTTAAGCTGGGTGATGGCTTTACCCGCCTGATGATTGGCGGGAGCTTTAAAACCATGCGTAAAGCATTTAATTTAAATAAAAAAATAGTCAAGGCAGGTTATAAAGATGCATTCGTAGTCGCATTTTACAATGGCAAAAGGGTGCAGTACGAGGAGCTTGAAAAGGAAGGGGTATTTAGGTAAATTACGATTTACGATTTATCCGCCCGAGGCGGACCCGCCCGTAACACACCGATGGCGGGCGATTTACGATTTGCGCCCTGTAGCGCCAGGGATGGAGCGGCCTGTTTGAGCTCTTTTTGCCACGCATGTCTCGCCTACACCGCTGACGCACTTGCCCAATACAGGTACTGGACGTGACATGCGTGGCAAAAAAGCGAGTAGCGACAGCCCGACCCGTCTTTTTTCCAACGTACAAACCTGTCAGGGTTAAGAACCCTGACAGGTTTTGTCATAAAGAAAAAAAGACGGGTGGCGCCCAAAAACAACAACATACTATCTGCGTTGTCTAACAAGCGTGCGAGAAAAGACCTTGCCATCCTTGCTGCTCGCAACCGTACAAGGTAGGCGTTGAGACGCCCACTTAATTTGCGTAATCCTCAATAATTAGTGCTTCGGCTGTAATTGGTGTAATTCGTGTTAAGCCTCTTGCTACCAACCAACCGCACCTGCCCGCTCAAAGGCCCACCGGGCCTTCGCCGTGTGTAATCCTCAATAATTAGTGCTTCGACTGTAATTGGTGTAATTAGTGTAATTGGTATTACGCGCCGCAGGAACGCCTTAGGCAACCGTACAAGGTAAGCGTTGAAACGAGCACTCAATTCGTGTAATCCGTTGTAATTTGAGTAAGCTTGCTACCAACCAACCGCACCTGCCCGCTCATCGAGCCACGCTTCGATGAACTCAGCGTATCGCAGGCTCGATGCCGTGTGTTAAGCGCCGCAGGCATTCTCTATACTTTGTGATCTTTCATACGGATGCTTCAGCATTCTTCCTCAGTGGGCTTGCACAATAGGCATTATAATACACGCAGAAAACCCCTCTTAGTGTTTTTTCTTAGTGCTCTTGTGGTCTTAGTGGTAAGCGCCGCAGGCACGCTTTTTAAACATTGTTATCATTTATCCGCACTCAAGTCCCCTTTTTTCAGTACCTTCGCATACAGTTTTAAAAAATCGCATAAAACTGTATGCCTGTTAATACCAAATACATTTTTGTTACCGGGGGTGTAACATCTTCACTAGGAAAAGGAATCATCGCAGCATCACTGGCTAAGCTCTTGCAGGCCAGGGGATACACCGTTACTATTCAAAAACTTGATCCGTATATCAACATCGATCCGGGAACACTTAATCCCTACGAGCATGGCGAATGTTATGTTACTGAGGACGGGGCGGAAACCGACCTGGACCTTGGACATTACGAGCGTTTCCTGAATGTAAAGACCTCACAGGCTAACAACGTTACTACAGGCCGCATCTACCAGTCGGTGATTGAGAAAGAACGTAAAGGTGAATTTCTTGGAAAGACCGTGCAGGTGATCCCGCATATTACCGATGAGATCAAGAACAGGGTGAAGATCCTGGGAAAAACAGGACAATATCAGTTTGTTATTACAGAGATAGGTGGTACTGTTGGTGACATCGAATCTCTGCCATATATTGAGGCGGTTCGTCAGCTTAAATGGGAGCTTGGACATGATTGTACCGTTGTGCATCTTACTCTTCTTCCTTTTTTAGCTACTTCAGGTGAATTAAAAACCAAGCCGACACAACACTCTGTAAAGATGTTGCTCGAATACGGTGTACAACCCGATATTCTTGTATGCCGTTCGGAGCACAAGATCAGCAAGGACCTTAAAAAGAAGATCGCGTTGTTTTGTAACGTGTCAACCGACGCAGTTATTGAAGCGCTTGATGCACCGACCATATATGAAGTTCCTATTTTAATGGAACAGGAAAAGCTCGATGAGATCGTTCTGAGGAAGCTTGAAGTGGCCACTATTCCGGAAATTCATATGGAGAAGTGGAAGGAGTTCTTAAAACGTTTTCATAATCCCGCAAAAGAGGTGACCATAGGTTTGATCGGCAAATATGTTGAGCTGAAAGAATCTTACAAATCCATTGCTGAAGCTCTTATTCACGCAGGCGCGGTAAACGACTGCAAGGTAAAAGTAGAGTGGATCCATAGTGAAAGCCTGACAGAAGAAAATATTGACAAGACCCTTAAGAATTTAAAGGGCATTCTTGTTGCACCGGGTTTCGGAAACCGCGGAATAGAGGGGAAGGTAACTGCTATTAAATACGCACGCGAAAATAATATTCCGTTCCTGGGCATCTGCCTGGGCATGCAATGTGCGGTGATTGAATTTGCGAGAAATGTTCTTGGATTAAAAGATGCACACAGTCGTGAAATGAACCCGGCGACAAACAGCCCGGTAATTGATCTGCTTGAAGCACAAAAGAATATTTCGCACATGGGTGGAACCATGCGTTTAGGGGCTTACCCCTGCCATGTTGAAGAGGGAACGCTGGCTTATAAAATTTACGAAAAAAGCGAAATCACCGAGAGACATCGTCACCGCTATGAGTTTAACAACGAATACAGTAAAAAGTTTGTTGAAGCAGGAATGGTGCTCTCAGGAGTAAATCCCGATGCAGGTCTCGTTGAAATTGTTGAATTGCCAAAACATCCATTTTATATCGGCGTGCAATTCCATCCGGAATATAAAAGTACCGTAGAGAATCCGCATCCACTGTTTGTGAATTTCGTGAAAGCCGCTTTAAAAAATAAATAAGCTGGAACTGTCAGAGCTCGGATATTTTGTGAAGCCTCACGGCGTAAAGGGCGAGCTGGTTCTGAGGGCCGAACACGATTTTTTGGTGGATGAGCTCAAGGCACTTTTTATTGAAGTGGCCGGAAATAAGGCTCCTTATTTTATAAAAAGTATCCGCGAGTCCGGTCCCGGTTTTTTGGTGGCCCTCGAAGATGTAAACAGGGTAGAAGAAGCCAGGGCTCTCGTTGGCAAGAAATTATTCATATCCGCAGATCTTATTGATGAACCTGAATACGATCTTTCCTGGCTTGGTTTTGAGCTGGTTGATAAACAGCTGGGCTCACTTGGCAAAATTCTTTCTGTATCAGATAATGGTGAGCAATCGCTCGTAACGGTTAGTTACAAAGACCGTGAAGTTATTTTACCTATCGTGGAGGATTTCATCGAAAAAGTAGATGAAGAAAATCAGGTCCTTTATTTTAATGCTCCCGAAGGGTTGATAGACCTTTACCTGGAGGAGTAGTCCTTTTTAATTTCAATTTTTTTTAATTTCTTTTTTTTGGGCGCCCCCCTGAAGCAGAGGGCGGCATGGTATCAATAACGCGCCCTCTGCTTCGGGGCGGGCTGCTGTGGGCTAACGCACTGGCCCGCCTGGCAAGCCACCGGCTTGCCATCGTGCTCCGCTTCGGCTTTTTTTGCTCACCATGATATTCATTGGAGTGAGCAAAAAAGAGCTAAACCCGCCGCATCCCTGGCGCTTTGGGTGCTCTAGTCATCGTGTAAGTTTCGTTTAAATGAAAGTTCGTTCATCACATTCAACCCCGCTGGGGTTGGAGGACTTTTTTGGTTTCTCGGTTATTCACATTCAATCCCTCCGGGATTGAATACAGTCTGTTGTTTTGAACTCCGGAGTTCAAAGTGAATTACAAAAAAACCACCCTCTCGCCTCACCACCCCCGGGGGGTTGAATAGTATCGGGGAGTTAAGGACAGAAGGTGTGTTTTTGCTTTCATTATGATGCTTTCACCCGCCAGCCTGCCGCACAAACGATGCTTCGCAGTGCGCCGCAGGCAACGCGAAACGCCGCACGCACCCCGGAAGCGCCGCAGGAATCAGTACGCCCCGCCAGCAACACAAAGCCCCGAGTTATTATCTTCTTTAAACAAATCATGCAAAGCATGATTTTCTTAGTGATCTTGCCCTATAGACATAATAATGCTCTTCTTAGTGTATTCTAAGTGATCTTAGTGTCTTAGTGGTAAGCGCCGCAGGCACCGGTAAGCGCCGCAGGCCTCCCACAAAATGTATGATTTATGTAACTTTCTCCTCCCCCGATGTAAGCACCCACGCCTCTTTCCGACCTATCTTCACATAACACGAAACACGTGTGACAGATAAATATTTATAGATCACTGGTACTAATTAAACTAAAACATGAAAAAAGAAGAAACTAAAAATGGAACAGCTGACAACAGTGAAAAAATATTTAAGGTTAATGGTGACTGGCAGGCACAAGTAAATCAACTTAAAACAAAATTTCCTTTTTTAACCGATGGCGATCTGCGAATGGAAACAGGTAAAGAAAACGAAATGCTTAAATGCGTGGAAGCAAGACTGCATATGAACAGGAGTCAGGTGATGGACATCATTGAAAAGAACGCGGAAGAAATTAATTCTGGAAAATAAAGAAAGCTAAGCCTAAACAGCACGCCAAAAAGCTTTACGTTATAAGATTTTAAAGTATCAGGAAGTTATTATTTACATTTGAATATTACTTCCTGACTTTTTTATTATCTCATGAAACCTGTTGTAATTATTTTCTGCCTGCTTTTTTCATTCTCATTTCGTGCTCAATCCTTGCAGGGAAAGGCCTGGACCCTGCAAAGCATCAATGACCACGTAAATAATATGAAACAGGATATCTATCCTTCTTTTACAGTCACACTTGAATTTCAGTCTGACAGCAGTTACACAGGCTCAGCCTGCAACAACCTTGTCGGTATCTACAAGCTTGGTGAGCAACAGAGTATCACATTTAGAAAATTAGGCAAGACGTTAATGTATTGTGGCGAACCGTTAGGAAAGGTAGAAGATAAGTTCTCATATTATCTTTTGAATGCAAAAAAGTTTGCATTGTCTGAAAATCGGCTTGTGATCTATACATCTGATCAGCATGAGCTGGTATTTGAACGCTGAGTGTTCCGCTATAAACCGGCGTGTCGTGGTAATTAAACATGCGACCCCTTCAGGGTCGGGGTTTCTGGGTATCACTCGTCTAATACCTGCGACCCCTTCGGGGTCGTCCTCTGGGTCGGGAGCCCATATTAAGTTATTTTCCAAAAGAGACTTGACCCCGAAGGGGTCACAGGTTCTAAAAAAAAAAAGAAAAAACGAAGACCGACCCCGAAGGGGTCGCATATTAGAAAACGAACTGCAAGAGCAATTGCTATAATTTAAAGCAACGATTACGGACGGGTGGGTCTACCTTAGATTAAAAAATGAAAAAAAGAACAGGAACATATTCGCGTATTTTTCTCCACTTTGTTTTTGCCGTTCAAAACCGACATGCTTTGCTTGACTCCAGCTGGGAAGAAAGCCTGTATAAATATATCACCGGGACGGTGCAAGGAAAAAATCAGCTCCTTATCGCAATTAACGGGCACCGAGATCATATTCACATTCTTGTATCCATCAAACCTGTTTGTGTTATAAGCGAGCTAGTCCGGGAGATCAAAAAATCATCCACCAATTTTATTAATTCCCGACACTTATGCAGGAAACATTTTACGTGGCAGGAAGGCTACGGGGTTTTTTCTTGTGATCATCGAAAGATTGAGAATGTGGTAAATTACATCAAACGCCAAAAGGAACATCACCAGAAATTTTCTTTTAAAAATGAATACCTGGAGCTTCTTGATGAGTCTGACATTGAGTATAACCCGGAGTACCTCTTTGAATGGATTGACTCCGATGAAACTCTGGTCCTGCCGGAAAACGTTTGACTTCTCTTATCAAAAAAATAATTTACTCGATAACGATCTTTCTTACCGAACGTCTCGAATTGTCTGCAATATCTACAATATATAACCCTGCGGGAAAACGCCTCACATCGATCGATTTTCCTCTTGCAAAATCATCTTCTAATACTAAAACGCCCAGTTCATTATAAATTCTAAAATGTCCGGAGCCTTCTTCCGAATCTATCACAAACTGATCTTTGCATGGATTAGGAAACAATCTGATCGCCGTGCCGGCATTTATTTCTTTCATGCCTACGGGATTATTGTCGCCGAGCTTAGCCAGGAAACTCTGCTGCCATGGTCCATCGGGATATAGCGTCCAGTTCGAAAACTGGGTCGTATTATTTAAAGTTCCGAAGTACTGGTTGGTATAATTATATACTCCCGAAAGGTAAAAATTCCCACTTCCGTCAATATGCGATGACACCGCATCGTCGACCCCTGCGCCCCCGGCGGACGCATACCAGGCGAGCTTCCCGTTGTTGGTTAATTTGGCAACGGCTACGTCGTACAATCCTTTTAACGGGAGAACCCCAAAAGGTACGCCCACCGAGTCCGCAGCCTGGTTATAACAATTCGCGACCTGATCGTCAGGATTGCCTAATCGTCCTGTCAGGAAACATTCTCCGTTAGGCTTAACCCGGGGATCATAAAAGCCAAAACAACCATATTGAGGACCCAGCCAATAAGTCCACTTTGTAGAAGTTAAGCTCGAATCGTATTTATAAAGGTCACCCTGGTCAGCATGGGTGCCCGCTGCCATTACGGTATATATATTTAGATCGTCGTCAACCTGTAAGCCGGCCACCTGGATTGTTAGTCCGATCCATGCAAACTTGTTAAAGTACATTTTACCCGTTAAATCGTACTTCGCCAGTGCATATCCCCAGCCGCCCATGTTCGGATATTGCGACGCCTCCATGATCACGTATGGCCGTTCAAATTTATCGAGTGCCAGATGTCTGCCCCAATTATAATACCTGTACGTGGTATCCTGCACGCCGCGATTTATCCACTGGGTATTGCCGTTGTTATTTATCTGCGCGATAAAGAAGTGTCCATAATGCGTAGTATCGATCTTACTTACATTATAGAAATTGAGAGAATCGCTTTTATAAAAACCGGTCAGGTAACTATTGCCGTTTATATCGGTTACCATGTCCGTGACTTCCTCCTTTGACGGTCCGCCGTACGACCTTGCCCAGATCTCATTCCCAAATGCATCTAATTTCACCAGTAGCATATCCTGGTCACCCACGCTGGTGAAGCTTGAACTGGCGGTGGCAACTGTACCCGAATAATTATCTGAAATATAAAGGTTACCTGAATTATCGGAAGAAATGAGGAAGGCAGGATGAACAAGGTTCCTGGCGAAAACAACATTTCCTGTGGGATCATATTTAACCAGGTAATTCCCTGGATTAAGCTGGAAGGAGCCGTAAGTTAACATAGCCGAGCTGCTGCCAAGAAGATAAATGTTTCCGAACAGATCTGATGTCATTTTTCCGGCATCCTGTTTGGCGCTTGTGGTGACAGATTTAACAGCCCATTGCCAGGTTTGTGCGTGCAGCGAAGCACCGGTCCAGAAAAAGAGAATAAGAAACAGTTGTCGCATGGGTGCTCAATTTTTAATTTATAAGCAAAAAGGGCGCCAACTGGTTCTCTTCACTTTTTTTATCACCTCGCACAGGGTTTGCCAGCTTACATTTGCTCTTATCTTAAATCTTTCCCGTGAGAACGAGTTTAGAAATCAGATATTAGACATTAGAAATTCTCCTATGGATTTTATCGACTACTATAAAATTCTGGAAATAGATAAATCGGCCAGCGATGCGGACATTAAAAAAGCGTACCGCAAGCTTGCGCGTAAATATCATCCGGATCTTAATCCCAACGATGCCAACGCCAAGAAAAAGTTCCAGCAGATCAACGAGGCTAATGAGGTACTGAGCGATCCCGAAAAAAGAAAAAAATACGATAAGTATGGCAAGGACTGGCAGCACGGCGAGGCGTATGAGCAGGCACGTCAGCAACAGCAATCATACGGCGGAGGCGGAGGTCAATACCAGGGCGGAGGTTTTGAATTTGAAGGCGGGGACTTTTCCGATTTTTTCGAATCTATGTTCGGGGGCGCAGCTTCTGGCGGTGGAGGCCGACGGAATGTAAAATATCGCGGGCAGGACATCAATGCGAATTTGCAGCTGGACATCCGTGAAGTATTTACATCAAAAAAACAAACCCTCACGGTAAATGGCAAAAATATTCGTCTCACCATTCCCGCGGGTGTTGAGAACGGGCAAACCATAAAGATAAAGGGACATGGCGGACCCGGGGTTAACGGTGGTCCTAACGGGGATCTTTATATAACTTTTGATATTGTGAATTCAACGCCATTTAAACGTGTGGGAAATGATCTGCATGCGGAACATGCGCTCGATCTTTATACGGCCGTTACGGGCGGCGAAACAACGGTTGATACTTTTGACGGAAAGGTCAAATTAAAGGTCCCTCCTGAAACCCAAAGCGGAACAAAGGTGAAGCTCAGGGGAAAGGGATTTCCGGTGTACCGGCAGGAAGGGCAGTTTGGAGATCTGTATGTGACCTACCTGGTGCAGGTGCCAAGAAATCTGTCGGAAAAAGAAAAAGATCTGTTTGCGCAATTAAAAAAACTTCGTGAAAATGGGCAATGAAAAATTGATAAGTCTGAGGAATATCAGCAGCAATTATGAAATTGATATCACGTTTATCCACAATTTAAATGAGCTGGGATTAGTGCAGGTATTAAAAGTGGAGGAGGACGAATGTATTGACGAAGAGTGTCTTCCCGAGGTAGAAAGACTGATGAGAATGCATTACGATCTTGAAATAAATATGGCTGGTATTGAAGCCATCTGGCATTTACTGCAGAGGGTTAATCACATGCAAAAAGAGCTTATCTCATTGAAAAACAGGCTGAATCAATAGCGTTTTTACCACCCAACCTAATTTGGATTGTTGTCGTATAGTATAGTAACAAGTAATCTGGCACTAAAATTGTAAAATAACTGCAAAAATTACGGTCATGGACGCAACGTTAAATCCTCAAAATCACGAACAGCCGGTTTCTATGGAAGCGATGGCTGACAAATCTGAACTGATGCAGGTTTTTGAATACCAGGTAAAGGACGCGTATTGGGCTTATAAGGATCTTCTGCGCGCTATTTTCGAGCAGGAAGAAGGCAGGGCATAAGCTCCTGTTGTATCGCACGTTCATCTGCCACCGGTGAGTTTTCAGCAATTCACCGTGAATTAAAATCGCATTTCTTTTTACGCGCAACGGATAATTGGTTTATGTTTGATGTAAACATCCATGCGCGACACGTACCAGATCTTACAGGAAATTAAGAACAGCAAAAAATTTACTGAAGGATTTAATACCTCTCTCGAAGGTTGTCGCTGCGATCGTTGTTTGATTTCACGCTACCGTCACACCAGTGAACCGGAAGATCTAGATCCCACACATAGTTACTGGAATTATCTCAGGTACTGCATCTCACAGGTAAAACTGCCGGGCTTGTGGCTGGAATTTGGCGTCGGAATGGGCAGTACTTTCAATTTTATCTGTGAAAATAATAACGCCCGAAAAATGTTTGGGTTCGACAGTTTTGACGGTCTTCCCGAAGACTGGAAAATGAGCGATTCACTTACCTATAATAAAGGACGTTATTCGTTGAACGGAACCTTACCACCCGTTACAAATGAAAATGCTGAGCTCATCACTGGTTTATTCACCGATACACTTCCTTATTTTCTCCAAAAGAATGATGAACCCTGCGCCTTTGTTCACTTCGATTGCGATCTGTACAGCTCTACCTATTATGTTCTCGATACATTAAACAAATTTGACAAGCTGGTGCCCGGCACAATTCTTTTATTTGACGAGCTTTATAATTACCAGTATTTCGAAAAATATGAGTTCCGCGCCTTCAAACAATTTTTTAATGAAAGCGGTTTGGATTACACGGTGATTGCGCATACCGAAAGTCCAGTGGTGTGGAATGGCAATCAGGCTGCGGTGATTATCTCGTAGCTGCAAGAACTAAGGAAGGCTGCTCGCAGCAAAGATCCTTTCAATGCGAATTTAATTTTTATTTCTGGAGTTTTACCTGGTAGGAGCTTGAGTTAACTGACACAACACCGGTACCATCGCAAATTTCAGTTGGGCCAAAATCAATTTCGATAGGATTAAAACTGGAATTGGTGTAGTTCAACTTGCCGAAGGTGAAATGAGGCACGTCCTGGGCGTGGTGCACAGGTACTGGTAACAATGTGCAGTTAAAGTCCCTCAGCACTTGCTTTAGCGAACAGGAATAGGCTGCCCCTGCAGATGTTGTGCCAGTGAAAGTTCCTGTGTATTGTAATTTTGATCTTCCCCAATTTATTGGTTTTACGATGTCATCTTTTGCAAATATGGTCGGGTCAGAAGTATTTACCAGCTCCTTTAGCAGAAAGCCATCCCATATAAGTTGTTTGCCATTCGGATGAGTGAGAACTAATTTGCCTTCTGTTCTCCAGGTAATATTCTCCTGCTTTGGGTCATAGGAAGCACTGCTTAATTTATTTGAAACTAACAGAGGCTTCGACGCATCAAAATTGTCGATCTTCCAGCCCTCGACTGAAAAATTATTAAATAAAATGAATCCGCAGTACCCGAACTCCGCATAATCTTTTACGTTAGTTGAGTTGGGATTTTTGGTGGCATCATAACCACCAAACATTTTCAACTCTCCGTTTCTTACTTTGCTATCTGCGCATATGGTATTTGAAAAAGTGACTGCCACATAATTGGAAGACATATCTCTCAATGAAACCCTCGGTGAGGTATTATTTATCGGTGCCTGGGTATAAAGAACAGACATTAATTCATTATCTGCAGGCATAGCAATAATTAAGTCTACATCGCACACAAGTGCTGTTATGAACGAAATTTCGAGGCTACTTTTGATCTCCAGGCTATCGGCTGGCTGGTTATTACCTGCAGAGGCGGGACTTACTTGCGGTGCAGTTTGTTTGGGCTTCTTTTCGCAAGACATTGTGAAAAATGAAATTAACACAAGGTTTACAAAGGCAAATATGAGCTTTTTCATGGGTGATGGTGTACTAACGGTAATCAAATAACGTTCCTGCTTATAATTTATTTTGCATTTGGACTTAAAATTTTACTTAGGAGTGATATCCTTCACTATGTTGATGTCAAAATATCGAACCCGTGTTGTGGAATGGCAATCAGCTGATAACGTCGCTCGCAAAGTAGATATCCTGGGAACTCTGAATCTCTGCATCGTAAGTATAAGGATCGGGCGCAAGAGGTTCTTTTTTCTTGTAGGAAAAAACAAGCAGGATACTAAGAAAACAGAAAACAATTTTTTCCATATACTAATTATATAACCTGCTGCCAAAGGTATCTATTTCCAAAAATCTACCTGGTAAGATTTTGCATTTACCGACACTACCCCTGTGCTATCACAGGATTGTGCGGGACCAAAATTCATCTCAATGGGATTAAATTTAGAATTGGTGTACTGCATTTTACCAAGAATAAAAGCGGGTGCAGTTTGTGGCGGAGCACTATTGCCAGGAGTTGAGTTCTTAAAAGTACAATTAAAGTTGCGCAGTAATTTTGCGGGGCCGATGGTGCAGGAGTAAGTGGAGTTGTCACTCAGCAAACCGGTAAAAGCCCCATCATATTGAAGTTGCGATTTATCCATAACACATATCCTCCAAATAGGTCCTTGTTAAAAATAACAGAATCAGCCGTATTTAAAAGTTCCTTTATTAATAAGCCATCCCAGGTGAACGTTTTGCCGTCAGGCCTGGTAAAAATCAGCTTTCCTTTGGTTTCCCAGGTAACGTTTTCAGTTTTGGGATCATAGTTGGCGCTGCTTATTTTTGATGAAACACGAACCGGTTGGTTCGGATCGAAATTGTCGACCTTAACACCATCAATTGAAAAGTTTTTGAATAGTATGTAGCTTTTAAAGCCAAAGGAGCCATATCCGTCAACGCCTGTGGATAGGGGATTGAGTTGTGCGTCGTATCTCCACAAAATTTTCACTTCGCCATCACGTATTTTTCCATCATTACAAAGCGTATTGGCGTAAATAAGCGCTGCATAATTTTGCTCATCTCTTATAGCCTCCATTGGCGACAAACTACCAGGCTTATGCGAATAAAAGCTCGAGACCAGTTCGTTGGCAGCCGGCATCCCCATCATCAGGTCAATATCGGAAACAAGTAAAGTGAGTTCAGCTATCTCCTGGCTACTTTTTATTTCAAGACTATCTGCAGGAGGGTTTGGCACCGAAGGCCCGGAAGGTTGCACGGGTGGCGGTTGTGTCGAGTTCTTTTTACAGGAAGCTATGATAAAAAATATCAGTATGACCGTTCCGAAAATCAATACAAGCTTTTGCATGGGTGAGGCTTTAAAACTGCCGGTTAAAAATTACAAAAATCGTGCCGCAGAATCCATAGACGTTCCGTGATCAGAGATGTAAAAGCATCCGGGAAAAATTAGTTAAGGTATTTTTCTTCGTATTCAACCTCGTGCTCCTGCAACAGGCGGGTGTATTCCTCGATAAACGTTTCCTTCCGGTGATGCCGTTCCTGATTTTTGACGTATTCGATTAATGTGTCTTTTGCTTTTATGGAGTAGGTGAAGGCGCCGAAACCTTCTACCCAGCCTTCAAAATGAGGGAAAAGTCTTTTGGATTTTATATACCCGCTGGAAGCTACTTTAATGTCTTTAATAAGCGGTGACAGCGCGATTGTAGGATGAACATGAGTTAATATATGAATATGATCCTCTACACCGTTTATTCGATATAAGTGACATTTCTTGTTTTCCAGGATTCCCGCGATGTATTGAAATAACGCTTCACGATTCTCTTTAATCAGAACCGGAGCGCGGTGTCGTGTAGGAAAAACTATCTGGTAGAGGAGTTGGGTGTATGATTTCATGATTTCTTTTTTTGGGTTGGATAAATGTACGTTTAATCCGGAAGTAGGCAAATTAGCTACTTTATAATATGCGTGCTGTGGCTTCCCGGTGAAAGTGGGTTTTCATTCAACTCCTCCGGAGTTGAGGCAGAGTGGGGAGGAGGTTTTTATTCACATTCAATCCCTTTCGGGATTGAATACAGCGGGCTTTTTCGAAGTGAATTTACTCTTGACCGCTAAATTGAACTCCGAAGGAGTTCAATGTGAATAAAAAAGTGCCTCCCCCCGACTAGGAACTCCGGAGGAGTTCAATGTAAGGAACGTAATGCCATCATCAGTGCCCGCAACTCCGGAGGAGTTTGATATCATACTTAAAATCTAAAAAGTAGAGTGCACGTTCATTTTATATGACGTGATTGAACTCCGGAGGAGTTCAAGGTGGTTAACGTGTGATACCCAGATGTAGAACTCCGCAGGAGTTCAACTATCCTGCAGCTTTTCTTTCCGATATCAAAAAATATACCCCGTCCCAAACAACACACCCATCGCATCTACACCTATCGAATAACTGGTGCCCATGTAGATCACAAAATCCTGGTTCTTTAAAAAACGAAAACGCCCCGCCAGCACCGGTGCAAAACGAAGTGAATTATTCTCATCCAGTAATACACTCCCCAGTGGTCCGGCTTCAAATTCCACCTTCGATTTTTTGCCAATCGGCACAGTAAATACACAGAATTCCAGTCCTGTACCAAAAGTAGGTGAGGCGCGTTCACTCACCACCTTGTTGTCTACTATGAACTGTTTTGACTGGGTGGGAATATTGACAAAAAACGGGATCCTGAGTTTTTTAACGGGACGGAATTCAACGAAAAAAAGCATGGCGTTGGTTGGAACTACTATCGATGCGTTTTTTCGTACTTCTTCTAACCGTGTTTCAGAAATAAAAAGCAATGTATGCCCTATACTAAGCTCAAAAAATCGGGTAGGATGTCTTGTCGTATCCGCAGGTAATGAATCCGCGGATTGTATCCGGCTGCCTTTCAGCGACAGTCCACAGCAAAAAAACAAGCAGATGGCCACAGTACCAGACAAAGTCTTCCTCATAACTCATGATTTAAGTTTTACTTCAGTACTGAATGTGTAGGTAACAGTCGTTACGCCTCAACCTCCGTAACAATGCTAGGAAAGATCCTCACATTATTACCCTCTTCGCGGCGGAACTGGTAGGTATACTTATAGTGACTTTCGAGTCCCGATTTATTCGGGAGACCGTTGATCATCATAATGTTCCTGTTCTTCGCAAATCGCAGGAGCTCACGCAGGTAGTGCGCTGAGATCTGTCCAACCTCATCAATGATACAATGTACTTTGAAATCCTTGCTGCTGCGGTGTGATGACTCTTTTATAAATACGTGAAGCAGGGTAATATATATGATCGCTTTCACAAGAATGTCGGTGCCGGTACTTCCGATACTATCGATCTTATGTGTCCAGCCGGTCTCGTTCATACCTTCTTTAATGTTGAACTTCAACTCGAAGAGATCCTGTAATTTGATCTCTTCCTGCTCCTGTTCCTTAATAGCATTACGTAACTGCTCAAGTAATTTCACAGCACGTGTGCTGATCTCACGCTTCTGACCGGTAGCAAAATCGGTATTAAACAACCCTTCGTTATAGATCAATCCATTCTCCTCACGGAATTCCTGGATGCGTTTTAATAAACGATACACTTTGTTGTCCGATTCCTCAAGACGGATCTTAATGAACTCGATCAGTTTACTCTCTTCAAACTCTGCCTTCTTAAAGTCCTCGGCAATCAAACTGATGATATGCTGGATCTTTTCTTTCTGCCCGCTGAGCTCTTTTACTTTTGTAGCTATACTGTCGGTAACCAGACCGATCTGCGTCGCAGTTTCAGCTATCGACAGTTCAATCTTATTCTCATTAATGAATGAACGCAAATTTTGCGCAAAACGTTCGTATTCACCCTGAGTGGCATCGTTGCGGATCACAAAGTTAAAGTGATTATCTATCCTGAACTTTCCTGCAAACTCATTCACATAACGCTGGAATGCGCCATACTCCTCGTTAAAGTGCGAATCATTTTTCAGTAACTGAGTACAGAGATCCATGATATTATAGTTTGTGCGTTTTGGTTCAGCACGCTCAATAATGTCAGAATACTTGGTGTACACCGGAGTTTCACGGAAGTTATTGCTATAGAAATTGATCCCGTTGTTAAAGTCGATCAGCTCTTCATCAAACGCACGTTTTTGCTTGTTCAGCTCCATACGTTTCATGTTGAATTTTCTGGTAGCTTCTTCCAGCTGGTTACCCAGGTCATTATTACTTTTTACAAACTCTTCTTTTTTCTGGATCAGGTCAGGAAGTTTATCAAAGATCTCACGTTTGTCTTTAAGGTAATCACTGATGATCTGCGAATACTGCTCGATCTCCTTCAAAGCCTCCTGCAGCTCTTTCATGCGACCTTCCACATTTTTAAGTTGTTTCGCATCAACTCCCTTGCTCTTGAAATTGCTTTCTTTCTCCTTCGCCAGCTCATCTTCCTTACTTTCAAATTCCTTAACGTGGTTTTTCTTCTCCACTTCAAGCTCTGAAATTTCTGTTTCCTGGCGTTCTTTTAATTCTGAAAGACGCTCATCATTGTACGCCTTAAGTTTATCGATCTGAGTATTAAAATCACTCAGGAGCATATTCTTCTTCTTGTTCAGAATAGAAAGCTCTTCTTCAATGATATTTAAACGTTGCCTGTTGCCTGTTAATGACTGCTCAACCTCTTTACCAGCGCGACCTGCCCAGTCTTCAATTTCATCCTGTAGTTTTTTCTCACGTTTGTCAGCCAGTTCAAGAGAGTAGGTGAGTACTTTTACATCTTCTTTTAACTCTCCTAACTGTTTACCGAATTTATCGGCTGCCAGCATTTTCTCTTCGTTGTTCGAGGCCTGGAACTGGTTC
>CBIHOL010000023.1:0-48685 GCA_966211905.1 uncultured bacterium
TGCCTGCAGACAAGTACGAAGCAGGACTTACTTTTTCACTGCCTGATAAGCGGGCATTTAAGAATATGTATATAGAGCCTGTGATTACCTATGTCACCAAACAAACGCGGGTACCACAACAACTCGATTTTTTGCCTCCGCCTGATCAGTATTTTTTACTGGGTTTAAGTGCAGGCACAACGATCCAGTTAAAACAACAACCGTTAACAATTAGCATTAGTGTTTCAAATCTAACCAATGCCGTTTACCGCGATTACCTCGACAGGTTCCGTTATTTTAATGATGCCGCAGGAACCAACGTATGGCTGCGTTTAAAAATGCCATTTGTATTGTACGATAAAAAATGAAACAATTCCTGATCATAATAACCTCTGTATTGTTCGTTTTTGCTGGTTGCAAAAGAGATTACGGCGATCCCCGTAAACCACCGCTGCCTCCAGAGGCGGAAGAGCTGATCACCACCTTTAAAATTATTTTCACCGATTCGGCAACGGGTGCAGTAAAGAATTATGTTTTGCGTGATAATGACGGGGACATGAATAACGGAGGCGCGTATTATGGTCCGGATGCTGCTACACAAAGCGACTCGGTGATTATGTTGAAAGCAAATTCGATTTATTATTGCGAAATAGTATTGTTGAATGAAATGACAGCTCCCGCTGATACCGTTTCGCGTGAGATAACCGAGCATGCAGATGAACATATGATCTTTTATGCGCATTCATCCAATTCGATTTTAATGTCTGATCCGTATACGGTGAAAATGGGAGACGCGAATATCGTTATTGGATATCTCGACAAGGATGATAATGGTCTGCCGCTCGGTTTGAAAACAAAATGGACAACTGCAACTCCCGGTGCTTTAAGGCCGCTGACAATCACCGTCAAACATCAGGCGGGGACCAAGGATGGGAAATTTGAGAATGGGGAGACCGATCTGGAGGTGCGGTATAGCTGCAGGATAGATTGAGATTATGTCAGGTTCTGCAGTTCGGGGCGACATTTCGTCCCTACGGGACTCCAAATTATGGACTAACATGATTTCTAACAACATTAAGCCCCTCACGGGGCTCAATGTTTATATTCGAAACGAATCGGCTATAAATTTTTCTTGTTTTTTCTGAACTTGCGATCTATGTCAGCTGTTTTTATTTGCGCACTAGTCTGATGAACAATATCAACATGCGATCCCGTAGGGATCAAATGTTGTTAGAACTAAAATAAAAGCAAGAAACGAGTCCCGTAGGGACGCGATGAATTTCGAAGACTAACCGCAGCTATAATTGACGATTAGGCTGGTTTCTGAAGAAAAACAATTTACTCTGCTATCCACCTTTCAATATCGTACTGATTCAGCTCAAAATAATCCACCTTCTTCACCACGATCTTATCATTGATATAATAGATCCGCGGTAAATGCGCGGAGGCCAGCTTAACAAAGGTCTTGCCGAGACAAAAACTCGAGGGAATATTATCCGCCTTTGTATCTTCTAAAAAATCTTTCAGCTTCTCACGATCGCCATTCAGAACAAAATAGATGGGCAGACCGGGATTATTTTTTTTGATGATCCTGAATTTTTTTGCCGCTATCCTGCAATGCTGACAGGTTAAGCTTAAGAATGCGAGCACATGTTTTCCTTTTCGCAGATCAACCCTGGGCGTTTCCACTTTACCGCTGTCGTCGTTATTATAAAGCAGATCAACCTCAAGAGGATAATTAACTTTTTCCTGGAGATTGTTGGATGAATAGGTATAATCGATCGGGTTGATCACAAACGAAAATGCCGTTGCCGTTACCAGCATAAACGCAGACATTACACCCCCGAAACTGTGATCCCACCCTGCGAAAGATCTGTACACCCAAAAACAACCAAGCAGCATAATAACATTTTTGATGATTGCCTGTAAGGGCGTCATTCTTAAATGCTCACCAAAACAGCCGCAATTACCAGCGTTTCCGCTTACCGCGATCTGCACAATAAGATAGATAGTGAAAAAGATCAGCATGCCGGCTGCAGCAGGAATAGTGAGCTTGCGTAACCTAAAATTTGTTATCAGCAGTAGGCCCAGAAAAATCTCAAGACCGATAATAAGACGTGCCATGATCGGAGCAGTGTACCAGTTGGCGATATGGATATCTACAAAAGTAAATTCAAATGTTTCGATAATTGGAAACAGCTTGGAGTAGCCTGAATAAAGAAAGATCAGTCCAAGTAAAACAGAAACCAGGATACCGGAAAATTGTTTGAGTCGCTGCATTTTAAAATTGGCTAAGATAACCATCGTCAGCTTAACCACAAAGACCACTTCGTGGTCTCACTAAGAGTGTTTGGTATCACACGCTCCCACAACGGACACAGCGTCCCACGCACGGGCAACCTAAACGAGATATTCCAAGGCCTGCCTCTACCTGTGCCTCCGTGAAAATTTTTGTGTCTCTGTGGTTAACTGTTCGGAATAAAAAAACCCGGCTATAAACCGGGTAACCAACGTCAGCTTAACCACAAAGACCACTTCGTGGTCTCACAAAGAGTGTTTGGTGTCACACGCTCCCACAACGGACACAGCGTCCCACGCACGGGCAACCTGATTGAGATGTTCCGATGTCTGCCTCTAACTGTGTCGCTGTGAAAATCTTTGTGACTCTGTGGTAAAATATACGGAATAAAAAAACCCGGCTGCTGGCCGGGTTATAAAGGGGTTTAACCTAAATATTGCTGGAGTAATTTGCTCCGGCTGCTGTGACGCAGGCGACGGATCGCTTTTTCCTTGATCTGGCGAACACGTTCGCGGGTAAGATCAAATTTATCGCCGATCTCTTCAAGAGTAAGTCCATGATTTAAGCCGATGCCGAAAAATAATTTTACAACGTCGCGTTCTCTTTCAGTAAGTGTGCTAAGTGCGCGGTCAATTTCGCGGCTCAGTGATTCGTTCATCAGACCTGTATCGGCCTTAGGTGAATCGAGATTCACAAGCACGTCGAGAAGGCTGCTTTCTTCACCATTTGCAAATGGAGCATCCATACTAACGTGACGGCCGCTCACTTTCATAGTGTCGCTAACCTTGTCAATAGGAAGATCTAGCATATCTGCAAGTTCTTCGGCGCTTGGTTCACGCTCGAATTGTTGTTCCAGTTTGCTGTAAGCTTTGTTGATCTTATTTAATGAACCAACCTGGTTAAGTGGTAAACGCACGATACGGCTTTGTTCAGCCAATGCCTGGAGGATACTCTGACGGATCCACCATACGGCGTAAGAGATAAATTTAAATCCGCGTGTTTCGTCGAAACGGCGGGCTGCTTTAATGAGACCAAGATTTCCTTCATTGATAAGATCGGGAAGGCTTAGACCCTGGTTTTGATATTGTTTTGCAACAGAAACTACGAAACGCAGGTTAGCGCGTGTCAATTTTTCAAGCGCACGTTGGTCGCCGTCCTTGATCTTCTTCGCGAGAATAACTTCTTCTTCAGCGGTGATCAATTCTTCACGGCCAATTTCCTGAAGATATTTATCGAGAGACGCGCTTTCGCGGTTGGTAATTGATTTGGTAATTTTTAGTTGCCTCATTCTCGGATATAGGTTTTAAAGATGTAAAGTTAGATAAAAAAGCCCAAAGTTGGGGGCCATTATTGTGGTTAAACGCAATAAACGGCAAAAAGTTATGGTTTTCTTTCAAATAGTGGCGTTAAAAAACGTGATAGCCTGAAATGCTCGTCAGACAAGGGTTTTACGTGGATCGCCACATTCCGTATCAACCAAAAGAGCTGCAAAAAAACCCCGCCGGAGCCCCATTATTCGTGGCTTTTGGCCCCAGCCGCTATTAACAGCCTTGGCCTCAAAACCCTTCCGTTAATTAACAGGTCCCTGTTTATTCATCGTAAGTTCCTCATGTTCAGCCATGGATCGGGTTAACTAATTTTATCAAAATCAAACAACTATCATGAACGTAGACTCCTTCAAAACTGAATTACAGCAGGTTTTAGATAACGATATAGCCCTTCGCAAAGAATTTAATGAATTAAAACGTTCCCTGAGCGACTACCGCAATCAGCTTATCCGCCGTGATGAAGATTGTAAGCGTCTGCAGGTGACTATCGATGTTTTAAACACCAAGCTTACAGTTCTTGAGCGCGACAATACTTCTTACAAATCGGAACTCAGCGCGTTTAAGGAATTAAAAGGCACCATCGACGAGCAGCTCCGCAGCAAGCAGGAAGAGATCGAAACCAGGATCTATGAGATCCAGACCCTGCGTGAGGACCTGAACAGCTTAACAGCTTCCTACGAAGCTAAGATCGAACAGATCAAATCTGAATCTACGGAGATCCTTGAACGTACCACCCTCGAGTTTACACAGCAGATCGCAGAATTAAAAAATGATACGCTTTACAAGGAAAACGGCATCAAGGATGAGTTTGAAAGCCGTCTTACTTTTTTCACCAACAACTGGGCCGAAAAGGAACAGGCGCTTGTTTTGAGTCACGAAGAAGAGATCACCTCCCTTAAACTGACCCACGAAGCGGAACTTGAGAATGCAAAAGAGGTGTACAACCAGATGCTTGCTAATATTTCATCGGCCAGTCACGAAGAAATAGCCCAGATCCAGTTAACGCACCAGGCAAAACTGGTGCAGATAGAAGAAGAATTTAACCACCGCTACCAGGAGCTGGAAGAGCAGGTAAGCATTGAATCAAGCACACTGCGTTCAGCTCTCGAAGAACAAAGAAGCACACTCACCGCGAATTTTAACGCTAATATTTCTGCCTTATCGGCCGATTACAACGAACGCGAGGAAGCCCTTAAGAACAGCTATGAAAGCCAGATCCAGGAACTGCAATTATTGATGTCGTCCTCATCAGAAGAACTGCACACCTCGTTTGAAAGACAGGTGCAGGGTCTCAGGGACAGTCACGAAGTGCTTCTGCAGGAAACCACCTTGAATTATGAGCAGCGCATTGCCACCCTTATTAATGAGTATGAAGAGAAACTCTCTAATACCCTTATCCATTCCAACAGTCAGAACTCCCGCCTGGATGAAGAACTTTCAAAAGCCAGGTTCGATTACGAACAGGCTTGCAACAGGATCACGGCACTTACTGTGAATCTCGACACCAGGACCTCCGAAATGGAAGCACTTTCTGAGCGCATCGAAGAACTGGAATTGCAGTTACGCAATGAAAGTGAACGCGCTCTGAACCTGGACACGGAAATAACTTCCATTAAAGAAAATGCACTTTTATCAAATGATGAAAAAGTAAGCGAGCTCACCAGCCAGGTATTTGCACTTAACCAGGCACACAGCGAATATGTGAATGAGCTGCAGGGTCAGGTGGATCAACTTACCGGGGAACTCAGCAACCTGAGTCAGGTATTTGAAGCCACTACTAATAGTTTAAGTGTTTCAGAACAGCTGGCCGATAGCCGCGGATCTGAACTGGTAAAAAGCCAGGAGATCATCAGCTCGTTGCAGAACCTGCTGGAGATCAGTAAAAATCAGGCAGAGATCCAGAAACTGGAACTAGAAGCAGGTTTCACAAGTGAGCAACAATCAAAGGAATTGGAATTTCAGAAATTACTGGTTGAAAACAGTAATATCATCAGTGAGATAGAAGACGCTTATACAAAGATCGAAGTACTGGAAGCTGAGAACACCTTGCTGAAAGCTGAGCTTGACGAGGTAAAAAATCACAGTGTCGCAAGAGCAGAGGAATTAAAAGAAACCCTTAATATTAAAAATTACGAGGTCACCAACCTCGAGGCAAATAACGCAGCGCTTAACCAGGAGATCATATTATTAAAGAAAGAAATTCTCGGTTTGCAGGAGCAGGTTCAGAGCTCGGAGGCTGTTAACAATCAATTCACAGCTTTGCAACAGGGTTATGAACAGGCTGATTCAGAAAGGCAGCATTTGTTAACGGAACTTTGCGCATTGCAGGATACTGTAACAGAGTTAAATGCAGCGCTTGACGTTATAAAAGCACAGAACCTTGCGTTTGAAAATGAGATCACGGAGCTGCGTTCAGATCCTAAAGCGGCTGAGCAGAAAGTATTTATAGGTCGTTTATATAAAGAAATAGAAAGCCTTTCGGAACAGCGCCTGATGTTACTTGAGGACAAAGAGCAAATGGCCAACCAGCTGCTCAAAATGAATGATGTGGTGGGAACTATATCCCAACAAATTGAGAGTGAGCGGATTGATGTCACTTCTTTGAATAATCACCGGAAGAATGTTATATTAGCGAGCAATTCTGAGGAGGATGGAAATTCTTCGATGAAAAAACAAATAAACGATTTGGTGCGTGAAATTGACAAGTGCATAGCTTTATTAAGTGCTTAAAATTAGCGCCCTCTTTAAATGAGCGAAGTAAATATAAAAGTCGAGGTCGCCGGAAGTGTTTATCCATTAAAGGTAGATACCGAAGACGAGCAGAACATTAAAGAGGCCGTTAAGTTGATAAATAATAAGATCGCGGAATTTGAAAGGAACTATGCGATTAAGGATAAAAAGGAAGTGCTGGGAATGGTAATGTTGCAACTGGTATCGCAACTATACAAGAAAGCCGACCTTGCCGAGAAGGAATTAAGTCATTTAAAGCTCTTATTCACTGATGTAGAGGAGATGTTGAAGAACCATCTCCGCGATGTCAAGACCACAGACGAGGAATAAACGTAAGTTTATATTTCACGCACAGATTTCTTATCGCTCCGGCGGATGGAAGTTTGTGCGTTTTTTTTTTAATTAATAATACCTACTGAAAAAATGGATGTATTGACCATCATATTTATTGCGGCCGCCCTGATTGCAGGAGTCGTTGCCGGTTTCCTGATAGCAGGAAGCAAATTGAACGCAAGCGCTTCCAAGGAACGGGAGAACATGATAAAAGAAGCTGAAGTGAAATCTGAAGCTATCCGTCAGGAAAAGATCCTCCAGGCAAAAGAAAAATTCTTACAGCTTAAGTCAGAGCATGATAAAAGCGTACAGGAAAAGAACTCCCATCTGAACCAGATGGAGAACAAGGCCAAACAAAAAGAGACTGAGCTCAATAAGAAAATAGAGGAGGTTAACCGCAAGGAAAAGGAGCTTGAAACGGCAAAGCAACAAGCTGTTCAGCAGACCGACCTTTATAAGAACCGCCTCGAGGAAGTGGAAAAAGGACATCGCAAGCAGGTAGAAATGCTTGAAAAGATCAGCGGATTAAAAGCTGAGGATGCCAAGACCCAGCTTATTGAATCCATTAAAGCCGAGGCAAAGACCCAATCCATGGTATATGTTAAAGACATTATGGAGGAAGCAAAACTTACGGCGAATAAAGAAGCTAAAAAGATCGTGCTCCAGACCATTCAGCGCGTGGCCACTGAAACGGCTATCGAAAATTCAATTTCAGTTTTCCACATCGAGGGTGACGAGACCAAGGGAAGGATCATTGGGCGTGAAGGAAGAAATATACGTGCTCTTGAAGCTGCGACCGGGGTTGAGATCATTGTTGACGACACCCCTGACGCCATCACATTAAGCTGCTTTGATTCTATACGACGTGAGATCTGCAGGCTGGCGCTTCACCAATTGGTAACAGATGGCAGGATCCACCCGGCGCGTATTGAAGAAGTGGTTGAAAAGACCAAGAAAATGCTGGAGGAAGAGATCATCGAAACCGGCAAGCGCACCTGTATCGACCTTGGTATCCATGGTCTGCATCCTGAACTTATCCGTATGGTAGGACGTATGAAATACCGCTCCTCTTACGGGCAGAACTTATTACAGCACAGTCGCGAAGTAGCCAACCTTTGCGGAATTATGGCCAGCGAAATGGGACTTAATCCCAAGGTGGCCAAACGTGCCGGGCTATTACACGATATAGGGAAAGTGCCCGATGATGAACCGGAATTACCACATGCTTTGTTGGGTATGAAGCTCGCCGAAAAATATAAGGAGAAACCGGAAGTAGTTAATGCCATTGGCGCCCACCACGATGAGATAGAAATGACCACGCTTTATTCACCTATTATCCAGGTGTGTGACGCTATTAGTGGAGCAAGGCCAGGAGCCCGCCGCGAGATCGCCGAACAGTATATGAAACGTCTGAAAGATCTTGAAGCGCTTGCATTAAGTTACGATGGTGTGGAAAAAACATATGCTATCCAGGCAGGACGGGAAGTACGTGTAATTGTGTCGAGCGATAAAGTTACAGATGCCCGTGCTGAGCAGCTTGCCTTTGAGATCTCACAACGCATTCAGACCGAAATGACCTATCCTGGTCAGGTAAAGGTGACCGTGATCCGCGAGGTACGGGCGACGGGATACGCCAAATAATATTTACAGTTCTTAAAAAGCCCGGTGATGAGCCGGGTTTTTTTTTGGAGTTTTCCAGAAAGGAGTCTCAATAACTTTGATCGAAAAGCGGCTTTTGCACTTGTTGATTTCCCGAAAAGGAGCAATCTTGTATGTGCAAACCAAAAAGAAAATGAAAAAAATTCTATCTGTCATTCTGGCTGCGTCAACCACGGTGATGCTGGCCGGCGAACCCTCAGACCCAAAAAAAGAGCACACCGGGATTCCCGTGACCAAGCTGAGCTTTGCACGGAAAATGCAGGCAAATTCTGAAGGCCAGGCCAACATTGTTGTAAAAATGAACGTGTCACAGCTCTTACTTGGAACGCTCGCCTTCCAGCGAGAATATGGGTTTCATAAGAACATGAGTTTTGCGCTGGGCGCCCATTTCCTTTTGCCGAAAAAAGCACCTAAATATTTTGCAGAAGAGGATCCTACCGGGGAAGGTTTAAGGGATACCAAGTTAAAAGGCTTTGCCATCACGCCCGAATTTCGTTTTTATCCCGGAGCAAAAGAAGAGCACCAGGCCCCGCACGGTTTTTACCTGGCACCCTATTTCAGGTACGCCAGGTTCACTTTCACCTCGGGCTACCACGATGTTTATTACGATGACGTTACCAAAAAGAATGTTGAATACGGTTATGACATGAAGGTAACTTATAAAGGAAATACAATCGGCCTGATGATAGGTTCACAATGGATAATCGGTGACCATTTTTCAATTGACTGGTGGATCATCGGGGCAGGATTTGGAAAAGCGGACCTTGAAATGCGTGCCGATGGTCAGGGCTTCACCCTTGACCAGGATGCGCAGGATGAACTTAAAAAACAGCTGGAGAGAGAATTTGCGGCCGCTTCATTTATCGGAAGCAAGCCGGTGGTAGAAACTACTGCAACTTCAGCAAAAGTAACCATCCCCAATCTACCCATGCGCAGCATCAGGGCGTTTGGACTTTGCCTGGGTTACGCTTTCTAAGATATTCAACTTATATTACTGATAACGCCGGTGCATGCCGGCGTTTTCTTTAAACTCATTTTCTTTTTTTTAACTATCATCTCACAAGGACCCGTTAATTGTGCCTAACTTCAACGCTTCATTATGGATTACGAAATAATAATATCGCTCATTACTTTAATAGGTCTTGAAATTGTTTTAGGGATCGACAACGTGATCTTCATTTCAATTATCGCCAACAAATTACCTGCCGGCAGTCAGAAAAAAGCACGGAGGACAGGTTTACTGCTCGCTGCGGTTCTGCGGCTTTTGCTGTTAAGCATCATCTCATTTATTTTAAAGCTGAAAGATGATCTTTTCGTGGTTTTTGGTGAAGGCATTTCCGCCAAGGATCTTATTCTCATCCTGGGAGGCTTGTTCCTGTTGTATAAGAGCAGTAAAGAGATCTTTCATAAAATGGAAGGCGAGGATGGTGATGTATCGAGGGAGCTCAAAGTGCATTCTTTCGGTCAGGTAGTGCTGCAGATCCTCATTATGGACGTGGTATTTTCAATAGACTCTATTATCACAGCCATTGGAATTGTGCGTGAGGTATGGGTGATGTATGTTGCAGTGGTGGTTTCCGTGGGTGTTATGATCTTTGCTGCCGAGCCGATCAGCAAATTTGTGAACAGGCATCCAGCGTTTAAGATGCTTGCACTTTGTTTCCTGCTGGTGATCGGGTTTGCCCTGGTAACCGAAGGATTTGGCGTGGCAATTCCAAAAGGATACATCTACTTCAGCATGGCCTTTGCCTTCCTCGTGGATGTGCTGCAGATGCGTATGAATCGCAAAAAGAAAAGGCCCCCTGTGCAGCCCCGCGAGCACTACGCTGAAGGCGAGGACCAATTGCCAAAAGATATTATTTAATGGCGCTGTGACACCCTTTATTGCCATAAAACGAGTATCTTCACACTTAATTAATTACATTCTTATTTTTCCAACTTTTGACATTCGACGATTTTAAGTTTGATCCTTCCCTGATGGAAGGATTATACAGCATGGGTTATAAGCAGCCCACGCCCATTCAGAAAGAAGCAATCCCCGTAATCCAGCAGCGCAAAGATCTAATTGCCTGCGCGCAGACAGGCACTGGTAAAACAGCGGCTTACCTGTTGCCGGTGATCAACCATATTCTCCAGGCTAAAACACGTCACCTTAACACCCTTATAATCGCACCTACCCGTGAACTTGTTCTCCAGATCGATCAGCAGATCGATGGCATGGGATACTTCTGCCAGGTAGGATCAATTGCAATTTATGGTGGTAATGATGGTATCACCTGGGAAAAGCAAAAACACGCGTTGCGCGAGGGAGCAGACATAGTTTGCGCCACACCGGGACGTTTGATAGCATTGCTGCAGGCAGGCGACATTAATTTTGAGCACCTCGAGCACCTCATCCTTGATGAAGCTGACAGGATGCTTGATATGGGCTTTTTTGACGATATCCGAACAATTATAAATTACCTGCCGAAGAAAAGGCAAACGATCATGTTCTCGGCAACCATGCCGCCAAAGATCCGCACCCTGGCCAACCAGATCACCACCAACGCAGAACAGGTAAATATTGCTATCAGCAAGCCGGCGGCCGGTATTGTGCAGCAGGCTTATTCAGTGTACGACAATCAGAAAGAGGCATTGCTCAAGCATCTTCTTAAGAATGATGATTACCAGAGTGTGATCATTTTTTCAGCCACCAAAGAAAACGTGAAAAAGCTGGAAAAGGAGATCAAGATCATTGACCGTTCCTTAAAGGCATTTCATTCGGACCTTGAGCAGGCAGAGCGCGAGGAGATCATGCGTGAGTTTAAAGCGAGGAGACTGCATATTCTTATCGGCACCGATATTCTCTCCAGGGGTATTGATGTGGACGGTATCAGTCTGGTAGTAAATTACGACGCACCCGGAGATCCGGAAGATTATATCCATCGGATCGGACGTACGGCAAGAGCTTCAAAAGCTGGTGTGGCAATTACGTTCATCAATCCCCGTGACCAGGGAAAATTTGCAAGAATCGAAGCATTGATGGGACTTGAAGTGCCTAAAATGACCGTTCCTCCTGAGCTTGGAGCTCAACCGGTGTATGATCCCGAAGCAAACAAAGGGCGTGATAATGATCGTCGGAAAGGTTCTTCTTCAGGAAAAAAATTTGCGCCGAGGAAGAACAATAAACCTTCACGCAGGTAATCACTAACCAATTAGGAAAAACGCTTTTTTGCCGGGCAGTATTTCGCTGAATGAATACACCTTGATGGTTCCCCCCGTGCGGGTCTCACAAAGGATCTCGAAACATTTACCGTTAAAGGCAGAATTTAGTATAGTGACCTGCAGGTCATTGGTTTTCTCTGAACCTTTCTTCAGCTGATCGGGCCGCAGAAATAATTTCGATTTTTTTATGGCTTTTGACCCCTTGCTGAGGTCTTCTTTTTTTATGATGTTATAATCTCCAAGCAGTCCGGCCAAACGCGGGCTGACCGGGTTGTAATACACTTCCCATTTTTCTCCGGCCTGAATGATCCTGCCATTGTCAACCACAGCTATCCTGTCTCCATGTTTTAGCGCTTCCTCAGCGAGGTGAGTAACGAGGATCACTGCTGTTTTTTGTTTTCGTACTTCCTTTATGATGAAGCTGAATAATTTTTCGCTTAAAAGATTATCGAGATTACTGAAGGGCTCGTCGAGCAACAACACTTTAGGTAAAATAGTGAGAGCCCTCGCTATGGCCACCCGCTGCTTCTGACCGCTCGAGAGATTCTTTGTTCTCATGCTACGGATAGCGGTGAGCTCAAGAAGCTTTAAGATAGTTTGTGCTCTTTTTTGTTTTTCCTCATCCGTGTAACCGATAAGTTTATCGAGGATGTTTTCTTCCACCGAATGATTGTCAAGCACGTGAAAATCCTGGCTTACCAGCTGCATATGTTCATGGCCGGGAATAAGATTGTAAGCAGGACCAAGGACCGGCTCACCGTCTAAAATGATCTCGCCTCTTTCAAGGTCTTCGAGTCCATAGATGCACCTTACAATTGTTGTTTTGCCACTCCCGCTTTTTCCCACAAGGGCAAGCACTTCACCGGCCCCGAGGGTCAGGTTGATGTCAGAGATCCCCTTAAATAACGATTGTGGTCCGTAACTGAAAGATATGTTGTTTACCTGTAGAATATCAGCGGACTAAAGTGATGGTTCCGTTTTTGGAATACCGCGTACCTTCAAAACCAGTGGCCTGCAATAAAATGAAATAAACGCCTTCATCGCATGGCTCCCCGCTGATGGTATAACCGTCCCAAAATCCTTTTACTTCTTCCCATGTGGCAATAGTGACGCCGTGACGGTTTACCACTTTTGCCTTAAGATTACTGATGCCTGTGGTGATGGGCCTGTAAATATCATTTATGCCATCGTTATTCGGGCTAAAAACAGTGGGTAGGATGATCTTTGAAGAATCAGGAATGGTAAACTCATAACTTAAAACATTATGACAACCGTTGTTGCCTTCTGAAACCTGGGTCACAGTGTGCGATCCCGGAAGAGAATAATATTTCACAAGATTAAAGCTGCTGTCTCTCGACGCACCATTATCAAACACCCAATAGCTGTATAGGAAATTGGTTGAATAGTTTGTAAGCCGCAGCTCGTTTGGATAACCTGCCAGGGTAAGGCTCGCATTGAAGGAAGCTTTTGCGGAGCGGGTAATTACCACCGACCTTGTAAGAGTGGTGAAGGATGGTGCCGCGCCATATTCGATAGTTACGCTGATCTGGTGGGTGCCGGGATTTGTAAAATAGACAGAAGCGGTGCTTCCCGAATTTGCCGTAAGTGAAGCGGTGGAGGGCAGGATCTTCCAGGTATAAGAATGGATGTCGAAGCTTGTATCAGCTATTACAGTAAAAGTAGCTGCACTTTCGGTACAAAGCGGGTAGGGGATTTGAAGAGATGGTGGCGAGACCTGGCCAGCCATTACGGATGACAGCAGCAACACACAGATTAAGCGGTATAAGCCTGCCATAATTCATCATAAATTTACCAAAAAATGAAGGGTGTCAACTTTATCGGCGAACTCACTTATAACAGGCTGTTGTGAATAACCAAAGGGTATAAACCCTTCTCCCACCACGCACTGAATATGGTCTGTATTCTCTTTCAGATACTCCTGTACTTCCTGTGGCTTTGTGTAATACTGGTAATAGATCACTCCAACAGGTGAATGGAGATCTGTACTTTCCTTTATCATCACAAAATTGTTGTCGAGGAACTTGTGCTGTTCGAGCAGGAAAATAGCGCGGTGATACTCGTAGTTGTTGCCGTACTTCTTGTTGTTGACCACAAAGCCAAAATCAACGATGCTTTCAAAAAAAGTATTGAAGGAATAACCTGCCGGAACCATGAGCTTGCTAACGTTGCGGCATCCCAGGCCAAAGTACTGGAAAATATCCGCGCCCAGGGACTTGAGCTGATCCCGGGTTTCAGTACCTGTGAGAACAGCTACCGATGTGCGGCTCTTCCTGATGATATTTGGATATTTCCCAAAATAGTAATGAAAGTGGCTCGCGGTATTGTCGCTGCCGGTTGCGATAACCGCATCAAAGTTGCTGAGACGTCCGTCGGCGAACCTGATCTGCGCGTCAAACTCCGGCTCATAGTGCGACAGGAGTTTCAGGAAAAATGGCAGCAGAAGGTTGTCGTCTGTGCTTAGTTTGATAAGCGCAATGTGGCCGCTCAGCAGGACGCACATAACGTCGTGAAATCCCACCATGGGAATGTTTCCCGCGCAAATAAGCGCAACGGTTCTTGGTTTTGACTCTTTAACATCCTTCGTAAAGGCGGTAAGGTCACCCGTATTAAGATATCCTGAAATATGGATAAGAGCGTCGTTAACAAATTTTGGAATGAACCAGTTATTATAGGTGCCGGCAAGTTCGATCACCTTGTCGAGTCCCTCATGGAGTGGCAGCTCGGAGGTGATACGGTTGCCGTTAAAATGCCGCTGAATAAAGGCTCCCGCCTGCGCGAAAGCGTTAATTCTTTGTTTTAAAGTCATGGATTTGATCGTATATTTGTGGACTGTTTTAAGGGGCATTTTTACACGCCCTTTCACACAGGGAACATCAAAATTAAGCAAAATAATGGCAATTAAAATAACAGACGAGTGCATTAATTGTGGAGCCTGCGAACCCGAGTGTCCTAACAACGCAATTTATGAAGGCGGCGCTGAGTGGCGTTTTGCCGATGGTACAGGAGTGCGTGGTACTTTTAAAGGACATAACAGCGGACTGGAAGTGGATGCCGAAGATCCCCAGACTCCAAAAAGTATGGATGTATATTTTATTGTAAGCGATAAGTGCACCGAATGCGTTGGTTTTCATGATGAGCCACAGTGTGCCGCTGTGTGTCCTGTTGATTGCTGTATTAAGGACGAGGATAATGTTGAGACGAGCGAAGAGCTGCTGGAGAAAAAAGCAAGCCTGCACGTTTAAAAAAGTCGGGCATCGCGGTCGCTTACACTAATTACACGAATTACACAAATACGCGAATTCCAGAAATTACACCAATTGTACGTAATCAGAGTCAGTGTGCCACCTACGCTTTTACACTAAGTACAGTCGGCATCGCTCTGACAGAAAGATATGCGAGTGGCTGCGCAAGTTAGTGGCCATTTTAAACATCAAATCACCAGAACTAAATAAAGCTGTTTTACTTTTTGATCTTGTAGATCATATTTATCGAACTGTTCTGAACGATCACAGATCTCCATTCTTTTTTCAGGAGAGCCGGCTCAGAGTAATCTTCCGGATGCCAGCGGTAGTTGGTAAGAAAATAATCTGACTCATCAATTACTGCAAACGAAAACCTTTGTCGCTGTTCCTTTGGAAGTAACTCCAGGTTCATGTCGCAGGGAGGATTTTGTGACGAGATCTTTATGTGACTCGACGTATCATATTTTAAAATCGTTTCAAGACCTTGTTTGTAAGCAACCCCCCAGTAGTCGAGCTCATACTGGTGACGCAGGTATTCAGGCTCATTCCTGTTTACAAGAGCATTAAAGAACACAAACTGCAGCGGGTGATTTCTCAGCATAAAATATACGGTGGGTAAAAAAGCGCATAAGACCGCAGCGGCAATTATCTTTTTGTATTGAAGCTGCATCAGATGGTAAACAACGAAAACTGCTACAAGCGCAAACGGAGGATAAATGAAGAACATATGCCTCCACCCATCGTATATTACAGAGTGCAAAACCAGGATGCTAAGAACAGGCATAACGAACGCGGCTGTGAAAAACAGGTTTAACTGCAGGAGCCTGGTTCGTTTGGAATCTTTTTTTCTCTGAAAAAATCCAATAGTTACAAGCAGGATGCTGCTTACACCTGCAACAAGGAAGACCAGAGGTGTGGAGATACAGAACCACTTGATAAGATAGTACCATGGTAATTTGTTTCCAACGATCATTTCTCCCTCAAATAATACGAGCCCTTCGAACGGATATTTTGCCATTACGGAAAACACCCACAAAAAGTTGCCGACTGGATCCTTCCATAATAATGGCCAGCAAAGGCAAAGTGAAAGAATGCTGATGACCAGGTACAGCATGCCGTTTATTAATACCTGTTTTTTATTTGCACTTCGGATAAGTTCCACAAGAAAATAAAATCCTGTAAGCGCAATAAACATAAGGCCGGTAAGGCGGATGCTGACAAGCAACCCTGACATAAAGGCCAGCGCAGCCACATTCCATAGTTTGGCATTGTCGTACACTTTTACGAAAAGATAAAAAGCGATCATCATGAGCGAAAGAAAGGGAAGGTCCTTGCTGTTGAAGAAAGAGTGGCCGTAAATTACGGGATGCAGAACGACAAGCAGGAATCCCGTAGCAGCCAAAAATTTATTCCTGTAGATAAGATCCACTGTAAGAAAAAAGAACCAGGCTCCCAGCAGGAAAGTGAGGTGATTGAGCAGGTGGCGCAGAAAGAATATTTCTCCTTTTTCGGTTTTACCGGTTGCTTTTTCCATGGCCACAAGAAACATCTCGTAGATAGCTCCATGTTCGCGGATCACAAAAGTTTCGAAATCGTTATTGCCGGCAAAGGCGTAATTGTAAGCCATTTCGCCGACCTGCCTCTGGGCTTCTTCATCCCATCCAACACCATAGTCCCTGTAATTTAATATTCCTATTAAAAGCCAGGTTGCCAGAAGCAGCAGCCCGGTGTACTTGCTGATTTTATTTAAAGAAAAATTTAATTTCAGAACTTAAAAATAGAAAAAAATACGCGCGGGCATACAACAAAAAAAGGCGGAAAATTTACTTCCGCCTTTTTTTTAAAGAGTTGATTTTATTACCAACCTAAAATGTATGCAAATATGAGAGGAGCAACAATGGTTGCATCACTTTCAACAATGAATTTAGGCGTTTTAATATCGAGTTTACCCCAGGTGATCTTTTCGTTAGGTACTGCACCTGAATATGAACCGTAAGAGGTCGTAGAATCAGAGATCTGGCAGAAGTAGCTCCAGAATGGAATGTTTTCCATTTCCATATCCTGGTAAAGCATCGGCACCACGCAGATTGGAAAATCTCCGGCAATACCTCCACCGATCTGGAAAAAACCAACACCTTTGCCATCGCTGTTTTTTACATACCAGTCGGCCAGCCACGCCATGTATTCAATTCCGCTTTTCATGGTTGAAGCTTTGATCTCCCCTTTTATGACGTATGACGCGAAAATATTTCCCATCGTGCTGTCTTCCCATCCGGGAACAACAATTGGCAGATTTTTTTTGGCAGCGGCCAGCATCCAGCTGTCCTTTGGATCGATCTCGTAATATTGCTCCAGCTCACCGCTGTTAAGGATCTTGTACATGTATTCATGCGGGAAATAACGCTCGCCATTCTTGTCGGCATTTTTCCAGATGTTGTAAATATGTTTCTGAAGACGACGGAAAGCTTCTTCTTCAGGAATGCAGGTATCAGTAACTCGGTTATAATGATTCTCAAGCAGATCCCATTCGTCCTGTGGCGAAAGATCGCGGTAATTCGGAACGCGTTTATAATGACTGTGCGCAACCAGGTTCATAATGTCTTCTTCCAGGTTGGCGCCTGTGCATGATATGATGTCGATCTTCCCCTGACGGATCATTTCCGCAAGTGATTTTCCCATTTCTGCGGTGCTCATGGCCCCTGCAATGGTGACCATCATTTTGCCGCCTTCGGTACGATGTGCAACGTATCCTTTTGCGGCATCAACTAACGCAGCTGCATTAAAATGTTTATAGTGCTTTTCAATAAAGGCCGAAACTGGTCCTTGTGCTACCGTTGAGGTATTTGACATGATTACTTGATTTTTTAGGCGGCAAAGATAAAAGTTTTACCGCAAGTGGAAGAGGCTTTTAAAATAATTGGCTATTAGCCCCACTTGCCCTTATTTGATAGTTCCCGCACGCTGCGGCGGAAATTTCTTTTATGAAGGGAATACCGTAATTCCCTCAATAAATAACGTGCATCGATCCACACCCCGAATGAATAATACCAGCCGTTAAATCGAACGCGCACGGCATCCTGCTTTACATACCGGTATCCGCCGCTTCCTGATACCCCCGCCCATCGCAACGGTTTGAGGATAAGCTGCAGTCCTGCGCCGGCGGGAACGAACGTGCCGTCGAAATTACCGGATACCGCCTCGGAGCTGTCGAGAAAAGCCCCGGCATAATTTCCATATCCTATTTCAAGAGGTGTGTTGAGCTGAATAAATCTTTTATTAAATAAAATGTACTGGTATGAGAATACATAATAGCTGAGCTTTGAGAACTGACGAATGGAACCATCGCTGTTGTCTATAGAAGAAATAGCGTCCTTGGATCTTTTATCAAGAAAATAATACCCTGCACTTACTATATGCTTGTCATATAGAACAGCGCCTGCCTGGAAGCCCAGGAAGTTTACCCGTTCTTCAACAATAAAAGACCGCCGGTTTTCAAGCCGCAGGTAAGGACGGGCGATGGGATTCCGGAAGATCCGCGTGGAATCTTCACGTAGTTTTTTTCTCAACGAATCGATCTTTTGTTCGCGCGAAAGTTCCTGGCCGGCCATGAATCCGCACCAGCATAAGAGCAACAGGAAATAGGGACTCACTTTCATAACGGCTACGCGCGCGTGGTAAAAGTAGCAAATTTGCTGCCAACACAATTTATCCGCCCGAGGCGGACCCGCCCGTAACACACCGATGGCGGGCGAGGTACGATTGACGATGTACAATGGCAGGGCGAACGCACAGGCTGCAATTCAATTTACAATTTACGATGGACGATTTACGATTGCAGGGCCAACGCACCGGCTGCAATTCAATTTACAATTTACGATGTACGATCGCAGGGCGAACGCACAGCCTCGCTCAAAAGCCCACTGGGCTTTTGCCGTGCACGGGCCACAATCAAATCGTAAATCGTCAATCAAATCGTCAATCGTACATCGTATTTCGTCAATAAAAAAGCGGGCTTTAAGGTCCCGCTTTTTTTGTTTGTTGAAGCTAATTTTTATAAATTGAAACTATACGCTGCGCGCATTCCGTTTGGATAATATCCTTCGATAACCACCACACCTGTTTTCTCTGACAAGGCGTTTTTAATATCCTGGGCTGTAGCAGTTTTTTTCTTATCGATGCTTGTTACGATAAAGCCAGGCTGAATACCGATCTGCGCGAGCTTGCCGGAATTAAGCTTGCTGATCTTTACACCATTCTCCAGTCTCATAGCTGCAAGCTCGTCTGCATCCATCTCCTGGAATTCAGCTCCAAGCGCATCAACTGATTTTTTCTCCAGCTCGGTTCTGCTTACAAGCTTGGTGGTGTTGTCAAATGATTTAAGAACAACCGGTAACTCTAAAGTTTTATTGTTTCTCGAAACAGTCACATTGATCTTGTCACCAGGACGGTAGCGGCTGATCTGTCCCTGCAATTCACTTACGGATGAAACCGGTACATCATGCACAGCTGTGATCACGTCGCCTTCAAGGATGCCCGCTTCATGAGCGCTGCCACCTTCAGTTAAACCATTCACATAAACGCCGTTCAGCGTTTTAATATTTTTTTCAGAAGCGAATTTGGCATCAATGTCCTGGATACCTACTCCAATATAAGCACGTTGCACTGTACCATATTCTACGAGGTCGCTCACCACTTTTTTCACGATATTGACAGGAACTGCAAATGAGTAACCCTGGTAAGCTCCGTTGTTAGATGCAATGGCAGTGTTGATCCCTATCAGATCACCATTTGTATTCACAAGCGCACCTCCGCTGTTACCTGGATTTACAGCAGCATCTGTCTGGATAAAAGATTCAATGGGTCTCTTATTTCCACTGAGGATATTGTTCCGTCCTTTTGCGCTGATGATCCCTGCAGTAACTGTGCTGTTAAGGTTAAAGGGATTTCCAACTGCAAGCGCCCATTCACCTACGCGCACCTCGTCGCTGTTGCCGTAATTCAGGAATGGAAGATTTTTTTCTTTAATTCTTATAAGGGCAACATCTGTGCTTGGATCCGAACCGATAAGCTCTGCTTCATAGGTTCGTTTGTCATTTAACGTTACTTCTATTTTGTTTGCACCGGCAATTACGTGGTTGTTGGTTACAATATATCCATCCTGGCTTATTATAACTCCGCTGCCGCTGGCATGTTGTTCGAAATTCTGCTGGCGGCGCTGTGGTCCAAACAGGAGTTCGGCAAACGGATCGTAGGCAAGATTATTTACCTGCTGGCTGACCGTCTTAATATGCACGACCGAATTAACGGATTTTTCTGCAGCGTTAGTGAACCCGACAGCTATCGGGTCCATGCTACCCGCACCCGTGCCCGAATAGTTGGCAAGCCGGATAGAAGCTTTTTCAGGATTGCTTAGCTGGCTGATACCAGCATCATCTGATTTTATGTAGTGTGACCCGGTGAGAGCAATGAACCCTCCAAATGTAGCGGCCAAAACGGTTGAAACTGTCTTCTTCATAATGTGGATTTGTGTTTTACTTACTCTGTAATACAAATTTAATGCGGCGGTTAAGCTGGCAGATTGTTTTTAACATACCTTAACCGGCGTGGCTTTCAGCACGTTTAAAAAATAAATGTCACGTCCTATATACCTCGGAATTTTGCTACATTTACCTTTCAATTAATGAGAATAAGAAGGAAAATAGCACCATTCATCTTTGGTGTCACTATTGGGTTGCTCGTGGGTGTTGGATTTTTTATTTTCAAGATCAGCGATTGGTTCAATAAGATCAAAGCCACATCGTCTGAGCGTATTACTGTGATACAGCAGCCGGTGAAGAATGTGGTGCAGGAAAAAGACAAGAAAAAACCGAACCGCGAACGTTTCAAGATCAACTTCGAAAAAGCATCAAAGGTCAATTACCGCGAGGTGGATAGCCTGATCAAGAATGATGCTGACATACAGATCGCCACAGATGAATTATTGTCAGTTAAAAATATTAAAGCTATTCTGGTAGGTGACAATGTTTCAGGAGGAGACTCTGCTGCAGCTGCTCTTGCCAACGTGCACCAGATGGATGACGAAATTTACTTTATTGAATTCTGGAAAACGCCTCTTAATTCCAAAGGCTACCGTTTCATTAAAAATAAGATCATGCTCTATGGTTTTATGGATTTCAGCGTGATCCTGTATCGTCTCGATAATTCCTTTTATATTAAGTCTTCTGACCAGGTATACCGATTGTTTTACGGCGGGGAGTTCAGGCCACTCGAAAGAGTAATGGATTCCGAGCTCCTGGCGAGGATGAATTAACTATGCAGATCCAGTTTTACAAATACCATGGCACCGGTAACGACTTTATCCTTATCGATAACCGGAACGGCACCGTGCAATTATTACCTGAGCAGATCTATAATCTTTGTCACCGGCGTTTCGGCATTGGGGCTGATGGATTGATGCTGCTTGAATCTGAGCCGGGTGTTGATTTCAGGATGGTATACTACAACAGCGATGGCAATCAAAGCAGCATGTGCGGCAACGGAGGAAGATGTATCACAGCCTTTGCACAGGATCTTGGCATCGTAAGCCAGAAAGCCCGTTTTACTGCCACCGATGGTTTGCACGAAGCGCTGATAGACGCGGGCAATTACGTTTCGCTGAAGATGCAGGACGTGAAACAGATCGAACAGGCCCCGGATCATTTTTATTTGAATACAGGTTCCCCGCATTATGTAAGGATCGTAAAGGATCTTGCAAATTATGATGTTGTAGGTGAAGGGAAAAAGATCAGGTATAACGATCGCTTCCGGGAGGAAGGAACTAATGTGAACTTTATTGAAAAGGTGGAAGATCACCTTTTCGTGCGGACATACGAACGCGGAGTTGAAGATGAAACCTATTCCTGCGGTACCGGTGTTACCGCGGCTGCGCTTGTAGCTTCAATTAAAGGGCTGTCGACCGAAAGAAATAACTGCAGTATTAAAACCCTTGGTGGTTACCTTGAGGTAAGTTTTGAAAAAGTGCTGGAACAGAACTTTTATAATATCTGGCTTAAAGGACCGGCTATTGCGGTATTCAGGGGATCGGTAAATTTATAATTCATGTTTTTAAAAGGCCGGCTTATATATCTCCGCGCACTTGAACCGGGAGACGCGGATCTGCTTTACAGGTGGGAGAATAATATGAAGCTATGGCAGGTCAGCTTTACGCAGGTGCCATTCAGCCGCTTTATTCTTGAAGAGTTTGTAAATGCTGCTCACCAGGATATCTACACCAATAAACAGCTCCGGTTAATGTGTTGTTCTGTTGCAACTGATGAGAATCTTGGAGTTGTTGATCTTTTTGAATTTGATGTGATGCATAGCCGTGCGGGCCTGGGAATATACATTGTGGAGGAACACCGTAAAAATGGTTTTGCCTCCGAGTGCATCGAGCTCATGAAACAGTACGCATCTTCAGTGCTGCATCTAAAACAGCTCTTTGTAAATATTGGTGCTTCCAATGAGGCAAGTCTTGCGCTTTTTGAAAAATCAGGATTTGAAAGGTCGGGTCTTAAAAAGTGCTGGAGCAGATCCGGTTTAAACACCTACGAGGATGTATGGTTCATGCAATACATCAATGAGGAGAATAAAAAATGAGAACGGCTGCTTACGCTTTACCGTTTTTGCTTTTCCTGATCTCCTGCTCTGATCCTGAACCAGCGGCAGAAAAGGCAACGCTTACGGAGTCTGCCTCCCCTTATCTTAATCATCACGATTCTGCAAAGTATATAGGCATGAGTGCCTGCAGAAGCTGCCACCAGGATATTTATAATTCATTTCTTAAAACTGGAATGGGAAGCTCCTTCGGACCGGCCAGCAGGGAGAAATCGGCTGCCAGCTTTGAACACGCGCATCTGTATGATAAATTTTCTGACCTGCATTATCAGGCGTTATGGAGAACTGATAGTCTTTATATTAAAGAATACCGGATTGATGGAAAGGACACTGTTCACAAACGCGTGGAACAGGTTAACTATATTATCGGTTCTGGACAACATACCAATTCACACCTGCAAACAGTAAACGGATATGTGAACCAGATGCCGATGACCTGGTATTCACAAAAGAAAAAGTGGGATCTGCCACCGGGTTTTGAGAATGGCATCAACACACGTTTTACGCGCAAGATCGGTCTCGAGTGCATGAGCTGCCACAATGCTTACCCGGAGTTTGTGGAAGGCTCAGAAAATAAATTCAGCCGCATTCCCATGGGCATTGATTGTGAACGTTGCCACGGTCCGGGAAGTATACACGTTGCCGAGCGTTCAACAGGAGCGCGGGTCGACACTTCGAGGGGCCCGGATTATTCGATCGTGAATCCTGCACGCTTACCCATAGATGCACAATTTGATATCTGCCAGCGTTGTCACCTGCAGGGAAATGCAGTTCTGAAGGAAGGCAGGTCATTTCTTGATTATCGCCCGGGCCAGAAATTGAGCGATGTCATGTCGGTGTTCCTTCCCCGCTACAGCAATGCTGACGACGAGTTTATCATGGCATCTCATGCCGACCGGCTTAAAAAGAGTCCCTGTTTTATAAAGTCATTGCAAGGTGCAGGAAACTCTAACAGCGCACGACCGTATAAAAATGCAATGACCTGCATAACCTGTCATAATCCTCATGTTAGCGTAAAGCAAACGAATCGCAGTGTTTTTAATGACGCCTGTATGAACTGTCACAGCAAAAATGTAAGCCAGGAAAAACAATTGCAGGCGGCGCATCAGAAAATTGGAAAGTGGACTGATTGTGTTACATGCCACATGCCTCTTTCAGGCTCCAGTGATATTCCCCATGTAACAATTCACGATCACTACATCAGGCGCCCCGTTACAGATAAACAAAAGCAGAAAATCAGGGAGTTCCTGGGTCTTTACGCCATTAATGAAAAACATCCCGATGCGCTCACAATGGCGAAGGCGTACGTGAACCAGTACGAAAAATTTGAACAGGAGCGACGCTATCTCGACTCTGCCCTGAAATTCCTGAAAGCCGTAAATAATGATCGTGCCTCCCTGCGCACACTGGTGCATATTTATTTTATCCGCAATGAGCATACAAAAGTGATCAACGCCGTGAATCATATCGGCGAAGAGAAGTGTATTGACTCCCTGCTCAATAAAAGATCATTGCAAAATGAAGATGCCTGGGCTGCTTATCGTATCGCGGAATCATACCTTAATGCACGCAACGTTGAAAAGGCAATTCTGTGGTTCCGACATAGCGTGAAACTTGCCCCTTACCAGCAGGATTTTAAAAGTAAATTAGGAACCACGCTGGCCGCAGAAGGTAAGCTTGAAGAATCAGCAAATATATTTGAGGCTCTTATAGCTGAGAATCCCCGGTACACGTCAGCCTACACCAACCTGGGTTACATACGGCTGTTGCAGGGATTCCCGGCCGAAACAAAACGCCTGTACAGATCGGGAGAAAGTCTCGACCCTGATAATGAAACTCTTTTAATGAACATCGCCGCTTTTTATATGCATTCAAAAGATAATGCGCAGGCAAAATATTACCTTCAGAAAGTGATTAAGATCAATCCAGTGAATTCAAGAGCAAAGGAGGCGCTGAGAAATTTAAACTAATGGCCAAACGAAAGAACAACCGTATGATCATAACCCTCCTGGTTTTAGGCCTGGTGGTGGTTGGTGCAGGGATCGTGTATAAAAAGCTGTTTCAGCCTGTGAGCTTCAAAGACAGGAAATATATGTACCTGTACATTGAGCGCAACGATGACCTGGAAGATATAACGGATAAGCTGGTAAGTGAAGGCGTGATCGATGATGGTGAAACATTTACCTGGCTGGCAGAAAAGATGGAGCTGGACTCGAATATCCATGCAGGAAAATTCAGGATCAATAGCGGTATGACACTGCGACGGATCATTAACCTGATCAAATACAATAAACAGGAAAAAGTAAAATTGACTTTTAATTCGCAGATCCGCGATATGGATGAGTTTGTTGCCTATGTGGATGAAAAGCTCGCAATGGATGCCGATGAGTTGGAAGATCTGCTGACAGATGAGAAATTACTGCATGAAAACTTTATGCTTGATCCCGGCAATTCGCTGGGAATGGTTGTGCCCGGCAGTTACGAGCTGGGCTGGGCCATTACCGCCCAGGAGCTTATTGAAATGCTGAAGAAAAAATATATTAGCGTATGGAATTCAGCCCGCCGTTCAAAAGCCTCTATGATCGGCTACAGCATCCCTGAAGTTCTCACCATCGCCTCCATCGTGCAAAGTGAAAGCTCTATTGCCAGCGAACAACGAAAGATCGCAGGGGTGTATATCAACCGCTTGCGAAAGGGCATGCCCCTGCAGGCAGATCCCACGTTAAAGTTCGCAAACAGGAATTACGATGCTCAGCGGGTTTATGATAAGGACAAGGAAATAAACTCTCCCTATAATACTTACAGGTTCAAGGGACTTCCGCCCGGACCAATTTGCCTCGTTAGCACCCAGGCAATTGATGCCACGCTCAACTACGAAAAACACAATTTTATATTTTTCTGTGCCCGGCCCGACATGAGCGGTTATTCGAGTTTTTCCTCTTCCTACCGCCAGCACCAGCAGCACGCCCGCGCATACCAAAAAGCATTGGATAAATTAGGCATCCGTAGGTAATTAATTCGTAATTTTAGCGCGAGTATATGAAAACAGAAATATCCGGTACCACTATGGAAAATAGCGTCGTTGAAAAAATTCAAATGCTTCAGGAGAAATATGCCCTTATGGGGCAGGACCTTAACGCGTACCTGGAAGGTTTGTTATTATCGAATTACCTCACATATTGGGATTATATTCAGGCAGATACGCTACTGACTCTTCAAAACCCCAAGACTGATTACCCGGATGAACATATCTTCATCATGTATCATCAGATCACCGAACTTTATTTTAAACTTTCACTTAAAGAACTTGAGCAGATTGGTCATAACGGACGCCACATCGCTCCTAACGGGCAGGATCTGGGATGGAAAGATACACTGGATGTGAACTTTTTTGCTGATCGCCTGGTGCGGATCAATCGTTATTTCGAAGCATTGACCCATTCCTTTGAGATCATGATCGACGGGATCGATAAAGAAGAGTTTCTAAAGTACCGTATGGCCCTGTTGCCTGCAAGCGGATTCCAGAGCGCACAATACCGGATGATAGAAATGTGTGCAACCGATTTCATTAATCTTGTTGACAAGGACGTTCGTGCTGAATTCCAGGAAAAAAATGCACCTCTCGAAGAAATGTTCGAATATATTTACTGGAACAAAGGTGCAACAGAGCTGGCTACCGGTAAAAAAACGCTTACACTGAAGCAGTTCGAAAAAAAATACTCCAAGCAGTTCATTGAGCTCGCCAACGAATACAAGGATAAAAATGTCTGGCAAAAATATTTGTCCCTGAGTGAAACAGACAGGAAGAATCCGAAAATAGTGAATGCAATGAAGCTGCTCGACGTTAACGTTAACGTGAACTGGCCTTTGATGCATTATAAGACCGCTGTTCGTTACCTGCAGCAAAATACCGGTGATATCGCCGCTACCGGCGGTACCAACTGGCAAAAATATCTTCCACCGCGTTTTCAGAAAAGGATCTTTTACCCGGGAATCTGGACAGAAGAAGAGATCCGCGACTGGGGCAGAGGATGGGTTGAGACCAACGTATTCAGAATGTAGTTTCATTCCGGATGTCGATCGAGGTAAAGAATATCTTTAAATTATACGGTACCCAGAAGGCACTTAATGGTGTGAGCTTCACAGCTGCCGGCAACGAGATCGTGGGATTTTTAGGTCCCAACGGTGCCGGTAAAAGCACCATGATGAAGATCCTTACGTGCTACATTCCGCCCACCTCGGGCGAAGCAAAGGTCTGCGGTTATTCTATCGCCGATCAGAGTATGGATGTGCGTCGTAATATCGGGTACCTTCCCGAGCATAACCCTCTTTATCTTGATATGTACGTAAAAGAGTTTCTTGCTTTTACGGGAGGTATTTACAAGATCAAAAACCTGAACAAACGTGTCGCTGAAATGATCGAAGTTACCGGACTTCAGGCCGAACAGAAAAAAAAGATCGGTGCATTAAGTAAAGGATACCGTCAAAGGGTTGGGCTGGCTCAGGCCATGATCCACGATCCTAAGGTGCTTATTATGGATGAACCTACAACGGGTCTTGATCCTAACCAGCTTGAGGAGATCCGTGCGTTGATCCGTTCACTCGGCAGGGAGAAAACAGTGTTGCTCAGCACTCATATCATGCAGGAGGTTGAGGCTATCTGCAATAAGGTGATCATTATTGATAAAGGCGCAATTGTTGCCAATGATCAGACCGTTAATCTCAGGCGCGGATCTACCGTTCAGCTCATTACTGTAGAGTTTGATAATGTTGTTACAGAGGTGCAGCTCCGCTCGGTGCAGGGTGTTGATCACGTAAGGTATATGCATTCGAATATCTGGCAGTTAACTTCTGCTACAGGAGCTGATATCCGCAAAGAGATCTTTGATTTCGCAGTAAGCAACCAGCTCAGTGTTCTCACCCTGAATAAGGAAGAACAAAAAATGGAAGATGTTTTTAAAGAGCTGACCCGGCGCCGTACCTAAGGCGTGAATTTAAGCTCGTAGCTTACCGCACTGTTATTGGGCGTTACCTGGAATTTTTTCAACGTCAACAATTCTTCCCTTACTATTTTTTTCTGCTGCTTCGTTAATCCTTTGTCGCCCGTAAATTCAACTTTTTCAACATTTCCATTCTCACCGATAAAAAGAGTAGCGGCAAACTCAACGAGAGTATTTTTTTTACTGAGCTTTTCTGATACTTCCTTTGATAGTTGCTGTGGTCCGCCGGGATAGGTTGCCTGTACCGTGACCTCGCTTTCCATGCGTTCGTTTTGCATGCGGGCGGGAGAAGCAGCCGGCGGCTCCTGTGCTTGTTTCGCTTTTTTCGACTTTTGGTGCTGGTCAGCTGCTGCCGCGCTTTTACCTTCGTTCACATTATCATCCTGCCTGGTGTTTACAACATACGCCTCTTCTTTTTTTGCTGGTTCGTTGACTGCTGCAGCCATCTGATCGGCGTCCGCCGGAGCTGCCTGTTGTTCTTCCAGTGCTGGTTTTTCCATGTTGGTAACATCAGCTTGTTCAGCTTCAAAAGACCGCGCACCTGCCTGTGTTTTCTGGTCCGGCTCACGGCGAATTGTTTTCTTTACTTCCTGTCTTTCGGGCTGACTTTCAGCAGGTGCCGTAATGATCTGCGGTTGTGATGGCAACGGAGCGACGTCCTTTTTACTTTCAGGTTGTTTTATGGCAAATGTTTTTTCATCCCGGGAAAAATCGCTGAAGAAATAAACAACAAATCCCACAAAAAGCAGCACCGAGGCCGCGGCAGCCCAATAGAAAACAGTTCTCTCACGGCGTGGTGCAAAAAGCTCCTTATTGATTCTTGCATCGGTAGCAGCCTTCAGTTCAAAAGCCTGTTCGTGATCTTCCAGCAGATCAAAACCTTCCCTTGCTTCCTTTTCAAAAGCGTCGTCGGGCTCCTGTTGCTTGTTTTTAAGGAGGTCGTGTAAAGAGCGGTTATGTTCTTCCTGTTTGCTCATTTAATAAAGATTCCATTCTTATTTTTAAATTTCTTTTGCCATTCTGCAGGTGACTTTTTACTTCATTAAGAGAAAAACCAGTCAGTGATGTTATCTCATTATAGGACTTATTGTCGAGGTAAAACAGGGTGATGCACTTTTTCTGCTCTTCGTTCAAATCCCCGATGGCGCTCTCCAGCATGGTAATCTGCTTCTCCTTATTGGTAAGATGCTCGGGGTCGTCCGATTCCATAAAGAGTTCGTAATTATCCCTGAGCTCAATTTCTTTTTTAAGGGCGCTTTGTCTCTTACGCAGCTGCATCAGGCAGTAATTCTTGCTGTAAACATAGAGCCAGCTTTTGAAGTAAGTGATCTTATGCTTTTTAAGATCGGTAAGCAGGTCAGAAAAGATCTGTATCACCGCATCCTGGGCGTCATCTTTGTTTTTAAGGTATTTAATGCATAAACCGAGAACAAGGTGGCCATAACGGTTATAAAGTACAGCCACATATACCTTATCATCTGACTTCACATAAGAAGCCAGTAATTCATCATCGGGCAGGCCGTTATATTTTTCGTTGTAGAGCAACGTGAGGTTAAAGCTAAATTAACAAATATGTAATATAATTTGGCATTTCAGGGCAAATATTATCTTTGTAAGGTTCATACAACACCTGGCTGGGTCTTTTAAATATCTTATTATCCTCTTTTGCCTGATTTCACTACGATTTCAGCAGCCTTCAACCTATGATGTGAACTCCAAAATCAAGGCCGTTTTTCTCTACAATTTTACTAGGTATTTTGAATGGCCGGAAAAAAAGAAGACTGATAATTTTATCATCTACGTGGTTGGCAAGAATGAGAATCTCATTAATGAATTAAAGAACCTGGCCAAAAGTAAAAAGGTGGGCAACCAGGATATCCAGATCCATAATTCAGCTTCGTACGATCCTTCTGTTACCTCTCATATAATTTATTTTCTTCCCGAAAGCTTAAAGCCTGTTACAGAAGCAGCTTCAAAGAACAAGAACAAAGGAGCGCTTGTAGTTGCTGAAACTGCAGGAGCCTGCCGTTCGGGTGCCTCTATTAATTTTATAATAATTGAAAACAAACTGAAATTTGAATACAGCAAAAATACAGCCGTAAAGGCCGGCCTCAAGACCAATGATGATTTTAAAGCACTCGCAGCAATAAACATTGACTAATTAAAAATTGACAAGATGTGCAAGTGGCGCAACATATTTAAAAACCTTCTTCCCTTCGTCTTTCTGATGAAGGCGGCAGGCCTGCCTGCGCAAGAAGAAAAGCTGTACCGAGCACAGCAGCTGTTGGGAGCAAAAAATTCCGAACAGGCTGCCCTTGCTATTGACAGCGTTATTGCCCACGCCGACACCAAGGGCGATTTCATCAGCTGGACCACCAGGGCTTATATCTATTTTGATCTTTACAAACGCACCGACCGTTCTAAGCTAAACTCTCCTCTTCGTGATACCATCATCTCTTCTATTCGTGTTTCACAGGCATTAAAACCTGATTCGGTTTATAAGGACAACAACAGGAAATTACTTACTAATCTGGCGGCAAATTATTTTAATCTTGGAAAATCGTATCTCCAGGATTCATTAAATTCTGAACAAAGTCTCGTTGCCTATAACCGTTACAAGGAAGTATATCTCATGGCCGATCCGGGAGCAAACCTGGTGCAGAAAGACGTGGATTATTACCTTGCTTCAGGCAGCATCTTCGCTGATATTTTTAATAAGGATAACAAAAACGAAAAAGCCGGTGAACACGCAAAAGTAGCCTTGCTTAAAGTTCTGGAATTACAGCCCGATCATCCGAATGCCCTGATGAACATGGGTCTGATGTATTATAACCAGGCAGTGAATCTTTCAAAGGCGATTGGTTACGAGATCGATATTTCGGAGATTGGCATAGTGCAGGAAAACATGGTGAAACTCGCAAAACAGGGAGAACAGTTTGTAGTGCGGGTTTACAATAATGACCACAAGAATGCCAAGGCCGTAGAAGCCTTGTATTACATATACCGGATGCTGAACGAATTTGAGAAGTCGGAAGATTTTAAAAAGAAATGCAAGGAGCTGGGTATTGACGTCACACAGACAACTGGTGATAACCTGAATAACAGCCCGAAATGAAGTTCCGGTTTTCCATAGGTAGAAGGATTGGCCTGGGTTTCGCCACCTTCATTTTGCTGACTGTAGTGGCTTTTGTGCTTACTGTTATCACTGTAAACGAAAGCCGGCGTCGCACTGCAACAGTGGTTGAACAGGTAACACCAAGCGTTGCCGAGCTTAAAGAGCTTAATCTTCTTCTCCAGCGTTCGCACACCAACATCTCAAAATGGTTCTACAATAAGAGTTTTAATGATCTCGAATTCAGGCAGGAACTTGAGAATATCATCAAGGTTGAATATCCAAGCAAAAAAAAGATCCTGCAGGAGTTCAGCAGGGGATGGTCTGCCGAAGAGAAAACCCAGCTGAAGATCATCTTTCAGAGAATTGAAACATTGTTCATGGTTTACCGCAGCGATATCATGGAGCAACTTATTTCTACCGAATCGTACGAAGATCCTAATATTTATCTGCTGGCGCGAATACCTTTCGAAGACTCTGAGATCAATATCCGCACTATTTACAAGAACCTCAATGCCCTCATCGCGAGTAAGCAGGCTTTTGCCAAGAACCAGGTGGAGCAGATGTTCAGCTCCCTGGATTTTTTGAAACGTTTTGTTCAGACTCTCGGCTTCACACTCGTTATCGGTGGAATTCTCATCGCGATATTTACAACCAGGTCGATCACCAAACCTATCCAGATCCTTAAAAAAATGCTTCTTTCAATGGGTCTTGGTATTTTACCTGAAGAAAGGATCAAGGCCAGCAACGACGAAGTAGGGGAGATGGGCATGGCGCTGAATGATCTAATTCATTCTATGCATCATACCACAGATTTTGCAAAGGAAACCGGGGCCGGTAATTTTGAAGCAAAATACACGCCATTAAGCAAGGACGATACCCTTGGACATGCGTTGCTGAAAATGCGCGACGACCTGGCTGAGAATGAAAGACTCCTGGAGCAAAAGGTGATAGAGCGTACTGAAGAGGTTGTTCGTCAGAAATCAGAGATCGAAAGCAAAAACGAAGAACTTGAAATCCTGTATAAGCAGGTAACCGATAGTATTCACTATGCCAAACGGATCCAGGACGCGATCCTTCCAAATAATTCGGTAGTAAAAGAACTGTTACCTGATTCATTTATTCTTTTCAAACCGAAGGATATTGTGAGCGGCGATTTTTACTGGCTCGAAAAAAAGCAGGGACTCGTATATTTTGCGGCCGTTGATTGCACTGGTCACGGCGTACCTGGAGCATTTATGAGCCTTGTGGGATACAACCTCCTGAAAGATATCATCAAGAATTCTTCAGTAAAAAGACCTTCTGATATCCTCGATCAGCTGCGCGATGGCGTGGTGAGTACATTGCGTGTGGATGACAGCGGTAAGCAGGCCAAGGACGGGATGGACATGACCTTGTGTGCTCTCAATTACGATACTCTTGAACTTCAGTATGCCGCCGCATTTAATCCGCTTTATATCATACGTAAAGGAGAGCTGCTGATCCATCCTGCAAATAAATTCCCGATAGGTTTGTTTGTTGGTGAAAAAACAAGTTTCGACAACCACACGGTGCAGCTTGAAAAAGGAGACCAGATCTTTATTTTCAGCGACGGTTACGCAGATCAGTTCGGAGGACCAAACGGTAAAAAATTCATGGTGGGTAATTTCAGAAAGCTGCTCACGCAGATTGCCGGTATGGATTCAAATGCACAGAGAGAATATCTGGCAGAAACCCTTGTGAAATGGCAGGGTGGCCAGGAACAGGTGGATGATGTGCTGGTGATTGGGGTGAAGGTGTAAGTTTTCCATTGCATTAAAATGAAAAAGCGCCTGATTGTTTTTCTGTTAATCTTACTGGCAGTCTTTTTTTCCTACAGGCTCGCAAAAAAGATCAATCTCAATTACACTTACAAAGTTGGTGAGCGTTTAGATAGCCTCCACGGTGTTGTAGTGTATTATAATGGCGGTGTTGACAATACGTGCGGCCGCAATACTTCTTCAGATAATTACAACATTGGGATTAAATATCAGTGCGTTGAATTTGTAAAGCGATATTATTTCGAGCACTTGAACCATAAAATGCCCGACGCTTACGGTAATGCGAAAGACTTCTTTGACAAGGATCTCGGCGACGGAGAGTGTAATATAAAGCGGGATTTAATGCAATACAAAAATGGAGGAAGATCAAAACCCCGGCCTGATGATCTTCTTATTTTCTCGGGATCAGTATTCAACAGGTATGGTCACGTTGCTATTGTTTCATTAGTTACCGATGAGTCAGTGGAGATCATCCAGCAAAATCCTGGACCTTTTGGAAAGTCACGGGAAACTATTGATCTGAAATTTGCTGACAGTACGTGGACATTAGACAACGACAGAGTTCTGGGATGGTTAAGGAAGGAATAATTTCGTTTCTTTCCGGTATTGCGCTATCAGCCAAAATAAGGTAATAAGGTTAATATGATTGGGAGGGACGTCCTCTACTAAGGTAATAAGGTAGTGTTCGGCTATCCACGTTCTATTATTGGGTTTAGAGTGAGGTAATAAGATGGAGTTGGAGGGTTACAAACGAACGTAGATTACTGGTGAACTGTTATAAAGCGGGCTTCGCCACCGTATTGGATTATTACTGGTTGTAAAAGTTAGGTTATTTCACGTCCGTAAATGGTGTTAATAATAGACCATAAACCATCTTTTACTTGTTTGCCTTATTACCATAGTCACAAAGCGTAAGAACACACTATCTTATTAGTTTATTATCTGGTGCGGATAATCTGCAGGTAGTTGTTTACCTTATCCCCTTAGTAACAAAACTCATAGTAAAGGATCAACCTTACTACCTTATTACTTTGCGGTCAACGATTAACGTAATTCACCTTATTCCCTTAGTAACTAAACGTAAGGAAAACAAACGACCTTATTAGCTTATTATCTGCTGCGGATAATCCACAGGTAGTTGTTTACCTTATTACCTTAGTAACAAAATGTAAGGAAAACAAACGACCTTATTAGCTTATTATCTGGTGCGGATAATCCACGGGTAGTTGTTTACCTTATTACCTTAGTAACAAAACGTAAAGGAAACACGCCTTAACCTTATTAGCTTATTACTTTGCAGTCAACAATTCACTGATAGGGGATCACCTTATTACCTTAGTAACAAAACTCATAGTAAAAGGATCAACCTTATTACCTTATTACTGTGCAGTCAACGATTCACAAATAGGGGATCACCTTATTACCTTAGTGACAAAACTCATAGTAAAATGATCAACCTTATTACCTTATTACTTTGCGGTCAACGATTAACGTGATTCACCTTATTGCCTTAATAAAACACGCGTAGTTAAGAAATTACCTTATTAGATTACAGGCTTTACTAGTAATAGCGTATCATTATGTTAATGAATCCTGCTGCAATATCCGGCAACCGGAAATTAGTTTAAAACTCAACCCCTTCAAATTCCCCCAGCAGTTTTCTCCACTCATCAGGCACTCGTATACTTTCGTTTTTGATGTAATCCATTCCAACAAGCACCCCTTTTATGGCGGCTGTTTCTTCCCAGCCATTCTCAGTTCGCCTGATGATGGAGTTTTTTATGTGCAGGCTTTTATTGCCGATTTTTACCGATCGCGTGCAGCAATAGATCTCATCGTGAAGATACGTTTGCTCAAGATGATCAATTTCTGTCCGCGCCAGCACAAAACCCTGGTGATCCCAGTTAATAAAGGATTTGAACACCTTTTCAAAATACTGCACTCTGCCAAGTTCTACGTAATTATGGTAGCAGGCGTTGTTGACATGCTTAAGCCGGTCAACATCAGAAAACCTGATCTGGATCGGAATAATGTGACGGTAATCTGCGAAGGTCATTTTTCCCGTTGTAATAATTCTAAAGCGAAATTCTTTAATTTTTGTTTTTTACTCTCATCGGCTGTGATCTTTTCCAGGCAGTCAATCGCCTTATGAGTGTAACGGTCGGCTTCTGCAACACAGTGGGCGCGCACACCCAGGGATTCAAAAAGAGATAACATGCCTTTTACTTTTTCCTCTTTGTTCTCCACCCTTGTAATTCTTTCTATTTCTTTTTTCTGCTTATCATCTGCAAGAGAAAGGGCCTTCAGCAGTAAAAATGTTTTTTTATTGGAAATGATATCTCCCCCGGGTTGTTTACCAAATGACGAAGTGTTTTCAGCAAAGGCATCCAGCAGATCGTCGTTAAGCTGGAATGCAATTCCGAGATTACTTCCGAAATCATAGAGTCGTTCCTGGTCCGCTAACGGAGCTCCTGCAATCATAGCGCCCATTTGCAGACTGCAGCCCAGCAGCACAGCCGTTTTAAACCTGATCATTTTAAGGTACTGGTCCACACTCACAGATTCAGCGCTTTCGAAATTCATGTCCTGCTGCTGACCTTCGCATACTTCAATGGAAGTTTTTTGTAAAAGCGTGCTCAGTGTTTTAAAAAATGGCGCGTCATATTCCGCTAAGACCTGGAATGCCTTTACGAGCATTACATCCCCGCTCAGGATTGCTATGTTGGTATTCCAGCGGGTATGCACCGTCGGCTTATTCCTTCTTAAAGGCGCAGCGTCAAGAATATCGTCATGTATGAGTGAAAAATTATGGAAGAGCTCTACTGCTAGTGCAGAATTAAGAGCTGATGCCGGATCTTTTCCAAAAAGTTCGCAGCCTACCAGGGCTAATAAAGGTCTTACTCTTTTTCCACCAAGGGATAGAATATATGATTCCGGTTCGTATAGTTCAACCGGTTCACGGTATTGTAATCCGCTGCTATAGCGGGATAAATGGGTGGCGAATAAATTAAGAAGATCCTGGTATTCTTTCACCTTATTACAGGGTGTTATTTGCTACATGCAGCAGGTAGTTTCCGTACCCGCTTTTTTTAAGTGGCTGCGCTATTTTGATCAGCTGATCTTTGGTAATATAACCCATGTTGAAGGCCACTTCCTCAATACAACCTATTTTTAAACCCTGGCGCTCTTCAATTACCTGCACGAACTGACCGGCCTGCATAAGTGATGCAAATGTCCCGGTGTCGAGCCAGGCGGTGCCCCTGTCCATGATGGAAACTTTTAATTTTCCTCTTTTAAGATATTCCTTATTTACGTCGGTGATCTCGTATTCGCCCCTTGGACTGGGTTTAAGATCCTTAGAGATCTGCACCACATTGTTATCATAAAAATACAGGCCTGGTACAGCGAAGCTGGATTTAGGTTCAGCCGGTTTTTCTTCAATCGACAGCACATTATTGTCGGAATCAAATTCGACTACACCGTATCGTTCAGGATCACTCACGTGGTATGCAAAAACCACCCCGCCGTCGGGATCATTAATTAGTTTGAGAGAGCTTCCAAGTCCTACGCCATAAAAAATATTATCACCAAGAACCAGGGCCACTTTATCTTTTCCAATAAATTTTTCGCCTATCACAAAAGCCTGTGCAAGACCGTTAGGTAACTCCTGCACTGCATACTCGAAGCGACAGCCAAGATTTTTACCATCGCCGAGTAACCGTTCAAAATAGGGAAGGTCGTGAGGTGTGGAAATAATGAGAATTTCCCTGATGCCTGCCATCATCAGCACCGAAAGCGGGTAATAGATCATTGGTTTATCGTAAACCGGCATCATCTGTTTGCTGATGGCAAGGGTGAGGGGATGCAGGCGTGTGCCAGAGCCCCCGGCAAGGATTATTCCTTTCATAGTTGTAATTGTGCGCCGAAAGGTACAAAAATATTGTATGTTTTAAAGGATGCTACAAATGAGCATTTAACCTCGCGCGCAGGGCATAATAGTCATTGCCAATAATTTATAAACAAGTGGTCTGTTGAGTAAATGAGGGCTGCGGGTTAGTTAATCCAGGGCAAAAAACCCCTGTTTTTGCTACCTTTGTGTAAACGCAAAAATTTCATATTTTTAGAACCTGTTACAAACTGGAATTAAGCGGGTAAAAGACCTTACATGAAAAAACAGATAACTTCCTTCGTATTCTTTTTTATCTTATTATTAGCTGGCAGCAGCAGGGCGCAGCTGCAGGTCACATTATCACAGACATCTGCCTGTATTAATGAGATCGTGACGGTTAACGTTACCTGGCCAAATACCTCAATTACAGGGTTAAGCGTTACCGGAACACCTGGTGCTTTCGGCATTGGGAACCTGGGGACCCAAACTACTTTTACGGTCCGGCACACTTCCGTAGGGGCTCAACCTTTTGGTCTTTGTGCAAACGGCACAAATATTAATGGTCCTACCAGTCAGTGTATTAATTTCGTAATTAATATCATTGCTCCTCCAACTTTAACCTTCGTATCCAGAGTTACAGCTTATTGTCCGGGTAGCACTGCTACTGTGGAGACGGTTCCTGGTGGAAATTATTATACCATTACAAATGGCCCGGTATCCGCTACGGGACCAGGACCTAACGGTTCTTTCCCGTCTAACATTATGACTTTCGGACCGGTTACCCCTATCCACACAGGAACTTATCTGGTTACTTCCTATGGCAGTTGCACCATGACCGGGGTCATCGCCATTGGAGTTGCCCCTCAAGCCAATCTGACTGCTAATACCGGCAGTAATGTGTGTGAAAATGCGGGAGGAGTAAATCTTCTGGCTACTATGGGACCCCAAGGGTCTTCCTGGAAATATTTCGATCCTTCGGGCAATGAAATAGCTGGAGCAAATGGACCTCAGAACGGCTTCGGGTATACAGTACCTGGTCCTATGAAACCCGGTATGTCAGGTGTTTACACAGTAACCACGCTCCAAAACTATACATACAGCGCTTTTGGTGAACAGCCATACGCACTTTGCCCTCAGAAAGCAACAACATTCATCAACGTGGTAGCTACAAATCCTGTGGTCGTTACTGCCGCACCGGGAGCAGATGTTTGCCAGGGTGGTAAATTGGCTTTAACTGCCAATGCAGGTCAGGTAGTGGGTTACAACTGGGTAGGACCGAATGGATTTAATTCCACTTCCGGCAATCCTATAATAAATCCTGTTTCCCAGTCACATGCGGGCGGTTATACTGTTACAGCTTTATTTACCAATAATTTTATTACCTGTACAACAAGTTCCAAAGTTGATATCACAGTGGTTCCCGTTACGGTGCCGGTTATAACAATGCCGTCTGATATTTGCCAGGGCGTGAATTCACTCACTTTTACAGCCAGCAGCGGAACCAATGTATCGGAATTTGAATGGTTCGGCCCTGGTTATTCACAAAAGGCTCCGTATCCTACCGGGTCAATCCCAACACCTAGTCCGGGAAATTCAGGAACCTATTATGTTACCGCCAAATACGTAGGTACTTCAGCAACCTGTCTTTCAACTTCATTGCCGCATCAGCTCGTGGTGGTGCCGGTAAACACTATTTCTGTGATCCCGCCAACGCCGGTGTGTCAGCCCGATAATGCTTACCTGAACGCATCAAGTATCGGGGCGTCTCAATACACCTGGGCCGGTCCGAATAACTTTGTTGGTTTTGGTCCCAATGTAACAGTATATTATCCTGATGCAAAGGCCACAGGAATTTATACTGTAACGGCTTATTTTACTTCCAACAATCTCGTATGTAAGAATTTTGCCACTGTATCTTTAAAAGTAAATCCTGTTCTCAAGTTTACGATCACCGACAGGGTGATGGCTTGTTTTAATAATTCAGTGGAAGTCACAGGACCATCCGGGGCCAATTCGTATACGTGGACCAGCTCTACCGGATTCGCATCTAATTCAAAAGATCTTGTTTTTCCTTCAGTGCAGCCTAAAAATGCAGGCACTTACTCATTGGCTGTGTCGCTGGGTCCTTGTGTTTCTTCGGCATCAACAACCATAGAAGTGCTCACACCGATTGAATTTACGTTACGACCGCAGGGCCGCACACTTTGTCTGGGTGATACTGTGATCCTTGAAGCTGGTGTGACCGGAGGCAGCGAGAATTACGCATACACATGGAATCCTCCTCTTTATATGGATTCGCCTGTAGGACCATCCAAAAAATTTATTCCGCTTGGCACCGTTATGTACAACCTTATAGTGTATGACATTGCCTGCCCTTCATATTCTGTAGCACAATCCTTTGAAGTAAACGTTAAGCAGCCTCCAATGCCAAAGCTGGAACTCAACAAAGTTGAAGGGTGTGCGCCACTGGTGCTGAAGATCGATCCAAAAATTGAAAAAGAATCCGCCATCACTACTTATGATTTTGGAGGTACAAAACAATTTCAGAAAGAAGGAGCGTTCAATTACACGTTAACCGAAGCCGGCAACTATAACCTTACCATCTACGCGAAAGGATATAACGGATGCCTTGGTAAATATGATTACCCGTATACTATAAATGTGAAGCCGCATCCGGGCACCGATATTTACTGGACACCTGAAAAACCGACCACATCCGATGAGATCGTGTTTCACGCCACTTCAGCATACGATCCTATAGTATATAAGGTATGGACATTCCAGGGAGGTACTCCAACCGACACTCAGGACAGTTTGATCTCGAATACCGGTGTTGATACGACAAACAACGATAGTCCTCGCCGTAAATATGAAAAATACGGTAAATATCCTGTTATGATCGTTACTCAGAACGATTACATGTGTTTTGATACCATTGTGAAATACCTTGATGTGATAGACGATATGAACGTTTACATTCCAAATGCTTTTACACCGAATGGTGATGGACATAATGATGTGTTCGGCGTAAAAGGTCAGGGCATGAAATCAGAATCGTTTACCATGGACCTGTTTGACCGTTCGGGCTCGCTGATGTTCACCACCAAGAACATCAATGAAACCTGGGATGGCACATATAAAGGCCAGAAAGTGAAGGATGGGGTTTATACGTATATGATAAAAGTGGTGGGAATGAATGGAGAGGGCCGGAAAGAATATATCGGACAATTCACCTTGCTGCGCTAAGAGATTAAAACTTTTAATAAATCCCCTCGCTTCAAGGCCTGGGGATTTTTTATTTTTAGGTGATCAAAGAGGAACTATATGAAGCAGTATCATGATTTAATGAAGCACGTACTTGACAATGGAGTCACTAAAAGCGACCGCACAGGTACAGGTACAATAAGCGTTTTTGGTTACCAGATGCGCTTTAATCTGCAGGAGGGTTTTCCGCTGCTTACCACTAAGAAATTACACACCAGGAGCATCATTCACGAGCTCTTATGGTTTTTGATGGGTGAAACCAATATCAAATATCTTAAGGATAATGGTGTTAGTATCTGGGACGACTGGGCTGATGAGAACGGGGAGCTGGGACCGGTATATGGTTTTCAGTGGCGCAGCTGGCCTACGCCTGACGGAGGTCATATTGACCAGATAAAACAAGTGGTGGAGATGATCAAAAAAAATCCGGATTCACGAAGGCTTATCGTTAGTGCCTGGAATGTGGCCGACATCAATAACATGAAGCTGCCTCCATGCCATGCATTTTTCCAGTTCTATGTAGCAGATGGAAAATTAAGCTGCCAGCTCTACCAGCGCAGTGCAGATATTTTTCTCGGCGTTCCTTTTAATATTGCTTCTTACGCTCTTCTTACTATGATGGTGGCCCAGGTATGTGGATTACAGCCCGGCGATTTTGTGCATACATTAGGCGATGCGCATTTATATTCCAACCACATAGCGCAGGCCAGGCTGCAGCTCAGCCGCGATCTGCGACCACTGCCACAGATGAAGATCAACCCTGACGTGAAATCTATCTTTGATTTTAAATTTGAAGATTTTCAACTTCTCAATTATGATCCGCATCCGCATATCAAGGCGGAGGTGGCGGTATGATTTTTAAATTCTAATATCTAAATTCTAAATTCTAAAAGGTAGATATTTAGAACTCCAAAAGCGTATAGCGCTTAGAATTTAGAGATTAGAATTTAGAATTTCTCCCTATTTCTTTAATTCTTTTATTACCTTGCTTGCGGCAAAAATGATTGCAACAATTTTTCACCGAGGCAAGGAATACCGGGTTGATCTTTTTAAACCGATCGATATATCAATCCCCCTGCACACGGGCGACGACTGCGTAAGCGCCTGGTACGTTGAGCCGATGAAGCTGGAGCCCGTTGTTATGGGCGACTGGATAGGTGACGTAAAAAAAGGCGGCAGTGTAAATTTCAGGACCATTACATTTAATCCTCACGGCAATGGCACTCATACAGAGTGCGTCGGCCATATCAGTAAAGAGGATTTCACCATCAATAAAAGCCTGGAACGTTTCTTTTTTATTGCTGAACTTATCACCGTGCTTCCCTTCCAGCTCGAGAATGACGACTTTGTGATCACCCGCAAACAACTACAGGCTCAGATCAACGCGCATGAAAAACCGGAAGCAATAGTTATAAGGACCCTTGGCAATAATATGTCGAAAATGAGCAGGAATTACAGCAATACCAATCCGCCATATCTGCAGAAGGATGCTATAGAGTTCTTAAACGAAGTAGGGGTGCAGCATCTGCTCATAGATATGCCCAGTATTGACAGGGAAATTGACGCGGGACAATTAGAGGCTCATCATGCTTTCTGGAATTATCCTGCCGATCCGCAGATCCATAAAACCATCACTGAATTTATATATGTGCCCAATGAGATCCACGATGGCACCTACCTTCTCAATATCCAGATCGCGCCTTTTGAAAACGACGCCAGTCCAAGTAAGCCGGTTTTGTACAAGATATTCTGATACCTCGTATTTACGCTAATCCGTTGCCGCTATTTTACTGGTGTTTGAAAATCGTTTATCCGAAAGACTAAGCAGGAAATTTTCCAGGTCTTGTTTTTCCTCCTTCGTCAGGTTAAGTGGCTTGCGCAGGGAAGTATCGCGGTTAATAGCATTAGGAATGAACTTATCCGGAGTATCATAATAATCAATGACCTCCTTAAGTGTTTTAAACATTCCATTATGCATATATGGCGCTGTTTGTGCAATATTACGCAATCCCGGGATCTTGAATGCGCCGAGATGTTTTGTGTCGCCGGTAATACCGTAACGACCCACATCGGTAAATTTTTTCCCGTCGTAGATCCCGATATTCTTAAACTGGTCGCTGCCGGTAAAGTCAACACCAAAATGACAGTCAAAACATTTTCCCTTGTTATTAAAAATATTCAAACCCCTTTTGGCGCTTTCTGAGAACAAAGTTGTATCCTCACCTTTCTGATAAAGGTCGAATGGCGATTCCGATGTTTCAAGCGTTTCTTCGTAAGCTGCGAGCGCTTCAGCTATGAGTTCCTTTGTCGGTAAACGACCGTACACCTGCCTGAAAAGGTGACGATACATTTCATTTTGTTTAAGTCTTCGCACTGTAAGAGTAAGCGGAAAATCCATTTCCACGTGGTTTTCCATGGGACCCATGGCCTGCTGCATTAAAGTTTCAGAACGGCCATCCCAGAAATAAAAATTGCGGTCCTTCTGATTCATAGCGCTCGGTGTATTGCGGTTTCCTGTGCGGTGAAACACACCTTCGCTGAGGGCGACATTATCGGCAAAAGCAAATTCCGGCTTATGACAGCTGGCACAGCTAACTGAACTGTCGCGTGAAAGAACAGGGTCGAAAAAAAGCAGTTCACCCAGCTCTGCTTCTGAGTGGATGGCCCTTGCGGTTTTTTGCTCGCAGCCAGTGCTGACAAGGCACGCGGTATATATCACGCACAGGCGGGCGAAATACGTGATGCGGCGAATTGGCTGATTTTGCATACAACTAAATTCGTTTTTTTTAACGAGGGCTGAAAAATTGTTCGGAATAAAAATGATACATTTATCACCACCAAATTAACAAAACACACTCTCCCTCCTTGATGGAAGATAGCGCCCCGACGGGAGAACTCCCGGCAAAAAAAATCCCTTTTAATAATTTATACCTGCTTTCAGGCCTGGTGCATGGCTTTAATAAAGCATGGATGTACCTGTTTACGATCATGTTCGTGGCATTTGGCTACCTCAGTTTCCAGCTAATGATTCTATTTCCATTAATGAGCAGGCTGCGCGAAAGGGGACATTCGGAAATAGAGATCATGAATAATCCTTCCCTGGTGTTTAACAGTGAAGCACTGGGAATGGACCGCAATATCTTGTTACTTCTTGAACTCGGAATGTTTGTTTTTGCCTTCCTCGGTTTTTATGTTGGTTTGCGAAGGATCCATCAGAAGACCCTCGGCAGTGTGCTTACAGGTTACAGCCGGTTTCGTTATAAACGCTTCTGGTTCTCTTTCATGGTATGGGGATCGCTTATTACAATAGCCACGCTTATCTCTTATTTCCTCGATCCCTCAGAATTTAAGATCACATTTGATCCAACTGGTTTTTTTATTTCTGTTGTCGTGCTGCTGATCCTTATGCCTATTCAAACGGGCATTGAAGAGTTGCTTTTCAGGGGGTATTTTACGCAGGGACTTGCTCTTGTTTTCAGGAATGGCATTGTGCCTCTCCTGCTTACTTCCGCTTTGTTCGGAATGGCCCACCTTAGCAACCCTGAAGTGCAGAAGTTCGGATGGCCCATTATGTTATCCTATTATATTGGATCTGCATTGTTCATGGGTCTGCTTACTTTGCTGGATGAAGGCATAGAACTGGCATTTGGTCTGCACTTTGCCAACAACTTTGTGAGCGCCTTGCTTGTTACTTCCCCCAATTCTGTGCTTAAGTCCTATTCTGTCTTCGAAGCAAAAGTAGAAGATCCGCATTCTGAGATCTTCATATGGCTGGTGATGGCACTTGTCAGCTTCATGATCTTCTGGTTAAGGTACCGATGGAAAAATTTTAATTTAATAGTAAAATAATAATGGTGATAGGAAAAAAATTGTGTGTGGCGTTCTTATTCGTGTGCGGATCGATTCTGGCTGATAACGGATACCGTTATTCTGTGGATCTCACAAGTGTGAACAACGATAAAGTAAAGGTTACATTGATACCACCTGATCTTACCCAGAACGAAATTGAGTTTATGTTCCCGGCTATGGTGCCTGGTACTTACGAAGTGTATGATTTTGGAAGGTTCATATCCAATTTCAAAGTGAGCGGAAAGGATGGTAAGGTGATCAAAGTAACAAAAGTAAATGTAAACACTTACAGGATCTCGCCTGCTAACTTTATAAAGGACATTACTTACGACGTAGACGATACATTTGACAAGACAGATCTTCCTAATACTAAAACCAAGGTGGTGTTTGAACCGGGAGGTACGAATTTTGAGGCGGACAAAAATTATTCTATCAACACCCACAGTATGTTCGGATATATAAAGGGTATGACCAAGGTTCCTTTTACACTGGAATTCCAGAAGCCAGAGGGATTTTACCCATCGACCGGGTTGTCTGATATTACTGTGGCGTCAAAAAAAGATGTGATCAAAGCTGCAGATTATCATGTGCTCACCGACTCACCGATCATGTATTGCAAGCCGGATACTGCTACGATAGTTGTTTCAAATGCAAAGGTTCTTGTGTCAACGTATTCACCAAATCACCTGGTTACTTCGGGATTCATTGCCAGCACTCTTAAAGAATTGCTGCATGCACAGATGGAATACCTTGGAGGAGAATTACCGGTTAATAAATATGCTTTTCTCTTTTATTTTATGGATAAGCAGAGGAGCACTCTTTCCGGTGCCAGCGGTGCTCTGGAACATTCGTATTCTTCTTTTTATGTATTACCTGAATTTGACAGCACTTATCTTCAGCAGCAGATAAGGGATGTGGCGGCACATGAGTTCTTTCACATTGTTACACCCTTAACCATACACAGCAAGGAGATAGGCGATTTTGATTTTAATGATCCTAAGATGAGCGGGCACCTCTGGCTGTATGAAGGCATGACAGAATACGCCGCTCATCACGCACAGGTGAAAGCTGGCATCATCGACATTAATGAGTTTATGAATACAATGATGGCCAAGTACGAGACCAGCGTTGAGTCATTTAACGACACGATGAGCTTTACCTGGATGAGCAAGAATGTGCTGAATGAAAAAGTTCACAAGCAATACAATAACGTTTACGAAAAGGGTGCCGTAATTGGTATGTGCCTGGATATCCTGTTGCGTGATCTTAGTGACGGTAAATATGGCACCCAGCAGCTGATGAAAGATCTTGCAGGTAAATATGGTAAAGATGTATCCTTCAGGGATGAGGATCTGTTCAATGATATCGAAAAATTCACTTATCCCGAAGTAGGAACATTTCTTAGAAATCACGTGGGCGGCAATATGCCACTGCCAATGGAAGACATATTACGCAGGGTTGGAATTGAGTTTAACAAGCAGGTTACGGTGGAAGAATTCTCATTAGGTAATCCTGACCTTGATTACGATGCAAAAACCAACCGTTTATATGTGACCGGGGTGAAAGATCTTGACGCTTTTGGCAAGAAACTTGGTTATAAGAAGGGAGACCAGCTGATAAAGCTGAATGGTGAAACCATAATAATTGAAAACCTGAAGGAGCTGATCGGAAATTATTATGCAGGACTGAAAGAAGGCGAGGTAGTTAATATTGAAGTGGCGAGGCCAAAAAAGCTGAATAAAAATAAGTTCAGGGTTAAAACTCTCTCTGCTCCTGCTCAGAAGATCCGCAAAGTGAGGAATAACCAGATCGCTATTGTTGAGACCTTATCTGACAAACAAAAAGAGACGTTGAAAGCCTGGATCGGGTTGTAAGAAAAATGAGATTGAAGTACATAATAATTATTGTCTGGTTCCTGCAATATGCGGCATGGGCGCAGCAACCCCCTGGCCAGTACACAAGCAGCAATAAAAAAGCAGTTAAGCACCTGATCGAAGGCCGGCAGGCTTTTGAGCGTAAGGATGACGCGCAGGCTGAAAAAAGCTTTAAAAAAGCTCTCGATGAGGACAAGAATTTTGTGGAAGCTGCTTTAGGGCTGGCAAACCTTTACCAGGTTACCAACCGGCAGCCACAGGCCATTGAGTATTTTCAAAAAGCGATTTCCATCAATCCGAAATTTTATCCGAATGCTTTTTATTTTTTATCACAAAGCCAGCTGGCTACCGGTAAATATGCAGATGCCAAAGGCTCTCTTGAAACTTTTCTGAAATTTGAAAGGATCAATCCTGACACCCGTGCAAATGCCACAAGGTTACTGGCAAATGCGAGCTTTGGTGCGGAAGCGGTAAAAAATCCCAAGCCATTTAATCCCGTGAACGTAGGTCCAGGGATCAATACCAGTCTTAATGAATATTTTCCGGCAGTGACGGGCGATGGAAAACAGTTCTTATTTACACGAACTCTTAAACCGTCGGAAGATCCCCGCTACTTTAATGAGGATTTTTTTATCAGTGATAAGGTGAACGGGGTCTGGCAGAACGCGCGTTCAATCCGCGAGGTAAACAGTGCCGGCAATGAAGGTGCTCCAACGTTGTCTGCCGATGGGAATATCATGTTCTTTGCATCCTGCATGAATGAGTTTGGCGATTACGGAGCAGCTGATCGCAAGGGTTATGGTAGCTGTGATATTTTTTATGCGCAGAAGATAGACGGTGAATGGACCAGGCCGCGTAATGCAGGCAGCGCTATAAACTCTGCTAACTGGGAAACCCAGCCAAGCTTTAGCAGCGATGGGCGGACCTTATATTTTATCAGGGGAACGGTAGTTCGTGGTAATATTAAAGACCAGGACATCTATGTGAGCGTTATCGGTGATGATGGAAAATTTTCGGAAGCTGTGAAAGTATCTACTGTAATAAATACACCAATGGTGGAAGAGTCGGTATTTATTCACCCCGACAATCAGACCCTGTATTTCAGCAGCGAGGGACACCCCGGCATGGGAGGACTGGATATTTTTATGAGCCGGCGCCAGCCGAACGGTGAGTGGGGAGCACCCGTAAATTTGGGGTACCCCATCAATTCGTTTGTTGATGAAAATAGTTTGCTTGTTGATCCTTCCGGTAATCTTGCTTTTTTTGCCAGCGATCGCTCCGGCGGAATGGGAGGTCTGGATATATACCAGTTTGAGCTGCCGCAGGAATTGCGTCCTGAGAAGATCACCTACGTGCAGGGAAAAATTTATAACGCGCGCACCAAGGCCCCTCTTGCAGCAAACTTTGAGTTATTCGATCTTGAAACGCAGAAGATGGTCACCACTTCCTATTCTCAAAATGACGGTAAGTTTTTTGTGACACTCACCGCGAATAAAAATTACCTGGTGAATGTAAATAAGGAAGGATTCTTGTTTTACAGCGACAATTTCAGCCTTCGTGGAAAGGAAACCGATTTCAATAAGCCGTACACCATCGATATTCCTTTAGAACCGCTGGATACAGGAAGTGTGGTGGAGCTGAAAAATATTTTCTTTGATGTGAACAAATGGGATATCAAGCCCGAAAGCAAGGCAGAGCTCGATAAGCTTATTCAGTTCCTGACCGCGAACAACGATCTTAAAATTGAATTGCGTGGACATACGGATAATTCAGGTGATAAGAAATTCAACATGACCCTTTCGTCAAACCGTGCCAAAGCAGTGTATGATTACCTGATCAAAGAAGGCAAGATCTGGCCGGAACGTCTGGTGTATAAAGGTTACGGTGAAACCGTTCCGAAGGCGCCGAACGATACTCCCGAAAATAAGGCCAAGAACAGGCGTACCGAATTTAAGGTCATTGGCCGCGAAAAGCTGGACCGGAAGACGGGGCAGTAGGACAAACCTTATTCGTAATGCACACGGTTAGAGATCCGGAACAACATTGCGTCCCTACGGGACTCTATGTCATTTTTCTATTTGATTTCTAACAACATTTCGTCCCTACGGGACGGGGCGCACAGCAACAAATTTCTTTCAGAATCCCGAAGAGGTCAGAGACTGTTAGAAAACCGGGCTTCAATGAAATGTAGATTAGGATCCCATAGGGATCAGATGTAGTTAGAATAATTAAACGAAGAGAAATAAGAGTCCCGTAGGGACGGCATGTGAGGCCGCCGAACAAAACGGCCATAACACCCCGAATTTATTTCGTCCCTAAGGGACTTTCTTTCCAGGGGAGATATTGTCCTCTAACAACATCTGATCACTATGGGATCGTCGGAAACTTAACCTCCAGTTAGGACGCGATGTTGCAAGAATCAAAAAACAGACATCTGTAAGTCCCGTAGGGACGAGATGTTGAGTCGATTTGCAAATATCTCCGCGGTTCTACATTGTTAAAAATCATTGCAAAACCCCCTTCCCCAAAAATTAAGATTTTTTCAGTCGGACGATGGCATAAATGTTGCAAATTTGATAGTATGAAGGGCCCCCGTTTTTTATTAATGTTCCTTATTTTTTCTTTGCCACTCTTGTCCCAGAATTTCAGGATAGGGACGGTGGTCCTTGACTTTAACACCGGGCTGGAAGGTTACTCATCAACTTCAACTTACACGCAAACTGGAAACGATACCATAGTTGAGTGGTTCACTACTAATTCTAATTTCTCTCTTGGTATGGAGGTGGGTCTGGGCAAACGTTTCGGTGTGGGATTACGCGGTAAGGTGAATAGTTTCTCGAGGGAACTGGACCAGGTGACCGATAGCCGTGCCGACATTGACACAAAAGATTTTACGATGATCGTGAACTTTCATCCCATCAACCGAAAAAGTTTTGACCTGGTGGTTGGTTCGGAGCTCGGACTTTCAAAATTATTTATTGATGTAAATGATCTTTCTAATTCCCAGATCATGGGTAAGGGCGGCTACTATGCTTTTTATCTGAACCCCCGGGTTTATTTTGGTCGGTTAGGGATTAATTTAAAGACCTATCTGCCCTTCCTCAATTATAAAAATCTTCTGTCAGAAGACAGTGACCCTGGAAAATATATGCTCTCGCGCTGGAAAGGCTCCGGATTTGGCGTGAGTCTGGGTGTTCAGTTGCGACTTTTTTAACCATTTGGTTTGATTGTATATCACACGTCTACTTAAACACAAAGTACACAAAGGAGAGACAAACAAAGGACACAACGAAATGCAAATTTTATGCTTATAGTGTTTCAATATGTCCTTCACAAATCCCCAATTTGCCTGTGGGTGAGGCGTCGTGTCCTTCGTGCAACGTGTGAATTCGGGATCTCTTTGTGTATTCTAAGGTAAAAGCAAATGGAGTTTTCAACAATTTCAAGCCG
>CBIHOL010000024.1:0-48492 GCA_966211905.1 uncultured bacterium
TAAAGACATCACTGACAGCATCAATTACGCCAGGCGCATCCAGCATTCAATCCTTCCCTCAAAGGAAATACTGGACAAGTGTTTTAAAAACTATTTTGTTCTTTACAAACCAAAGGATATTGTTAGCGGCGATTTTTACTGGTCGGTAAAAACAAACAACCGCGAGACAAACCAGGATCTCTCAGTAATTGCTGCTGTTGATTGCACTGGTCATGGAGTGCCTGGCGCTTTTATGAGCATGCTGGGGAATACGTTATTGAACCAGACAATAACTGATCCACGCATCGTAAGTGCCTCCGATGTGCTCAATTATCTCCAGTGCAAGCTCCCCGATAATTTAAAAACTCATGGAGAAGAACAGAATATACGCGATGGCATGGATATGTCGCTGTGCATCTTTGATCTCGACAACAATAAGCTACAATTTGCGGGTGCTAACAATCCGTGCTGGATCGTAAGAAACAATGAACTAACGGAATTAAAAGCAGATAAGCAGGCAATTACCGCGAGTACCGATATGGAAAAAAGAGAATTCACCAATTATAATTTTGAACTGCGAAAAGATGATTGTGTTTATCTTTTTACGGATGGGTTTGCCGATCAGTTTGGTGGTCCCGATGAAAAAAAGTTTGGCCACCGGAGGCTTCGCGAACTATTGCTGACAATGAGCAATAAACCTTGCCATGATCAAAAAAAGATCCTCGAAAAGACATTTGAGCATTGGCGCGGAACGCTTGAACAGATCGACGATGTTTGTTTTATTGGAGTGAAGATCTGAAGTTAAATTACAATACCAGCAAAAGTAAATTATGACAAACGGACCAACACGTATCAATGTATTGAATATCCTCCTCTGGATCGCCCAGGGATTGCTTGCTGCCAGCTTTATCTGGGCGGGATCGATGAAATTATTTTCTTCTCCTGAAAAATTAGCCGCCCTGTGGCCATGGACAGCGGATAACACGAGCCTGGTAAAACTAACAGGAGTGCTGGATCTGTTGGCAGGCATTGGCCTGATACTACCCGGATTGTTGCGTACGAAGCCACAACTCACCGTGTACGCCGCTTATGGAACGATACTTTTGATGATCGCCGCCAGCATTTTTCATCTTTCAAGAGGAGAAGGTGCACAGATTGGTGCCAACATTTTTTTCCTGGTCCTGGCGGTATTCATTGCTTGGGGAAGGTCGAAAAAAGCTCCGGCAGTTACCGGAGAGAATTAAAAAAGTGAAAACAGGTCGCAACATCGTCAATAAATATTTGCTTTCAATTAGTCTGTTGATCGGTTGCAATGTTTTTGCTCTGACTCTGAATGCGCAAACCACCCTGAAATTTGCCGATAGCGTGAGGAAACATTATAACATTCCCGAACTGGGTTATGCCATCGTTTCCTCGTCGCGAATCCTCGAACTTAAAACGATTGGAGTCCGCAAAATAAACAGTTCAATGACTGCCCGTCAGGATGACCGGTTCAGAATCGGCTCCAATACGAAGGCAATAACCGGATTTATTGCTGCCCTCATCGTAAAAGAAAATAAAATAAAATGGGACACCCGGTTCTTTGAGATGTTCCCTGAATTGCAGCAAGAAAGTGATCCTGCATATTACGGCCTGACGTTAAAGGATCTCTTAAGTTTCCGAACAAAGCTTTTTGCCTATACCTACACGAATACTGAGCCACGACAGGAACAATTTAAAGGCGACGAAAATGAGCAGCGCTACCAGTTCGCGCAATGGTTCTTTCAACACGAGCCCGTTTCGGGAAGCAACGAAATTAATTTTTCAAACCTGGGATATGTGGCGGCGGCACTTATGCTTGAAAAAGCATCAGGCAGATCCTACAAAGATCTTGTCAGGGAGTTAGGCCTCAAACTTAATATTGATTTTGGGTTTGGAAGTCCCAACGCAACAGATAGTCTTCAAACCTGGGGACATGACCAGGCACTTATTCCTGAGAAACCTGCTAACAATTACAAGCTAAGCTGGCTTCTTGCTGCGGGGAATATAAATCTCACCTTACAGGATTATTCCAAATTTATCCAGGAGCAATTAAAAGGACTGAACGGAAAATCGAAACTTTTAACCAGCCAGGAATATGAATTTTTGCATTACGGATTGCCGGGATTTGCAATTGGATGGGTATGGACAACTGACGTCAATAACCATCGCTACTCCTATAATTTTGGTAACCCGGGGACATTTCTTTCTAAGGTATACGTGTATAAAGATGCTGATATCGGCGTCATTGTTCTTGGTAATGCTCAGACACCAGCTTCCGATGAGGGATTATCAGTTCTTTATCAGCAATTGGTGCGAAGGTACGTGAACAAACCATAAAGACTACAGGATGATCAGTCGCAGGTCTAACCGCCGCGGAGCAAAGTCCTGGTCGGAGAAGTAGTTCCTTTGCGAAATAGTTCGCCTTTGCTAAAAAGAAGTTCCTGCGCAATCAGTGTGAGGGTACAACTTGAAAAAAAAGTCACAAAAAATTTGCGTAGTCATATAACTACGCTTATATTTGTAGTCAAGTAACTACACATGAATTTAAGGCGCGACGTTTTCCAGGCCATTGCTGATCCCACCAGGCGTGCTATTTTAATGCTGGTGGCATCGCAATCCATGACTGCCGGAGCAATAGCTTCCAACTTTGATACCGCCAGACCCACAGTTTCAAAACACCTTCAGATCCTTACAGAATGTGAACTTTTAAAGCAGGAACAAAACGGCCGGGAGATCTTTTATCATCTCAACCCAAAAAAAATGAAACAGATAGCCGATTTTATAGAGCCCTTCCGTGTTATGTGGGACGACCGGTTTAATAAACTGGAAGCGATCATGAAAAAGTATAAATCCAAAAAATAAAAACCGTGGAAAGGAAAACCAACGTCGATGCTGCAGATGGCAAACAGGACCTGATGATCACCAGGGAGTTCGATCTTCCTCTTGACCTGCTGTTTAAAGCCTATGAAGACCCGGAAATTGTTCAGCAGTGGATGGGAACCACGGTGCTGAAAATGGAAAATAAAAAGCACGGCAGTTACAGGATCGAAACTAAAGATCCAAAAGGTAATATTGCTTTCAGGGCAAACGGTGTCTACCATGAGTTCGAAACAAACACCAGGATCATTCGCACTTTCGAAATGGAAGGTTCACCATTTGGTGTGCAACTGGAATTTCTCGAGTTTCATAAACTGACAGAGGAAACAAGTAAGCTTACCATGCATGTTATCTTCAGGTCTCCTGATTCAAGAGATCAGCTATTGAAACTTCCCTTTGCCATGGGCATCAACATGGCGCATAACAGGATCCAGGAAATTTTAAATCATAAAAAATAAACAATCATGAAAAAAAGAAACACGATCATTTATTGGATCTTCACTATCTGGATGTCGCTGGGGATGGTCTCCACGGGCATTGTGCAGATCTTACAGGTCGACGCTGAAGTTCAGAATATGACTAGTCTCGGTTATCCGCTTTATCTCATGACATTTATAGGAGTCTGCAAAATTCTGGGCGTTATCGTAGTATTGATTCCCGGCTTCCTGTTATTAAAAGAATGGGCCTATGCCGGCTTTTTCTTTACCATGTCGGGAGCACTGATCTCTCATCTTGCCATGGCACACCCTTTTTCGCAGATCTTTCCCCCTATCCTGCTGCTCACACTCACTGCCATCAGCTGGTACTTCCGTCCCGCTAACCGCAGACTTGGTGGTGAGCAGTTAAAAACCTCCTCTGTGTCCTGACAATTCCGGGTTTCGTGTTTCGGGTTCATAACGAGTCTAACCTGAAACCTGGAACAAGAAACCTGGAACAAGAAACCTGGAACAAGAAACCAGAAACAAGAAACCAGAAACAAGAAACCAACCAAATGGCAAAAACTAAAAAAGGAATATCCGCAGCTGCCCGCAAAGAATTGCTTGGCAAACTAAGCGCCCGCTTCGAAAAGAATATGTCACGTCATAAAGGACTTACCTGGGCTGACGTTGAAGCAAAACTTTCTAAAAATGAAGATAAGTTATGGTCACTGTCCCTTATGGAGGAAACAGGAGGAGAACCAGATGTGGTGGACTACGATAAAAAAACAGGCGAGTTTATCTTTTACGATTGTTCTCCCGAAAGTCCGGCCGGCCGCAGAAGCTATTGCTACGATAAACAGGCTTTTGATTCAAGGAAAGAAAATAAGCCAAAAGACAGTGCCGTTGCCGCAGCAGAATCGATGGGTATAGAGCTATTGGACGAACAACAATACAGGGATCTCCAGAAGCTTGGGAAATTTGACACCAAAACTTCGAGCTGGGTTCTTACACCGCCAGAGATAAGAAAACTGGGAGGCGCGGTTTTTTGCGACCGCCGGTACGAGACCGTTTTTTATTACCATAATGGTGCTGAATCGTATTATGCCGCCAGGGGCTTCAGAGGTTGTCTCAAAGTATAATATATTTGGAAGATGGCGAAAAGCAGAACCAATCCCAAAGTGGATTTTTATTTTCTTAAGGCGGGCAGGTGGCAGAAAGAAATTGAAAAGTTAAGAGTGATCCTCCTCGACATGGGTCTTGATGAGGAATTAAAATGGGAATGTCCCTGCTATACGTTGGATGATAATAATATTGTGCTGATCCATGTATTTAAGGACTACTGCGCTTTATTATTTTTTAAAGGTGCTTTAATGAAAGATCCAAAAGGAATTCTTGTGCAGCAAACCAAAAACGTACAGGCCGCAAGACAGATCCGGTTTACTGACCTGAGGGAAGTGATAGACCTGGAATCCGCCATAAGATCCTGTGTGAAGGACGCTATTAAGATTGAAAAGGCAGGCCTGAAAGTGGAATTCAAGGAAACAAAACAATTTGAGATGCCGGATGAGTTCCGTGTGAAACTCGATAAAAACAGTAAACTCAAAAAGGCATTTGCAGCCTTAACACCAGGAAGACAAAGAGGATACCTTCTTTATTTTTCCTCCGCAAAACAATCAGTAACACGGGAAGCGCGAATAGAAAAATATATTCCCCACATCCTCCAGGGAAAAGGGCTGGATGACTAAACCAGCGTAAAACCCACTTCAGCGGTTGGATTTTAATTTTGACGGTATTTAAAACAATCACCGAATTGCCTACATTTATAACCTTCGTACCCGGTTCCGGCACTTTTCTTTTTTAGAAACCTAATCTTTTAAAAACATAAAGCCATGAAAAATCACCTGGTCCTCTTCTCCGTAATTTTTTTTGCATTTACAGCCTGTAAGAATGAAAACAGGGAAACTGCAGCAACAAAAGAAAATCCCGCTCCCCTCCTCGACATGAAAACTTTTTTTAAGAACGGTGAAAAAAGCTCTTTCCGGATCTCACCCGATGGAAATTATTTCAGCTACCGCGCCGATTATAAAGGAAAGATGAACATCTATGTGCAGAAAGCCGGAGAGTCAACTCCTGTGCGTGTCACCTCAGATACAGCCCGAAGCATCGGCACGTATTTCTGGAAAGGAAACCGCATCGTTTACATGCAGGACATAGGCGGGGACGAAAACTTCCAGATCTTTTCGGTTTTGCCTGATGGCAGCTCGCTGAAAGCTTTAACCCCATTTAAAGGCGTGCGCTCCGGTATTATTGATCCACTGAGGGAAACGCCCGGACGCGAAAATGAAATGATCGTCCAGATCAATAAAAGAACTCCCGAGTATTTTGATCCTTACCTTTTAAATCTTGAGACAGGAAAGCTCACGTTGTTGTTTGACAATAAGATCAATTACGACGGATGGGTGACCGATAATACAGGAGCTATCCGCATGGCGTCGAAGACTGATGGAGTAAATGTGACCTGGAAATACCGCAATTCGGAAAAAGATACATTCAGCACTCTAATCACCACCAATTTCAGGGAGCAGTTTTATCCCGCTTCATTTGATAAGGACAATAAAATGATGTACGTTCTCACTAACGTAGGCCGCGACAAAGTAACGCTGGTAGAATATGATCCCCTCGCTAAAAAAGAAGTGAAAGAACTCTATAGCAATAAGGATTATGATCTGAGCGATCTGTTTTATGACCGCAAGGAAGGAAAATTGATCAGTGTTTCATGGACAGGGGAAAAAACCGAGGATCATTATTTTGATAATACCGGCACTGCATGGAAAGATATCCAGGAAAGCCTTGACAAAAAATTTGAAGGTTATGAAACGAATGTTGTTTCATACGATGATGCCAGATCAAAAGCCATTGTGTGGACAGGAAGTGACCGCAGGCCCGCACATTATTACCTGTACGATTTTAAGACAAAGGAATCCACAGAAGCCGCCAATCCTTATCCATGGATAAATGAGAACGAGATGTGTCATTGCAAACCGGTTGTTTACAAATCGAGAGACGGGCTGGAAATACATGGTTACCTGACCTTACCCCTGGGTATGGAAGCAAAGAATCTTCCGGTGGTGGTAAATCCGCACGGTGGGCCGTGGGCAAGAGATGGCTGGTATTATAATAATGAAGTGCAATTCCTGGCAAACAGGGGGTATGCCGTATTCCAGATGAACTTCAGGGGAAGCACAGGCTATGGCCGCAAATTCTGGGAATCGAGTTTTAAAGAATGGGGCAAAAAAATGCAGGATGATATCACCGATGGAGTACAGTGGCTGAAGAAAGAGGGCATTGCTGATTCAACACGAATTGCAATTTACGGGGCAAGCTACGGAGGTTATGCTACTCTTGCGGGAGTGGCATTTACACCCGACATGTACGCTGCGGCTATTGACTATGTAGGAGTGAGCAATATGTTTACATTTATGAATACCATCCCACCATATTGGAAACCGTATCTCGATCAGTTTCATGAAATGGTGGGCAACCCTAAAAATCATGAGGACAGTCTTCTTTTAGCAGAAGCGTCGCCGGCCTTTCATGCGGACAGAATAAAAACACCCTTGTTTGTTGCGCAGGGAGCCAACGATCCACGCGTAAATAAAGCTGAAAGCGACCAGATGGTAGAAGCACTGAAGAAACGTGGGGTAACAGTAGAATACATGGTAAAGAATGATGAAGGCCACGGCTTTCACAACCAGGACAACCAGTATGATTTTTATGGTGCGATGGAAAAATTCCTCGATAAACATTTAAAATCGCCTAAACCTGTAGTGGACTAAGAACTGATCTTTATATATGAATCCAAAATTTTTTAAAAGCCAGGATGAATTCAGGAAATGGCTGGAAAAGAACCACAAAGAAAAAACGGAGCTGGTAGTTGGCTTTTACAAAGTGCACACGGGCAAACCTTCTATGACATGGTCAGAGTCGGTTGACCAGGCACTTTGTTTCGGATGGATCGACGGTGTGCGCAGATCCATTGACGAGGACAGTTACCAGATCCGTTTTACTCCAAGAAAAGCATCCAGCATCTGGAGCAACGTTAACATCAAAAAAATTGAAACTCTTACCAAAAGTGGATTAATGGCTCCTGCCGGGCTTGAGATCTTTGAAAAAAGAAAAAAAGAAAGATCAGGAGTCTACGCTTTTGAGAATGAGGAAAGGAAGTTTTCCCCGGAATTTGAAAAAGAATTCAAGGCAAATAAAAAAGCCTGGACGTATTTTCAGCAGCTCGCACCAGGCTACAAAAAACTGTCGGTTAGTTTCGTCATGAGCGCCAAACAGGAAGCTACACGCATCAAGCGTTTAAAATCATTGATCACCGACTGCGAATCAGGCACCAACCAGTGGAAGGATAATAAATACACAAAAAAATAATCTACGGTAGATTGTAAAAAAGCATTCAAAAGATCAACATGATTTTCAAAAGAGCACCTGGTAACCACCGGAAAAACCTGTTTCTTATTTGCGCGTTTTTGATCTTCATTATCAATTCGTCCTATTCTCAATCGAATCCTGTGTATGGCCGCGAGATCCCTGTCACCATTACGGGATTAACCTTTGATGCCATGGAACCTTTTATTTCGACCGATGGAAACACTTTGTTCTTTAATTCCCTCAACTCTGGCGGAAATACCAACCTGTACTATGCTTCAAAGATCAGCGATTCCTCTTTTACTTTTAAGGGGCTTGTTGGTGGGATCTATGATCCTTCGCCTGATCACCTCGATGGCGTTGCATCACATGATACGGCAAATAACTTCTTCTGGGTATCACTTAGAGCTTTTCCCAACCTTCATAAAGGAAAATACTTATCGGGCAACGTCACCCATATAACCAAAACTTACGGAGATTTTAATATCACCCTGCCCGGCTGGATCATTATGGACGCTGCCATAAATTATACGGGAGACCGGCTATTTTATTGCAATGCTTATTTCGGACCAACCTTTTCTGAGTGCATCGGTATCCCATGTAAGGCGAGGCTGGGAATTGCTTCCAGGACGAACGATTCAACCTTTAATAAACAGGCTAATTCAGATGCCATGTTTTCAAATGTAAACGATACAAATTACATTGTATATGCACCACAGGTCACTAAAAATGGTCTTGAATTACATTACACAAGGATCCTGAAAGCAACAGTGAATTCAGAACTTTGTTTATCTGTACGTAAAAATATCACCGACACATTCAGCGTGCCTGTTGTTCTACATTCTAAGAATGGTTTCGTACCGGAAGCAGCAAGTCCTGACACCGATAACCTGAAGATGTATTATCACCAGAAAAAAGAGAATGGTTTATTCGGCATTTTCCTGCGTTACAGGGTAAACTACACCTCAATAAAAGAGTATGGATCTGTTCCGCACTTTACATTAATTCCGAATCCGGCAGGTAATACGTTTACCGTCAGTTTTGAGGAGGCCCACGCTGCAACTTCTATTACCATATTCAGCATTGAAGGAAAAGAGATCACGACCTGTAATGATTGCGACACAGTAAATATTGCGGATCTGGCACCGGGGCTTTATTTTGTAAAAGTGCAAATCAGCAGCAACGTACTTTTTACAAGGCTACTGAAAGAATAAATACTTTACAGGATCGAAAATTTAGCCGAACGGCTTTATTTGGAAGATGCGAGGGACTTCAGCCATTCAAACGCAACATTCCTGTCGCTAAAAAAACGCAGGGGCATTGGAATTGGCAGTTTACTAACGATTGCTTCCTGTTCCTTGTTGGACTTGTCGTCAGGACTCACCCATGCAATACCTTTCAGTTTGATGCCGGCGTCGCCTTTCGACATTGCTGTTCGCATTTCGGGATTTACAATGTATGGCCCATTTGCGATCACCATCTGGTACAATTTACGATCGGGGGCAAGTCGATGAAGTGCCTGGTCAATCTTATCGGTAACAGAAATATCCAGGTAAACATTTTTCCCCAGAATGATTTCTGCTATATCAGGTGTGAGCAACCTCGCTTCAAATAAATCTGCAGACATACTTTAAGATGATTACCAAATCTAACAAATTTAATCCAATATTAAAATTTACTTAAAAACAGTCCGTAAACCAGCACTACCACTAGGTGGAACCTCCCGAAATTACCAGGAATCACCTCTTTTCAATACTCACCTATCGCTTTTATAACGGCAAACGCGTGGGCCCATCTTGTGACAGGCTAATGTTTGACCCCCCGGATGAATTCTCATTCTTTAATTTTTAATCTAAACTTTAAATTTTAATTGAACTGTAAGGCCAACTTATCATAAAAAGGCAAAAGCAAAAACCCATTTTGTACCTTTAAATAAAAATTAAGGTCATGAAAAATTGTATGCTCGCACTTCTTTTCTCGGTACCTGTAATGACAGGGTTCGCCCAAAACAACAATAACAATATTCCCGCAGTCAGCCAGGAAGCTCTTGCTAAGATCTCCGGCGTGCAGGAAATGATCCCTCTCGCCTATCACTATTTTATTAACTGGAGCAACACGGTGAAATATGAGTCGGTTGAAATTGTTGCTATAAGTAATGGCAAGTCACAATCGCTAACCAGCAAAGGCAGCATGTTCACTAAAGAGCAGAAGCTGCTTCTTATTTCCGCTGATCCGGGAAGCGAAATAGCCTTTAATATTCATTTTAAGCACTTACCTCTTAACGGAGAACCTGCAAAAGACGCAGGCAAGGAACAGACAATTGATCTGCCTGTGAGAGCCATTCCCGCTTACCAGGCGGAGTATCCCGGAGGACCAGAAAAACTGGCGGAGTTTTTGACTGCACGCATGACTGAAAAGCTTGCAAATCCATGGCAGCCGGTTAAATTTCCTGAAGCGATGATTCTTTTTACAATAAATGAGCAGGGACATGCAACAGATATCAGGTTAGAAAAGTCTACAGGCAACGACACCACCGATAAGCTGTTGATCGAATCAATGGGCAAAATGCAAAAATGGCAACCTGCTCAGAATTCCAAAGGTGAAAATATCAGGCAGGTGATGAAATGGAAGTTCCCCTATAAGAACGATGGATGCTGATCTGAGGCTGATCTGAAAGATTTTAATTAACCGCTCTCTTTTACATTTTCATAAAAAGGCATGAGTTCGATCGTAACTCGCCAGATCGCAAAACATATCCGTGAATTACACACGGGTGGCAACTGGACGGGTTCTAACTTAAAAGACATTCTTGCGGGCATTACCTGGCAGCAGGCGGTGAAGCGTATTGGTTCATTCAATAGCATTGCCACACTTGTTTTTCACACCAATTATTACGTAACAGCAATTCTCAGGGTGTTTCACGGAGGAAAGCTGGATGCGCATGATAAATTCAGCTTCGATCATCCACCTGTCGGCTCTGAGCAGGACTGGCAGGAAATGCTGGATAAAAGCTTCAGGGAAGCTGAGCTGCTTGCAGGTATTATTGAAAAAATGCCGGACAGTAAATTGTGGGAAGTATTTGAAGACGAAAAATACGGCATCTATTATCGCAACCTAAATGGGCTTATTGAGCACACCTATTACCATATGGGACAAATAGCAATGCTAAAAAAAATGATAAAAGAAAAGGAAACTACGTGAGTCTCTGCACTCGTTTTGCTCCCCGCTTCGTTCCTGAAAACTTCACAGCAACATTTTTTTTATTTTCCTTTACATAGAGCTATTTTAGCGCATCACACAATTTTTCTATGAAGATCCGGAGCTGTATTTTGTACATAACTGTAATGGTATGTTTAACCGCATGCCGCAGCCAGTATACGAGGTCCGAAAGGTTGATGAACCGCGGGGTGTATTACCTTGAAAAAGAAAAATATGAAAAAGGTCTTGTTTACCTCAACAGGGCTATAGCCGCCGATTCCACTAACCTCCATGCATACCTCAACAGGGGCTGCGCGTATGAAGACCTGGGCATGTACCAGGAAAGTCTGAAGGATTACCGTTTTTTATTCTCAAGGGGATACCGTCATCCTGCCGTTTTTTATAATTCCGGACTGGCGCATTATGAATTGAAAGATCTTGAAAAATCGATACAGATGTACGACTCTGCTATTACATTGCAACCTAACGTTGATTTCTATATTGCAAAAGGTACATCGCTGACCGACATGGGTAAATTAAATGAGGCGCTGCAGGCGTATAACCAGGCTTACGCACTTGCACCAGACGATCAGATCCTGTTGTACGATTTTGGTTATACCTATTTTCAGATGAAAGAGTATGGCAAATCTGAAGAGTACCTGATGCAGGCTGCAAGAAAAGGCTCAAAGGATGAATACGTGTATCTCTATCTTGCAAAGATCTATTATATGCAGGGTGACAAGGAAAGGGCGTGCCGCTTTTACAAGCGGGCTACACGTCTTTTACCAGCCGGAGAAGAGTTTAAAGTGGAAGACAGGATCAGTTGCAGAAATTGATACCTACCTCAATTCCGCCCCAAGTTTCTCCCTGTAATTTTTTATCAGCTTTTCCATCACCGCATCAATCTGCTTATCGGTAAGGGTAGCGTCTTTATCAAGAAGAGTGAAACTCACGGCATACGAACGTTTGTTGCCCAGCTTTTCGTTTTCATAAATATCAAACAGGTTAACTTCCTGCAGGATCTTCCTTTCAGACGCAAATGCAAGATCCTCGATCTGCTGGTATTTCACTGACTTATCTATCAGTAGCGCCAGGTCGCGACGTACAGATGGGAACTTACTGATCTCCTCAAAAGTGATCGTTTGTTTTTCAAATGCTTTGAGCAAAACATCCCATTGTATCGAAGCATAATAAACCGGTTGCCTTATGTCGGCTTTTTTAAGATATGGTCTGCTTACTAAACCCAGCGAAGCCAGTTCCTTGTTATTGTAGAGGTAGCTGAGCCCATATTCAAAACCGGTATAACTGCTTTCCGTCGATTTATAATTATGAATTCCTGCTTTTTCAAACAACGCCAGCACAGCGGATTTCAGAAAGGACAGATCAGCATTTTGTTTTAAACCATATGGATTCTCCCTGAACGCCGCACCCGTTACAAACAGCGTAAGATATTTGACCTCTTTGTATTTTTCTTTTTCGTTTTCAACCGGATGATACGTTTTTCCAAACTCAAAAACTTTAAGGTCCGCATTCCTGCGGTTAATATTATAAGCAATGGTATCGAGTCCTCCGTGAATCATATCAGCCCTAAGCACATCCAGATCATTGCTGAGTGCGTTCAATACTTTAACGGTCGGTTCATTTTCAGTATACCGGTGGGAAGAGCCCAGGGAAAGGTTCATCATTTCATTAAAACCGAAACCAACAAGAAGTGCAGAGACACGATCCTCGAGAAGAAGATTATGATTCCGCCCGGCATCGAATACGGTCCAGGAAATATGTTTGCTTACTTCAACATTATCATAGCCGTAAATACGCATCACCTCTTCTATAACGTCAGCTTCACGGGTTACATCGTGACGGTAGCGCGGAACTTTAAGTAACAGACCATCCGTTCCTTCGCTCTCTATCTCCATCCCCAGCTGCAGCAAAATAAATTTGATCTGCGCATGATCAATATCCTTGCCAATAAGCGCTTTACAATTCACGTACGAAAATGCCACTTTATACGGCAGCATCGGTTCCGGATAAACATCAATAATATTCATGTCTACATAACCGCCTGCTATTTCCAGTATTAAACTGGCAGCACGTTGCAGTGCCACCACTGTCATTTCAGGATCAGTGCCCCGCTCAAACCTGAAAGAAGCATCTGTCTTCAGACCGTGGTGACGCGCAGATGACCTGATGTACCCCGGATCAAAATACGCGCTCTCAATAAAAACAGAAGTGGTTGATTCTGAAACGCCGCTTTCTGCCCCGCCAAAAACGCCTGCGATACACATGGGCTCCTGCTCGTTGCAGATCAGCAGGTCTCCGTTCTTCATGGATCTTTCCACGTTATCGAGCGTGCGAAATTTTTCGCCTTCCTTTGCGGTGCGCACGATGATATGATTCCCGGCGATCTTCGCGGTATCAAATGCATGTAAGGGCTGACCTAATTCGTGAAGTACAAAATTGGTGATATCTACAATATTGTTTAGAGGTCGCAGCCCAATAGCCTTGAGGCGATTCTTGATCCAGTCCGGACTTTCTGCAACCTTAATACCCGAAATCACAATCCCGGAATATCGCTTACATCCGGCGGCTTCCTTTATCTCAACCTGGATCCTGGTTGTTTCATGCGATTCAGGCAGGTTATAATTTCCGGGAAGCTTTAGTTCAAATTCATTTTTGTGCAACGAAGCATTCAGTGCCGCAACAATATCGCGCGCCACGCCGAGATGTGAGGCCGCATCATTCCTGTTGGGAGTAAGGCCGATTTCCAGAACAGCATCTGACTCCACTTTAAAATAGCTGGAGGCGGGCATTCCAACCTCAGTATCTTCAGGGAGCACCATAATTCCGTCGTGACTTTTACCAATTCCGATCTCATCTTCGGCACAGATCATGCCCTCACTGGCTACACCACGGATCTTTGATTTTTTTATTTCGAAAGGCTCGCCAGTAACCGGAAATAACCTGGTTCCCGGAGTGGCCACAATTACCTTTTGTCCTGCTGCAACATTTGGAGCTCCGCAGACAATAGAAAGCGGGCTGCCATTGCCAACATCTACTTTGGTAATTCGCAGGCGATCGGCATCGGGATGTTTTTCGCATTCCAGCACTTTTCCAACCACAAGTCCTTTTAAACCTCCGGGAAAACTTTCAGTTTTTTCTATTCCTTCAACTTCAAGTCCTGCTCCTGTTAAAATGGAAGCAATTTCTTCTGCGCTGCGATCAATAGAAATAAAGGTCTTTAACCAGCTTAATGAGATTTTCATAAAAAAGAGAATAAAGATAATGATTAATCGGCACTTATAAGACTGGAAAAGCAGCAGGCAGAGCAGGAATACTCAGCAGCTTACGGCAACTCAGGATTTTCTGAATTCCGCTATCTCTTCCCGTAAGGTGGCGGTCCTATTGTTTTATAAAACGCTGCATAGAAGTTGCACCGTCATCAAAAATGAAAGTTATGAAATACACACCGGGCGCAAATGAACTAGTTGAGATGACAGTTTCATCGTTTCCTTTCATGCTGACCTGCTGCACCTTTTCTCCAAGAGCGTTGTATATAGCGGATTGATGGCAGTCTTTGTTAAGGTAAACATGCAGCTCATTACTTACAGGATTAGGAAAGATCCGTGCATACGAAGCTGCATTCTCCCCAATACCAACATCACAGGGATTAACAACAATTAAAAGGTTTGTTTCGTGCTCACAGCTGCCAACAGCACCTGTTATGGTATAATTGGTACTGGTTTGTGGGGCAACGGAAACAAATTTTCCCACAAGTCCACCAGGGTTAATAGTATAGGAAGTTGCGCCACTGGCGGTTATAAGTACGGTATTACCGCGACAGAGAAAATCTTCTGAAACAGTTGCATCAACAGTAAAATCAAGTGTTACATTCACTTTCACCGACGATGAGCCTGTGCAGGCTCCAATGCTGCCAAACACCATGTAATTTGTGGTGATGCTTGGCGTAACGATGAAAGGATTTACCGCCGCAACTCCAGGCTGATATGTATAACTGTTAGCACCAGTGGTAGTGAGGGTTACCGATTCGCCAAAACAAAGCTGAGCTTTGCTTGCGGAAACCGAAAGCTGCACAGGAGGAAGAACTGAAACGGTTTTAACAGCAAGACCTTCGCATGAACCATTGCTACCTTTAACGGTGTAGTTGCTGGTAACCGACGGTGAAACAGATATACTGCCGGTAACAAAAGGTCCTGGTGTCCATGTGTACGCCGATGCGCCCGAAGCTGTGAGGACAACGGTTTGCGAGCTGCACAAAGCAGAAGACGCTCCTGAAACCGTGATCACCGGCGCAGGCCCTGCGCTGATGGTACGGCTATAAGGGCAGCTGGTTGCTGTGTTATTAGCAGTTACCAGGGTAATAGTGCTTATTCCTGCTGAAAGGATCACAGACGGGTTCGCGGTTGTATAACTCGAGCTAGCGGTGCCGCTTAACACGGTCCATAAATAAGAAGTCGGAATTCCGTTTGAAGTGGAGGTCAAAATAGAACTCTGTCCTGCGCATGCAGTGGCAGTAATGATGCTGCTTATGAAGGTGGGAGGATTAGTGGCGCGGATAGTTATAAAATACCTGCCCAGGCTTCCGTAATCCGTATAATAATTTGAACGCCCGCCATCTATCGAAAAATAATAGCTACCGGCAGGAAGATTCAATCCGCTGAGAGCATTAAGTCGGCTTAGCGTTGTATCGACCGCCAGCAGGGTACCCGAACTATTGTAAATATGTAATCTTATATCCAGGTTGGCACCCGAATAATTAACAGTGTCAAGCGCAAAAGGCTTTATATTAAAAGTGACGTATCGGTTGCTGCAGATGCTGAACTTGTAAACGTCAATATCTGTCGGGGTAGTAATGAGACCTGAATCCGAAGTGACCAGTGTATTTAAATTAAGAAGTTTCCCGGTGCTATAAGTATTACCTACGTCATCAGGTAAAAAGCTAAGCAAATTATTGCCGGTGATGCCGGGATTTCCGCTGCCATGATCATTCTGGATCGTTGTGCACGACAAAGCGCTTGTGCCGCTATGCCACACGGTAACATTTTTACTGTAACCAACACCCATAATAGGTGCCCATGAGGTCATGCCGGTTCCTATGCCCGGATTGTATTCCTGTGCTTTTACACACGTGGCAGTATAAGTGCTCTGATGCCTTAGGCTTAAAGTGTGTCCGGCCTCATGCGCTGCAGCCTCCGCAATATTTTTAGCGCTGTAGCCGAGCATATCTTCAAACACCCAGCAAGGTGTTCCCGGGGTTCCCCCCCATGTGAAGCTGTTCAGATAAGCTACTCCACCGGCATTGCCATACCATGTGCTGGTTGGAGTAATTATCACCCGCATTCTTTTGGTGGTGGTGGCATTGTTAAACTTCGTTGAGTCCGTAGTTACGTTCACATCAAAGGGACGATAATCTTCGCTTACCCGTTTCCAGATTGAAATGATCTGGGCTGATGTGGCACCCGAAGGAGCGGCGTTGACCAGGTTGCCGCTGTTCCACGCTGTACCTGAAACCTTTTGCCCGTCAAAATCAAGATAGATCACCTTGCTTGTGGCTGCCGGATTACTATTTAGCAGCGGGATCTGTGCGTTTAAGATTCCGCCTGCAATGCCTGCAATAAGCAGGTATGTCCATTTGATCATAATTACTTTTTTATTCTGAAACTATTTCGTCTTCATCACATTTGATCATCACCCAGTTTTCCTTTTCAACACGACCTTTATAGAAAACTGATTTATCATCGGAGGTTACAAATACCTGGGTAGAGTCTTTGCCATTGACCTGGATATTAATATACCCCTTACGGAAATATGCTGACTTGATCTTAATATACTGCATGTCGCCATTACGGGTGCTGGCAACTACAATGCTGCCGTCGAGAAATTTGTTGGCTTTATTGTCAATTACTGAATGAACCTTCAGGGCCTGAAGTTTCTGCAAATCGGCTTTACTGATAAGAAAGCTTCCGGGATATTGTTGCTCTGTAGTGGAATTCGACTTTTGTGAATACAGACCGGCCGGTGATAACACGGCCAATAGGATTAAAAATAAAAATCCTGTGGTAATTTTTTTCATTGATAGTTTTGTTAGTTCGCTGCTAGCCTTACAAATATACAAAACCAGCGCTTCTATGCAAGTGAAACGCCCTAGAAATAGAGCATTGCCACGATCCCACAGGCCGCTTTTACCAGCATCAGCCCATCAATTATAACAAGGTAATAAATGATCGTATGACGGGTGTGCAACGTATATGCCACGGCAATTACGAGCAAAAATGGTAGTGTGTTCAGCAGGATTTTAACATAGTGAAATTGATGAATGACAGCATATGTTAAAAAGGATGCAAGTCCGGCGATGCACAGGGGAATAATGATAAAGAAGATGGTCTTCCTTAACCCCAGATTTACCACAAACGTTTTTAATTGCCTGTTGTAATCCATTGCATAATCCTTTATGTCGAACATGATACAAAGTATTGTGACATACATAAAGTTCTTAATGAAAAGAAAAAGACCCACAAGAGTGAACATATAATGCTGGCCGTTCTTTATACCATAATAAATAACAGGGTATACTGTTACCAGACCTGCCCAGGTGAAACCGATTGTAAAAGGTTTCAGCCAGCCTATGTTTCGCAGGTTGTAGCGGTTCAGAAAGGTGCCGGGCTCTCCATAATATAAAACAGCAACAATGGGAAAAATAAAGATCAGCACCCATTCGTAAATTTTCAGCGCCGCAAAATTTCTCCAGCTTGAATACAGCAGCACAGACCCACAGATAATAAATAACAGGATAAAAAAATATTGACTGCGCACGATAGCTTTCCTGTTTGCAGAATACCATGCAGAACGCACATTCGCTGCATCGGGTGAAACTTCAGTGAGAACGTATGCCTTACTGTAATATAAAGTAGTTGCTGCAAATACGAGGACATAATAAATTATTCCATTCAGCGGAAACCTTTGCTGCAAACTTGCTTCTACAGACAACGCAATGGCGCAAAGGCCATAAAAATAATTTCCAAAAAACAGCGTTTTAAATACCGGTCTGTTTAGATGAGAGAGCATTGGTGAAGACTATCTCTTGCCGTACATGACAATACTGGCCTTGGCAAGCAGGTTACTGTTCAGATAAAATCCCACCATGGCAGGAGATGCATTTTTGTCGAGATCAATTTTAGCTTTAAGAGCGTAAACCGTTATGAGGTATTCGTGCGGAGCCCCGGGAGGTGGGCAAGGACCTCCATAGCCCGGTTTTCCAAAATCTGTAATGCTCTGGATCGCTTTTTTCGGAACGTCCTTGCCTGAGGCGTCTCCTGCATTTGATTTAAGCTCATTTACATTTCCTGGAATGTTGAACATCACCCAATGCCAGAACCCACTTCCTGTTGGAGCATCCTTATCATACATTGTTACAGCATAATATTGCGTGCCTTCAGGCGGATTCTCCCACGACAACTGGGGAGAAATATTCTGTCCGCTACAACCCATGCCATTGAAGAATTGTTTCTGAGTGGCCTGGCCTCCGATATCAGAGCTCTTCAGCGTGAAGGTCTGCCCGTTACAGTAAAAAAACACAGTGCTTAAGAACAATATTAAAACCGACTTTTTCATCTATTACGTTTTTATGTTGATACCAGCTTATTTATTTACGCATATCCTGCGCGTTACAATTCCTTCCTGTGTGCGTATAACCACTGTGTAAATTCCATCGGCAAGCCCGTTAACATCTACAGTTTTTTCATCAGCGTTTATTATGGTGTTATAAACTATCTGACCAAGTTCATTGCAGATATTCAGCTCACCAGCAGAATACACTTCAATTGTAATCGCGCCTGCAGATGGATTCGGCCAGATCTTAATATCATTCCCGGCTAGTTCGTTCACACCGGTACACGCGCTCACGGCAACAGTGGCAAATGCAGATGCAGTACAATTGCTCACATCGGTATAACTATAGGTGATGGTATGCGTTCCGGCACCTGCAAGTGAAGGCGAGAAGAATTGTGAGGTAATTCCTTTTCCGGTGTAGGTACCGGTGCTTGGACTGGCGTTAAGTGGCACGAGCGGCGCATTAACGCAGTAGTTGCTCTTACTGAGAGCAAAAGTGACCTTTGGAAGAGGATTTACAATCACGTTAACAGAGGCAGTTTTTGAACAGCCATTCTGATCAGTATATGAATACGTGATCGCTGAATTTCCCGGGCCTGCTGCAGACGGCGTAAACACAGATCCCGAAGTGCCGTTGCCAATAAAACTACCTCCCGGCGGGATGCCCGACAGGTTTACGGTTGATGAATTGACGCAGTACGACAATGGGTCAAGGAAAAATGAAACCACAGGAGCGGGATATAACATCGTTGTTACACTCCCTGAAGCGGAGCAAAAGTTTGCATCCGTATATGAATATGTGATCGAATATGTTTTATTAACTGCAAGTCCGCTTACACAAAACTTTCCGTTGCTTACACCCAGTCCATTATAATTTCCACCACCAGGGGTGGCAGCCAGCGTTAAACATGGCTCATTGGCGCACATGGTGGCAGGTAACGTAAAATTCACCACGGGGTTCGGATTTACCTGGATGGCTACTGTGCCAGTGACAGCGCAATTAGCGGCCGTTGTACCGTTAACGGTGTAAACAATGCTCGACTGTGGTGTGACAGTTATTGCGGCACCGCCCGGCACAGAGTTCCAGGTGTATGAATTTGCTCCGGAGGTATTAAGTGCCACGTTGGCCCCGGCACAGATAGTATAAAAATTTGCGGTTACGCTTAAAGCGGGTTGAGGAACAAATGACGATGTGATGGCAAACGTGCCGGTAACAGCACATGCGGCAACGTCCTGCGCGGTATAGCTGTAAACCCCCACAGGCAATCCTACAGGCGTGCCTGTTGTTTGCGCAGGCTGACTATTAACGGTATAAGAGAAAGGAGCCACGCCGCCTGTTGGAATAATATTGGCAGATCCGTTCTTTCCGTTTGGACAGTTCACTGGAATGGTGGTAGGTGAAAAAACAGGGGTGGTGGCGTACGCTACAGCCATTACGCATAACCTGCCTGAGGTGCCTGAGTTCCAGATCTTGATATTTTGCACTGGCTTCGACCGGCTGGCACAGGGGATCACAATGTCCTGGTAATACATTTTTGGTTGTCCCGACTGAAAATTAGGAGTGCCGCTCGTTCTGCCGCAACGATCAAACCCGCTGATGACAGTGTTACCTGAGCCAAACCAATCAGGAACTGACTGTGACGGATTTACCATCGTTGAATTATCGGTGAAGCGCAGTGTAGTCACCATATTGGGGTTCCCTTCTGTTCCAAAAAGCAAAAGGCTTACACCTCCGAAACTCACAGGGAAAGTAAAAATAAGTGAATCTGTTTGTCCGGGAAGCAGGTACAGCATGTTGGCCTGATTGTAAGGCTGCAGCTGATAGGTTCTTGTACTCGCGGCTATAATTCCATTATTTGGCAAACCGTAACTGCTGCTAAAAAGTGCGCCATAGGCCTGGCTGTACAATACATAATCGCTGCCATCAATAGCTCCACCAGTGGTTGCCGCTGCAGTTGTATTTTCGGCAATGGCATCAAGCTTGTAACCGGTGGTACCTACAGGGAGGAATTGCTGTGAAAATCCTCTTGCAGCAAAAATTAAGGTGATAGAGAGTGTTGCGTAAAATCTAATCATGACTGAAATTTTATGGGTCATACCAAATATAGAGAATAAACAATTATACTGAAACGGGAAAAACCCCTTGATTTAATCCCAAAAATGCCACTTGTTATGCCAGTGGTCTATCACTTTAATATTAAATTTTCTCAGAATAACCTGCTCTCCGCTTTTATTCCACAGGTAGCAATTTATTTTTTTTCCACCTGCCTTTTTACGGTGAAAATTGCCAATGTAAGCATCAGCGTATAAAACAAGGGAGGAATCAGCCTGGAGAATATAATCTGAGGCCGCCCGGGCATTATAACTCACAGCAGTTTTTGTGCTGTCGTTTATTACCAGGCAGGATTCTAAACCGCCGTTGTACTTATGAAATTTAACCACCGCAGAGGAAAGGATATATTCTCCTTCTGCTGTTATGACATTGGTGTACGACGCCGTAGAAGAAAAAGGAAATACATCTGCACTGTCGATGCTTAATTGAAGATCATCCACTCCTGTTTTACTTTTATTTTGACCGAACTGATAGGTAAAAGCACCAGGCTGTTCCGGCCCGCTATAAGTGATGTCAGTGAGGGATCTCAGCCCGTGCGCCGGTTTTTTGGAATACAGCTGGAAATGGATGCCCTGCGTTTGTGTATCCTCGATCAAATATGGAAACTGCTCCTTCACAATTTCCTGGTAAAGAGGCGTTGAGGACGAAAGTGAAATATAATTCTCTTTTAAACCCCGCACCAGTTCAGCAAATAGTTTTATAGACGAAACAACCGTGTCGCCGCCTTTGCCGTGCCGGGGATAAAAAACCCTGTTGCCGTACGAAACAGCAGGATCAGAGGAGATAAGACACATGAACTTTGTGTGATATTTTTTAAAATAGATCTTTTTCATCAGCGTGTCGGCATCAAAGAAAACCGGGAAAACATCCTGTTCACCATATAATTTTTTATAATGGACGGTGCGTTCAAACTGGTAATCAAATACCGTTTTAACTGATTGATTCAGGTAGTCCTTTTTAATGTACGTCTGATAAAGCAACATCGCCGTCAGTACTGTAAACGCGATCCTGAAGCTGGTGTGATGCAGGTGCGGAAACAATGAACTGATCAGCAGAATAAATGCAACCCCGGCGAATAATAAAACCGACACCTGGTAAACGGGTGCACGAAAAACCGAATAACAATAAACAATAAGATAATTCAGGATAAACAGCAGCAGAAGCATCCACTGTACCCTTGAAAATCTTTTAGTTCTTTCCAGGATCAAAGCGGCAACAAGCATCAGCAACACCAGGGCCCATACATAGCCTGTACCGAGCAGCACCTTTACAAGTTCGGCACCCGCCCACCATTCAGGTTTTTCAAGCCAGCCCCCCTGCTCCACTCCAATGCCACCCACGCTTACCTGGTAAAGAGTAAGTGGCAGATGAACAGCGTAAATCAAAATACAAAGCAGGCAGGTGATCCCGAACTTCACCCGGTTTAAGTTTGACAAAAAAAGCAATGCACATGCAAACACCGTAGCAGCGAACAACGCATTCATGTGATGATTAAATGCCGAGAGGAGCGTAAAAATTCCAAGCATCACATAATTTGAATTCTTATGATGGCCAAGGTGAAAGATCTCCAGGAAATAAAACAATACCGCTGTACTGAAAAAAACTCCGGAAGTGTACATGCGCGCCACAGGGGCATAAAACACAAATACGAGAGAAAAAGAAAAGAACGCAGCGGCATATAACCCGGTCCGTTTCGAAAAATTATGAAGCCCCGCGGCATACGCAAACGCAATGGATCCCAGGCTAAAAAGTAAAAATGGAAGCTTTAGTGCCCAGCTTTCAAATCCGAAGATCTTTACGATACAATAGATCATCAGCTGCACCAGCGCAGGATGTGCGTCGATCTTAACGCCTTTTTCAATAAGTTCGGCAAAGCTGCTGAACTGCGTACGGTCCAGCCCGCTCAGCTCATCATAGGTGAACTGGTACTCGAACAGCGGAAGCAGCCTTAGTAACGCGGTAGCGAAAAGTAAAATAAAAAATACGATGTGTTGTCTCAGGAAATTCAATCGCCGATAAAGTAAATAAAAAAAAGCCGGACGCTGAATGTCAACGCCGGCTTTAAAATTACTTATTATCTGCTTTTATGACACTTTCATCATCCAGCCAAACTTATCCTGCGCTTTTCCTTTGCGGATGTTTCTCAGGGTCTCATCGATCTTTGTAGAGAATTTTCTTTCTGAAACAGGAGGAAGAATATAATCTTTTCCGTTGTGCCCTATTCCGACGATCTGCGCAATGGTAGCGGCGGTACCGCATCCAAATACTTCTTTCAGAGTGCCTTTTTCATAGGCTTCAAAAACCTCATTAATGCTCACTTTTCTTTCTTCCACTTTCATTCCCCAGTCGCGGGCAAGAGCCAGCACGCTGTTACGGGTAACGCCATCAAGAATAGTATCACTGAGCCCCGGGGTGATCAATGTATCACCGATCACAAACATGACGTTCATGGTTCCGCTCTCTTCAAAATGCGCCTGTGTCTCTGAGTCTGTCCAGATCACCTGCTGATAACCCTTTTGCTGTGCAAGCTTGGTCGGGTAAAGGCTTCTGCCATAGTTACCCGCTGCTTTTACATATCCTACCCCTCCTTTTACGGCGCGGTAATAATTGGTTTCAACTAAAACTTTTATTGGTTCACTGTAATATTTTCCGGCAGGACAGGTAATGATCACAAACTTATAAGTATCGCTGATCTTAACCCCGATAGCCTCGTCGGTTGCAATAATGAACGGACGTATATAAAGACTTCCTGTTTCGCTTGACGGTACCCATGCAGAATCAAGCCTTATAAGCTCCATTAAACCGTTCATAAAAAGTTCTTCCGGAATTTCAGGCATCGCCATACGGATAGCACTTTTATTAAGACGTTTAAAATTTTCGAGCGGCCTGAATAACGACACTTCACCTTTGTCATTCTTGTAGGCTTTCATTCCTTCAAAAATGGCCTGGCCATAATGCAGCGCACTCATTGCGTAACTCATTGGCACATCACCATACGGCATGATATCAGCTTTCTTCCATTTGCCGTCAGCGTATTCCGCTACAAACATATGGTCACTGAACGACTTGCCAAAAGGCACGTTGTTGATGTCTACCTCTGACACGCGTGTTTTTTTTGTCTTTTCGATGTTGATATCCAGGGTACTGGTCATTGGGGATGTTTTATGTATAACAAATAACTAAAAAAAAATTTGATTGGCAAATTGTGGGAATCAAATATTCCGCTGTGTGAAAGCGAGCGCAATGATATAAAAAGCTAATGGAGGGCACAATAAAAACTGTAAATCAGCCTTTAAAATCTGTTAAAACCAGCGTTTTTCCGTCAAATACGGCGTACGAACTGTAATTGATCCATTCCCCGAGGTTAATATAACGGGCTTTCCCGTCCACATCAAGGTCCAGGGGCAGGTGCCGGTGACCGAATACGAAGTAATCAACTTTGTGCTTTTTAAGGTATTCGCGGCAGAAAAGGAATAACCATTCGTTCTCCTGCCCCAGGAATTTTCCATCACTGTCGCCCGTGCGGATGCTGCTTCGTTTACTGCTACGGCGTGCTATATAAAAGGAAAAATTCGGATGCAGCCGGCTGAAAAGCCATTGGCAGACCTTATTTGCAAAGATCGATCTCAGCAGCTTGTACCAGTTATCGCCAGGTCCCAGACCGTCTCCATGACCGATATAAAACACCTTGCCGTTAAATGTGCGGGTAATTGCGTGGTGATTTACTGTAACATTGAGCTCTTTTTCAAAATAGTCCTTCATCCAGAGATCGTGATTGCCCACAAAAAAGTGCACAGGGATACCCTTGTCTGTGATCTCTGCTATTTTGCCAAGCAAACGCACGCTTCCTTTGGGAACCGTGTACTTATGCTCGTACCAGAAATCGAACAGGTCGCCAACCAGGAATATTTCGGCAGCGTCATCCTTTATAGAATCCAGCCAGCGGCAGATCTTTTTCTCCCGCTGCAGGCTTAATTCAGGGGTGGGTACACCAAGGTGAAAATCGGACGCGAAGTATATTTTTTTTTGCAAACTCAGAAGAAATTATCCTGGATGATCTTTCCGGGCTCTAATTTATGAATATTAAATGTAAAGCGCGCTGCTTCGTACCACTCCCTGTGATTCAAAGCACGATTCTGCTTTATGGAATTGCTGTAAATCAATGGCAGATATATCTCAACAATATCGCGCACCACGCTGATGTTCAAACCTGCGTCCCATAAGAACAGCTCGCTCCCCATATACCTCAGGTCGCTTGACACAACATCTCCGTAGATCCTGAAGAATTTCAGGAACCGCGGTGATTTCACATTCATGGATGCCATCCACTCAGGACTCTGACCTAACGCCGACCATACCTTCATAGCCCCATCCTCTTCGGCAAACTGCGCAAATGCGAGTCCCTGGTCTTCATTCCTCCCCAGGAAATTATGTTCGAACTGGTAGTCCTGCTTTCCGCTGATTCCTGAGGCCCGAAAAGCATAATAACTATTTTCTGCTGCAGTCCCGCTTAAAAATGCGCCCGCAAAAAAACGAACGTTAAGCACGCGTTTAGGTGTAAATGTGAGATTGTAATTAAGTGCGGCAGAACTCTTCACCATGCTTCCGGCCTGCTGAACAGTTGCTGTAAAACGGTAAGGATCAAGTGCGCGTTTGTTAGCCAGCTGGTAGCGTACTGTGTTGATATTGGAGCGGGTGGTTTTTATGCCCTCACCATAGTTTGCCTCGTTGTAAACGGTAACCTTTAAACTGTCGGTAAAAAGCAGGGCAGAAGTAAATAATATTTCCCGGGAAATGCCCGGGTTTTTACTATTCTTACCAAGATCGAATTTAAGGTACGGAGCAATTTTCAGATAATAGAACTGCAGCGGCACTACGTTGCGGTCATAACCATCAGGATCTGATATGAGCTCGTCGTATGCAAATGATTTCGCTTTCATGCCAAGAGAAACGGTTTTAAACGTTTTTGCGGGGTGGAACTGGTAATAAAGATCTGCAAATCCCAAAGGTCGCGTAGCACGTACAGAGAACATTGGTGTGATGGCGAACTGGAACGGTTTCTGTATAAATCCGAAGTTATGAAATGATACACCAACCATCAGGTGGCTGTAAACATTGTATCCCGCAACAGGAAGATAATTCAGCTGCGTGCGGTTCGGGTCCTCCATCTTTGTGATAAAGTTCAGCTGGAGCGGTTTGTATTTTTTAAAAATACCGCTTGTTCTTATGGAATTGTTTTTGTGGTTCCAGTCGGTCATCCGTTCCGATCCGTCTATCTTAAGGTGACTGGCCTCCACCTTGTTGAACAGGATCTTTTTGCTGCCTTTAAACCCCGCTATCCACATGGTGTCTGTGATCTGCCCGTTATTTAATGCATACACATTAAACGGCAATGCACTGGTTCCCTTATTTTTTATCTTCATTAAATAGGATCCATCCTTTTTCTTTTTTACGGATTTAAATTTGTAATCAACCCTGTCGTTTTTAGAAAATAAAATGGAAAGGTGCTCCCCGACCGTCGGATCGTTTTCTGCAATTGTGCTGTAGAGATCTTCGGGAGAAGGGTGCCGGAATTTATATTTTATAAAATAGTCCTTTATGGCTGCGTCGAACTTTTCTTTTCCCATCACATCGCGCAGGTAATCACAAACGATGGCGGTCTTGCTATATATAATGGAACCGTAATTAAATTCAGAATACGCAGTCGAAGGAAGATCCAGGGGCTGATCGCTACCGGCGTGCAGTGAAATATTATAAAGCACCTCGTGAAAACGTGAGTAATGCAATTTATTGAAACCAAGTAAATGGAACGTGCTGTCTTTACCGAGCAGCTCTGTCATTTTTGCGAGGGGATATTTTTCACGGCAATATCTTGTTTCAAAAAATGAATTAATGCCTTCATCAAGGAAAGGATAGTCGCGCTCATTACTGCCGAGGATGCCGTAAAACCAGTTGTGTCCTACCTCATGAGTGATCACGATATCAAGCTCGATGCCTGATGAAACATCTCCTATAACGGTAATATTCGGATACTCCATTCCCCCGCCTGCCATAATAGTGCCGTCCACTGCTGTCACATGGTCATAAGGATAATCACCCACATTTGCAGAGTAAAAAGTAGTCGCACTGTTTATATAATCGACTGCTCTTTTCCAGTGCGAGGAATTTTTTGCTGTAAAGTATGCCCAGGTATTAACTGTTCTTTCGGTGCCCGGCAGACGCACCACGCCTTTGAGCACAAAAAATCTTTTATCGGCAAACCACGCAAAATCATGCACATTCTGCTGCACAAAACGTACAGTTTTTTTTGTCCCTGAAGAAGGCGGGAACGACATGAGTTCCTTTACCTTAAGAGTATCGCTGCTGTTGAGGAACTTTTTGGTCTCTTCTGTTCTTTTTTCGATCCGCTGTTCTTCTTCGCCCGCATCCTGCCGGTTGCCCGTGGCCGCGAGATAATAATTTTCAGGCAAAGTTATCCTGACGTCGAAACTTCCATATTCACTGTAAAATTCGCCCTGGTCGAGATAAGGCATAGGATGCCATCCTTGTTTATCATAAACCGCTGGTTTGGGATACCATTGCGTGATGAAATAAGCCTGGCCGGTATGACCCAGTCGTGAAAATTTAGCATCAGGGATTTTCACCCTAAAAGGAGTGGTAATAGTCACTTTCTCCCCCGCGTTCAGGGGCTTCTTTAAAATGATCTTGCAGATATCGGGGTTTACAGGGTCCGGAACCAGGATGACAGGCTCACCATCTGCACGAAATAACAAACTATCAATACTCCCCCTTTCATTTTCTTTAGAAAAATATAGCGATGTTTTTCCATGCTCCAGCATTTGTTTCCCAAGCGCAGTTCCGCTGTGCTTATAAGCGTTGGGCCATAAATGTAAATATATGTACGTGAGTGTCTGTTTTGAATTATTAGTGTACAGGATCTCTTCCGAACCACGCAGCACGTGAAGACTATCATCAAGCGTCACTGCGATCTTATAGTTGACTTCCTGCTGGAAATACTCTTCCTGCTGGGCAAAACCAGTTATGCAACAAAAAAAAAGCGCTGTCAGAATATAACAGCGCTTTATAAATTTCCGAATCATAAGAAGATCATTTTAAGACTTCCGCAAGTTTTTTATCCAGCTCTTCACCCCTCAGATTCTTGGCAATAATCCGTCCCTCCTTGTCTAACAGAACTGTATAAGGAATCCCCTGCACATTATAAATACGCGCAGCCTCACTTTTCCACTGGCGAAGATCACTTACCTGCGGCCAGGTGATCTCATCTTTTTTGATCGCTTCCACCCACTTATCCTTGTCCTGGTCGAGCGACACTCCAAAGATCTCGAATCCTCTGTCTTTATATTTTTTGTAAGCTTTTACAACATTCGGCATCTCCTTACGGCATGGGCCGCACCAGCTTGCCCAGAAATCGATCAGCACTATCTTGCCTTTTAAGGAACTTAACGCAACGCTTTCACCGGCGGGTGAAGGAAGATTGATCTCAGGAGCCGGCTGACCGATAGTTGTAGCCTGCATCTTCGACACCACATCATGGAACATCCTTACATTATTATCGTTCGGGTATTTTTTTGTCAGACCAATATCCAGCTTGCGGTACACCTCCGGGTATTTATCTGGCTCAAGCGCCTGAACCGCCATAATAGATGAGTACATATCAGAATTCTCATCTATCTTTTTGATCATAGCAATATTACTGCTCTCAACAATGTTGTTATACGGTCCTTCAAAGACCTTGCTGAGCGAATCCATGCGTTTACTGTCCATGGAGCGGGTCTCCATAATGGATTGCCATAATTTGTTCAGTGAATCAAGCCTCAGATCGCGTTTCCTGGCAATATCATTATATTCCATGAACAATGCGGTTTCTTTCGATCCATCTACTTTATAAGTATTTCCAAGATCCTTCAGATTTCCGGTAACCTTCACCTTATCGGCGCTATCGAGCACCAGCATGGCAAAATTCTGCTGATTTTGTTTTATCCGGTAAAATCCGATCCTCGGTGTATAACCTTTGAATTCAAAATCCCCGTTTTCGTCCACCACGGTACTGTCCACCAATACGGGTTGCGCGCTCGCCAGCTTTTCAAGGTAGATGGTTTCCCCCTTCGAATTTGAAAAGTTACCCTTTAATTCAAAGTCACCGCTTTTAGAGCTTTGCGAGCATGAGGTGAGAACAAGGGCAAATGGTAAGAAGAGTAAACTTTTATGCATCGTAAGTAGTTGTGTACGCAAATTTCCGATTTTTTTTCTGTAAGGAAGCGCGTTGTCTTTAAAACACGCGGCAATTTAGTCTTTATTAATAAAAACCCTATTTTTCCAGCGATTCTTTTACCAACTGGTTAAGCACTTTCGGGTCTGCCTTTCCCTTGCTCAATTTCATAACCTCACCCACAAATAATCCCAACAACCCCGTTTTTCCATTTTTGTATTCGCTGATCTTTTCAGGAAATTTCTGTAACGCCTGTTCTACCAAAGCTTTTAACTCACCGCTATCGCTGTTTTGCAATACATCAAGGTCTGCAGCCACCTGCTCAGCCGTTTTAGAATCATTTTTTATCAGTCCTGGAAAAACTTTTTGCGCAGCCACTGAATTGCTGACTTTCCCTGAATCAATTAAGGAAATGATCTCCGCAAGCTTTTTAGGAGCAAGCTTAAACTGTGAAAAAGAAAGGGCGTTCTCGTTTATATACGACCTCACTGGTCCCAATAACCAGTTGGCCGCACTCTTATAATTAGATGTGTGCCGGATAAGCTCGTTAAAATAAAGTGCGACTTCTTTGGACTCAATGATCTGGATAGCATCATAATTGCCGAGTTTATACTGACCGGTGTATCTGGCATATAGCTGATCTGGCAATTCAGGAAGTGTTTCCTTCACTTTGCTGATATATTCCTGGGTAACATAAACCGGTTGCAGATCCGGCTCCGGAAAATACCTGTAATCATTGGCGCTTTCCTTACTCCGCAAAAGGAAGGTTGAATCCTTTACTGCGTCGTAGCTGCGCGTTTCTCCAGCAATTTGTTTTCCTGACTCAAGAAGATCTATTTGACGTTTGATCTCGAAATCAATCGCTCTCTGCACATTGCGGAACGAATTCATATTCTTCACCTCTACCTTTTTTCCAAACTCCTTTGCATCTTTGAGCATCACCGAAATATTGGCATCGCAACGAAGAGAACCTTCTTCCATATTACCATCGCAGATCTCCAGGTAACGCACCAGCTTTCTTACTTCTGTAAGATAGGCGTAAGCCTCCTCGCCGCTGCGGAAATCAGGTTCAGTAACAATCTCAAGAAGTGGAGTTCCTGCCCTGTTGAGATCCACCAGCGTATCAAAAGCGTCAATGTCGTGCATGCTTTTACCAGCATCCTCTTCCATATGGATCCTGGTAAGGTTAAAACGTTTTTCGGTTCCGTCCTTCATTTTCGCAGAAATGTAGCCTCCCGTGCAGATAGGAGTTTTATCCTGCGTGATCTGGTAACCTTTGGGCAGATCGGCGTAAAAGTAATTTTTACGTGCAAACTCATTTTTTTCCCTGATACTGGCGTTCACAGATAATCCGAGTTTAACGGCGAATTCGATGGCGCGCTCGTTCACCACCGGCAGGGTGCCCGGGTGACCGAGGGTTACCACGCTCACATGTGTGTTGGGCATACCGCCATATTCGGCAATATCGCTGCTGTACATCTTTGTGCGGGTAAGCAACTGAATGTGACATTCAAGTCCTATCACTGCCTGGTATTTATCGTAAACGCTCATAAAAAATCTGTGGGCAAAGATACAGGTTTTAACCAATAATCCTTGTTTGCGGCAGACCTTGAAGCGCGGGATAACGAGCAAAAAAATCACCAAACCGGGTGTGTGCCACCGTTAAAACATTCAACGGCCCTGGCACAAAAAATGTACTGTAAAGAGGCAATTATGACGGGGAAGATTCAAATAGGCACATCGGGCTGGAGTTACGCACACTGGAAGGGAAAATTCTATCCGGCTGATCTTGCGCATGGAGAGGAGTTTAATTTTTACGCAGAGCGATTCAAAACTGTGGAACTAAATAATTCTTTTTACCGGCTCCCGGCAAAAGAAACCTTTCATCACTGGCGAAAGAGTGCTCCTGACGACTTTGTCTTTTCGGTTAAAGCACCCCAATTCATTACGCACATGAAAAAGCTGAAGGACCCGGTCGAAACTACACATGATCTGCTTCTTCATATTGAGGGACTTGGCCATAAGCTGGGTCCCGTTTTATTTCAGCTCCCCCCAATGTGGAATGCCAACACCGAGCGCCTGCTTGAATTTATGCTGGCCATGCCGCGAAAATTCCGGTACGTGTTTGAATTCAGATCGCATTCGTGGTACGACGACAGCATTTACCGGCTACTCGAACGATACAACTGTGCGTTCTGCATTTATCATCTAGCAGGACATCTGTCGCCGATAAAGATCACGGCAGATTTTGTGTATATCCGCCTGCACGGACCCGGAAACAAATACCAGGGAAATTATACGGAAGCAGAGATCCGCCAGTGGGCCGATCTCAGCCAGCACTGGAGCGCACAAGGAAAGGATGTTTTCATTTATTTTGATAATGACCAGAACGGGTACGCGCCAAAGAATGCGTTACGCCTGAAGCAATTTCTTGAGGATGGAAAACAGCGCTGAAGTTATCATTGTAGGTGGAGGACCCGCGGGCCTGAGTTGCGCGCTGGTACTGGGCAGATGCCGGCGCAAAGTGCTGCTGTTTGACACAGGCAACCCGCGTAACAAAAAAAGTCACGCAATGCATGCTTTTATTTCACGCGAAGGGGAAGACCCGGCAGAATTTCGAAGGAAAACAAGAGCTGAATTGAAAAAATACGGGATCCGTGTGTATAACCAGGAGATGATCTCTGTGCAAAGAACCCCGGAGGGTTTTCACCTTCGCTCGGCAGAGGGAAATTATTTTTTCAGTAAAAAACTGGTTCTGGCAACAGGTCTTACCGATGTGCTCCCGCCTATCAAAGGCATCGAAGATTTTTATGGTAAAAGCGTTTTTCATTGCCCTTACTGTGACGGGTGGGAAGCAAGAGATAAAAAATGGGTAGTATATGCCGCGAGGAAACAGGGTGCGGTGGAAGCATGTCTCAGGTTTCGTGACTGGACGAGCGACATCACACTTCTTTGCGAAGGTATCCCCGGGTTCGGAAAAAAAGAAAAAGAGATCCTGGCCAGAAATGGAATAAAATGTCTGTACAATAAACCCAGGCAGCTGATCGGAAAGAATGGAAAATTAAAAAAAATAATTCTCGAAAAAGGTGAAGTGATCACCGCCGATTTTCTTTTTTTCAGTACCGGACACAAACAGCAGAGTGATCTGGCTGCGCAGCTGGGATGCAACTGCAGTAATACAGGTGCCATCCATTTTAATCGCAAGCAGCAAACAAATATTCCCGGTCTTTACGCAGCTGGCGATGTTGTCCGCGACATGCATCTTGTAATTATTGCAGCGGCAGAAGGCGCAAAGGCAGCGGTTGCTATTAACACTGAATTAAATAAAGAATTGCGAGTGTAAACACATTCCGAATAAGTAAAGTATACCTTAGTAAACTGGAACGAAACTCGGGACATGGAACCTGGAACATGGAACACGAAACAAGAAGTTGTCACCGATAAACCTTAACCTGCAACGGTTGATGGTGATTGATCCACGCCCTGTGCATGCGTTCGGTATTAAATGCGATGCCGATATTTCCTTTTGGATCAATTCCAATAACACCAAGATCTCCTTTTATATTTTTATTTTTTTTGTTTACCAGGTATGTGCAAGCGTCCTGGATGCCTGCGCCGGTATATTCCATATGACAGGAAATAGCGTGTGCAATAACTCCCTGTATAATGAACTCCCCATCGCCTGTTGCCGAAATAGCGCAAGTATCGTTATTTGCATAACAACCGGCTCCTAGAACGCAGCTGTCTCCCATCCGGCCATGAAGTGAATTCTCGGTACCTCCGGTTGACGTGCCAGCCGCCACGTTACCCCATTTGTCGGTAACCACCACGCCTGTTGTGCCTTTATGTTTTTTACGAAGTTTATCCTGCAGGGTCTCGGATTCTTTTTTTTCAAGAAAATTCCGCACCTGCCTGTCAGTAATAAAGTACGATTCCGGCATGAGCTGCACTGCTTTTTTTACTGCCATTTCCTGGGCTCCGGCACCTCCAAGAAAAATATGGGTGGCATCTTTTAAGATCTCCCTTATTAACGCAGATGGATTTTTGACATGCTCCAGCAACGCCACTGCAGCGGCTTTCAGATCCTTCCCTTCCATTACTGCAGCATCCATATGCACTCTTCCCTCTTCATTCAGGGCCGAACCTCTTCCCGAATTAAAAAGCGGATCATCTTCAAGCATGGCCAGAACTTCAAATACAGTATCAATGGCCGCCTTACGACCAAGCAGCATTTTATGTCCCTCGGTGCAGATCCTGCTAAGTGATTCTTCGTATTCGCGCACGTGTTTGCGGGTAAATTCATCATCCCTGCTTGCACCGCCATGAATGGCAATCCCGATAGGTGCCGTTTTTTCCATTTGTTACAGATAATTTTTTCGTTTGGTAGATTGTGGTGGCTTTTGCTCCTCCGTATTAACACCACGGTTAAAGGATTCGCGGAAAGTCTGGTAAAGAACCCTGTCGGTAATAACTGCTATTACCACTTGCGTGAGCCCGAATACCAGGTGAGGTTTTAGCACCAGTCGGTGAAAACCAAGTATCCAGGGAGAAAAAGCAAGAAATAAACCGAAAACAAAATCAACCCTTAAGTGCCATTTAAGGGGAATAAGCTTTACAATAGAAAACTCAAATTGCGTCAATAAGGCCATCAGTATTGCAAAAGCACCAGCTATCATGGCGGTAAGTGCGGCCTGCCCCCGGGGGGAGAAACCAAAAAGCCAGGGCGAAAAAAACAGGATAAGCCCCCAGCAGTAATCTAACAATGCATGCGCTTTAGTATTAACAAGTCTCACAAAAAAACCTTAGTTTGATCAGTATTCACCACTTTCCCTGGTAAAATTGTGCCAGAGCCCTAATGTTTTTAGCCGCAGCGCGATCAATAGTTTCTCACCAGTTGCTTCCGGGACGCGATACTCCGAAGCTCTTCAAGATCCTCTTCAATATCATAGCTTCTGCCGGCAACAAGGGCTTTTGCAATCCGTATAGCCGCCCGTCCGGCATAAAGGCCGGCTTCCTCGTTACGGTATGCAAACACTACATGGTAAACCCCATAGGTGTCAGTGGAACGGGTGCGCCCGAAACCACAATCCATACCGGCAAGAGTTTGCAGCTCAAGCGCTATATGCTCAATTACGTGACCCATCCAGGTACCCTGTTCAACGCGTTTAAAAAAACCTCCGTTATAACCCTCAGAACAGTGATGTGAATATAAAGATGGGAGCAGTTTTTTTATCCGCCGCGAAAAACCGTCGATCCGGTCGGTAGGCATTGTTTCAAGCTCTTCCAGGTCGAGCGTTAATTCAATGAGATGATGACGATATTCAGACCAGGTGCTGGGCCCGTTTATCACCCTAGTTTCAAGTACTCTCATGTTATTTACTCAGTGCATATAATAAATAAAAAGGGCATTTAAGATTGCCCTTTTTATTAGTGTAAAGATCGTTCTGACTATTCTTCTTCTTCTTCCGCTTCTTCAAGCTCTTCTTCCGCAGCGTTAACATTAATGGTAGATTCAGCTACCGATGTCAGCGTCTCGTCAGCAGTTTTTTCTTCTTCAAGAATACTTTCCAGGAGCGCAGCAGCGTCATTTAAACCTAGAGTTTGTGCAAAAGTGCGAAGGGTGCCGTAGGTGGCAATTTCATAATGCTCAACTTTTTGAGCTGCAGCAATGATCCCTGCATCACGCATCGCACCGTCTTCCGACTCCTTCATGATCTCTTCAGCTTCCTTGATCAGGCCGTTCATAGCTTCGCATTTTTTTGCCACTGCTTTTTTGCCTATGATCTCAAATACCTGCTCAACTTTTGTTACCTGTTGTTCGGTTTCCTCCAGGTGATTTTCAAGTGCTGTGATCAGTTCATCCGAAGTTGCTTTTTTCACCATCTTTGGAATCGCTTTTGTAAGCGCTTTTTCCGCCCAGTAAATATCTTTTAAACTGTCTTCGAATAATTTCAGCAATTTTGATTCTTCAATGCCGTATTGTTCCGAAGAGCCCGACTTCTTTTTGGAGCTGCTTTTTTTCGCTCCTGCTTTTCGTGATTTTGTTCCTGCTGCCATGATATGAATAATTTATAATAAGTTTAACTGCTCAAATAATTCAAAAAATGTGCCCGGGTTCACGCGATCTCTTTTGAGGTATTGGGTAACAAAGTGAATTATTAAATAGAATTTTTTCCCCAAACGTCAGTATCTTCCATCTGCCCTGTGTGGAATCACGCATTTCGCGTATGCACTGGTCCTTTCACCTCTCTTTTTTTTCTTTGTAATTATGAACCGGTATTACGTACATTGCGTTAACCTAAAAACTTCAGAAATGAAAAAATATCTTCTCCTTTTTATTCCATTCTTATTTTGCTGCACTCCCGCAACCAAAGTAACTGCAACCTGGAAAAACCCATCCGCTTCAAAAAGTTATCATTCTATCTTTATTGCCACATTGAGTTCAAATACTGTGTCCCGTTCTACCATTGAGACCGAAATGGCAAATGCCTTTGCTAAAAAAGGGCTGGTCACGATCAAAAGTATTGATGAGATCCCGCCGACATTCAAGCAGGACAGCACTTCCAAGTCAGCGCTTCTCGAAAAGATCAAAAGCACGGGCAGTGAGGCCATCCTCACCATTTCTCTGCTGAAAAAAGCAACTGAATCACGTTATGTGTCGGGTGGATATTCACCAGCATCGCATTATGGTTATTATTCAAGTTTTGGCGGATACTACAGCTATGCATATCCTAATGCTTACTCGCCTGGTTATTATGAGAACGAAGATGTTTATTACCTGGAAACAAATCTTTATGACAGCCAGACAGAAATGCTTGTGTGGTCGGCGCAATCGAAGACAGAAAGTTATGGCAGCCATTTGTCTCTGGCAAAAGAATACGCTGCAATCATGGTTGATCAGATGATGAGAGAGAACATAATCCGCTAATTCAAAACAGGATCTTGTAACTTAAAACCGGTATCAGGCCGAGCTGGAACTTTGTTTCTCTTTGCCCTGTCACACGGTCATAATAACGATACGCCACATTTTTCCGGTTAGTTATATTCTGCAGGTCTAGTGCCCAGATGACCGTGCTTTTTTCCTTGTTCTTTTTATAACTCACCCTCACATCGGTGCGCCAGTACTCAGGTAAACGTTCGTCGTATATGTATATCTCGTTGGGATCGGAGCTGCGATCCATAAAACCATCCCGGTAGGTAAATCGTAAGTCGGTGCTCAGGTAATTATTTTTATTCTTTAACCTGAATTCTCTGCCACCGGTTAAAAAAGTATTATATCCACTGTTGAATCTTGCGGTTTGACCTCCACCGGCAGCAGACAATACCTCGCTGTTATAAACAGTACCTGAAGCCACCATATAAAATTGCCCTACTCTCTTTTCCACAAGTAGTTCGTATCCATAAGACAAAGCTTTACCGCCCTGGTCAAGCGGAATAAAAACCAGCTCATTAAAATAATTAAACCCTGAAAACCCCTGGGGCTTATTTTCGGGCACTCGCTCAAAACGCTGAAGATAGATCTCACTGCTTATTTTAAGTGACGAGGTTGAGAACACATGAATGAAAGAAATGTTGTCGCTGACTGTTGGCCGTAATTGCGATCCGCTATTCACGTACAGAAATGGCGACGCGAGCTGCGCACCGGTACCGGCCCTTAATACCAGGTCGTTTCGCTCACCAATACGATACCCAAGCAAAATTCTGGGTTGTAATAAAAAATCCTCCTGAGCAGTCAGCCACAAACTGTGCAGGCCCGCCTGGAAACGAAATCTTTGTCCGAATTTCCCCTCTGCAGCAATAAACGGTTGCAGTACAAGATCGTTTGTGCGCCCATCCATGAGCACCTCTTGCTCAAACTCGCTGGTAACAGCACTTTTAAAGATATTAATGTATGATCCTGCTTTTAACTGCAGCGCGGGACCAAACGTCCTGGCAATATAATGCACCGTTGAGATCTTCTCCTGCTTTAACGCATCACGTTCGTCGGGTGCGGGCATGTAATGCAACGGCGCGGGTCCTGCAGTGCGCAGCACATTCTTTACGGAATATGCCGCCACAGATTTAAAGTAAACGGAAGAAGACCAGCTGCTTAAAAATGAAATGCCATTTATGCTCGTAACAGAATTATAATTGATGTCCTGGAGATCTTTCTGGATCTCCACCAGGCTGGTATCTGTTTTTCCGCTGAATCGCGTTTCACTCATACCGGTCATTCCGAAAACCCGTAATACATTACGCCTTATAGGAAAAGTAAAAGAATAGGAAAAATCAGTGAACGTACTTTGTTCATCACCAAAATAAACGCCCATTTTACTTAAAAGACCTATAGTGGAATAACGGAAATTAAGGAGGTACGAGGCGTCACTGTTTTTGGAAAAGGGTCCCTCAATTGCGAGGTCTGTACCTAGCAGGCTTACCTGCACTGTGTGTTCGCGTTTCTTGTTGTTTCCGTTCCTTAGCCTCATATCAAAGATGCCGGATAATGCGTTGCCCTGTGTGGCATCAAATGGTGCAAAATGAAACTGTGAATTCTGAAGTAGCTGGGCGCTGATCATACTAACCCCTCCCCCGTTAAAAGAGGGACGATCATTAACAGTGCCGCCGTTCTCCAGGTGGTTGGGATTTACAATTTCAACTCCTTCCAGCTTCCACTGGACATAATCCGGGGAGGTGCCTCTCACTGTCATCTGGTTGGTGCCGTCGTCGGTATTTATTGCGCCTGCATGTGAGTTCACTACCCGGGCCGGATCATAAAACACGGCCGCGAACTGTTGTATGTTCCATAGATCGAGTCCAACGCTTCCCGTTTGGCGATTGCCGGAGATTGTAACGGTTTCAAGATCTGCAAAGATATCTTCGAGGAAAATATCCTGCACCTGCTGCTTGCCGGATAACAATACGATCTTATTCATCGTTACTGTTTTATATCCTGCTGCCTGCACGATGAGAGAATAATTGCCGGCGGGCGCTTCAAATGAATAAACTCCCTGCGAGTCGGTGACAGAACTATAAGAGGAAGTACCGAGCAGGAATATAGCGGCAGCTGCTACCGGATCACCTTCACTTTTCATAACTCTTCCCCGCATTTGCTGCATGGTCTCCTGCGCATTCGCGGCGAGGCATCCGAAGAGCAGAATGAAAGTAAATGTTCTTTTCATCGGCTGCGGTGGCAAAATTTTCTACAATGTGTAGAGATATTTCCGCGCCACATTATCTGCGTGTCAACCGAAGAATATCTGCCGCTGATAAATCGCATAAAGGCGTGGGTTTGTCCCATGAGAAACGTTAGTACAGGTCCGTTTTAAGAACTGTATCAGCTTCTCTCTCTCAATAACTGTGCAAACAGGAATCTTTCATTTTTTCGGGTCCCTGTTTTTGGGGATCCGCCCGTGATCCTTAAGACTTTTGTTCAGTATCCACTCGATCTGTCCATTAAGGCTCCGGAATTCATCAGCCGCCCACTTTTCGAGCGCCTTCATGATCTCGGGTTCCATTCGCAGCACGAAAGGTTTTTTCACGGACATGTTAGTGGTTTAAAGTTCCCGTATTTATCACTGGCTGAGAATCCTTATCACTGCATAAAACTACCATCAGGTTGCTCACCATCGACGCTTTTTTATCCTCATCAAGGTGAATGATCTCTTTTTGCAATAACAGTGAAAGTGCGCTTTCAACCATGCCCACAGCACCCTCCACAATTTTATGTCGGGCGGCCACAATTGCCGAAGCCTGCTGGCGACGGAGCATTGCCTGCGCTATTTCAGGTGCATATGCAAGATAACCGATACGCGCTTCAATTACTTTAAGTCCTGCGATTTGCAGTCTTTCCGAAATTTCGTGCTCAAGCGATTTATTTACGTCTTCAAAATTAGTGCTTAACGTAACACTCGCCCTTTCATCCTCGAAATGATCGTATGGGTAAGTACCTGCGAGCTTACGCACGGCAGAATCTGTCTGTATCTTTACAAACGTTTCATAATTATCAACTTCAAAACTGGCTTTAAAGGTGTCTTCTACTTTCCAGACCAGGATCACACTGATCATTATAGGATTTCCCAGTTTGTCGTTTACTTTTACCTTTTCACTCTCCAGGTTTCGCGCGCGTAAAGACATGCTGGTGCGCTGCGCCAGCGGGTTGATCCACAATAAGCCGCTTCTTTTTACGCTGCCGTTATAATTTCCGAACAGCAGCAAAACCTTGCCGGTGTTGGGCGGAATTATGATCAGGCCCTTCACAAAAAAAATAAAACAAAATACGGACAGTGCACACAACAACTCGTGTTTTTGTTCTATGCACCATAGTGCGGCAGCCCCTGCCAGTAATGAGAGTACCACAAACAGGTACCCGTTAAGCGGATCAAGCACTTTTTCGTTTTTCATGATCTTAGATTTAAAATGATATCAATTTGATATCAAATGACGGGAATTAAATTCACTTCTGCAAATAGTGCCGATTTGTTTTAATGGCATGGGTTTAGGATACATAAACCGGCCATCAGCCAGGCTGAGTATGAAAAAACAAAAAATGAAACGCATCCGGGTTCGCAAATGGCGCAGTGCTGACTTTGAAACCATCGCTGACCTGCAGCGTCGTTGCTTTAAGCAGATGACCCCGTGGAGCAGGGAACAATTTGAAAGTCTTTTGAAGACATTTCCGGATGGTCAATTGCTCATTGAGTACGATGGTAAGGTGGTAGCCTCATCCAGCAGCCATATAATCAACTTCTCCAATTACTCGGAAACAAGTTCCTGGGCCGAACTTACTAAAGACGGTTATATCACTAATCACGATCCCAACGGCGACACGCTGTATGGCATCGAGATCATGGTGGATCCCGAATACAGGAATATGAAATTATCGCGCAGATTATACGGGGCTCGGCAAAAACTGGCAAAGGATAAAAATCTCAAGCGTATTGCCATCGGCGGGCGTATTCCCAATTATCATAAGTATGCCGATAAACTCACAGCCGCGCAGTATGTGCAGAAGGTGATCGACAAAAAGATCTACGACGCGGTGCTCACGGCGCAGCTTGCAAATGGTTTCGTGCTTAAACGGCTTCTGCCCGACTATTTGCCGAGCGATGAGGAATCGAAGGGTTATGCCACATTTCTCGAATGGATTAACTTCGATTATAAAACCGATACCCGCAGTATCAAGGCCAGCCCTTACGTACGTGTTTGCGCGATACAATATGCTCAGCGGATGCTGAAGAACTTCGAGGAATTCGCCCAAAGCTGCGAGTACTTTGTGGATGTAGCATCAGACTATCGTTGCGACATGGTGCTGTTTCCCGAAATGTTCACTATGCAGCTGTTGACATTTATGCCCAAAGCCAGTCCTGGCAATGCCATCCGGGCGCTGGACACCTTTACCCCTCGCTACATTGAGCTTTTTACACACCTCGCCATAAAATACAACACCAATATCATTGCCGGCTCGCACTTTGTTGTCGAAAACGACGATCTATATAACGTATCATATTTGTTCAGAAGAAACGGCACTTATGACAAACAGTACAAAATTCACATCACACCCCATGAAAAAAAATGGTGGGGTGTAAAGCAGGGCGATAAGGTGCAGATCTTTGAAACCGATATCGGCAAGATCGCGATCCTGATCTGTTACGATGTGGAGTTCCCCGAACTCGCGCGCATAGCAGTTAGTAAAGGTGCGCAGATCCTCTTTGTTCCTTTTAATACCGACGAGCGCCGCGGTTATCTCCGTGTGCGTTATTGCTCCCAGGCGCGCGCCATCGAAAACCAGATCTATGTTGTGATCGCAGGATGTGTTGGTAATCTGCCTGCTGTGGATAATATGGACATTCAATACGCGCAATCGGGAATTTTTACGCCCAGCGATGTTGAATTTCACCGCGACGGTATTGCAACAGAAGCAGCGCCGAACACTGAAATGCTAATTTTTCAGGACCTGGATCTTAACCTGCTTTCCCGCAACCGCGAGTACGGAAGTGTGCAGACCTGGAAAGACCGGCGTCTGGACCTTTATCACATTCATTACAATGAAGGGGATGACAAGCTGAAGATCTGATCACTTTACGACCGATAACGGAAAAACCTGCTTTTTTAATTTACCTGTAAGCTCGAAAGGGTTTTTCATCCAATCGCTTTTAGGTGAGCTTTTAAAATAATACAGGGCTTTTTTATCTTCCCTGTACAGCTTGTCATCTTTATTCCAGAAAGTTTCGAGTATCGCAGCGTATTGCATATCATACAAAACTCCTGCATTTTGTTTCAGTGTATTTATGAGAGTGGCTTCTTCAAGCTTTTCTGTGGGCTTAAGTGCGTACAATTTAATAAGCCTTTTCCGCGCCGCATTTTTCTCGTAGTCTTCGAGAATACCTTTCACCTCTTTAAATTCTGTACTGTTGCGTTTGATCGAAACCATATAATTCCTTTTTTTAGCTAAAAGTATGCCTGTGATGCGTAAGGACGGAAAAGGGGCAAAAAAAAAGACCGGCAGATCTATGCCGGTCTTTCATGAAGTTCATGACCTTCTAAAAATTCAGCTTTTCAAGTCTGAGTGTACCTTTTTTGTCTTTCTTGTAATATTCGAAGATGGCAATATACCCTGGTTTAGCTTTATACACGTAAAAAGTGCTTGGCTTGGTAACAAGCTGTATTTTATCGTACATAAGAGCCTGATCTTTGTTCAGTCCTATATTACCGATGGTATAATTACTTCCCGCCTCCTTGTCTTTATCGTAATCCACATAACAGCTTGTGAAACATTTTTTATCTGCAGATGTGGAAGTAAAAGCATAATCAAAATAGCCGTAAGTGTTCAGTAATGATCCCAGGCGGTTTGCATCCACAGTGCCCCATCCCTGCGGCAGCTGAATATTTGTTTTATTCTTATTGTAGATGGTCGCGTCCTTAAATTTTAATTTTTCGTCAAACTCAAGGCATACCATGTTATGGGTTTCTACCTTCACCACCGAAGTGCCGCTGTTCCCGCCGTTCAGTACCTGCGAAGCAATACCAATACCGCTTGCAGCCTTCCTGTATTGTTCTCCAATTGCAAAAACCCTTCCATCGGTAGTGCGTACAACTGTATGAACAAATAGTTTCATGTTCTTTTTAATTTCTCCTTTTGATTTTCTCGCCAGGGTTCCGTTGATCTGCTCTTCCCATTTGGTGAAACCGTCGGAAATGACTTTTCCATCAAGATCAACTTCCTGCATATAAAAACCTTTGCTATCGTCTTTTGTCAGATCATCGTCCTTGCCGAAAAACTGTCCGTATACAAAATAGGTTTGACTCTGGCTGTTGAAAGAAGCACCCAGGGCACAAAGCTGGTAACCTTCCGGGCCAGCACTTTTAAGTCTGAAATACTCTTTTCCGTTATCTGTGTTAAGAAAGATCACAGAGTATTCGGTATTCTGCGTGCCGAACAATTTATCGCGTGTGGTCAGAACTGCAATGGCTACACGATCATCCGTGAATAACGGATACACGGACTCGTATGATTTTTTGGTAGTCACGCGCGAGTCAGCCTCCCATTTCCTGTTGCCTGAATTATCTATCATTTCCATCGAGATCCGGAACCCGTTCTCTTTTTCGTAGCCGTATCTTATAAAACCTTTTCCTTTCACCGCCACCAGGGTTCCCTGGTAAGTATCATCGTCGGTTGCAAGCATCTGTGAATAAAGCTGTCCTTCCACCTTTGAGATCTCCAGTGAATACTGTCCCACAGCCTTTCCTGTTTTGTCCAGTACATCGTATTCAAGGATACGTTGTCTTGCATCGTAATAGGAGAAACAAAATCTTTCGCCGTTATAAGAGCTTTCGAGCATCACAAGCCTGTCGGATTTCACAAGATCAACAACATATGTTCTCTTGAGATTGTTATCGAGGATCGAAAGCACATAGTTGCGTTGTTTTTTACCGGCTTTATCGGCAGCCATCAGGCTATAGTATCCTTTTACTTCCTGGTTCTCAGTAATAGCCTGCATACTACCCGGGTTAACTTTTTTTATCCCGAGAATATCGTAGGATTGTCCCATCGTGGAGATCGCCGTTAAAGCTGCAGCAAATGTTGTAAGAATTGTTTTGTTCATCGTTCTGTTGGGGTTAGATTATTTTTTTAAGAAGTCGCCTGTTCAGCAGGTGGTAATAAGTATTCTTACCAAATTCATTTGAGTACCCTGTTATCATTTCCTGTTTTTGTACTGCAGTTTTATTGATGCTTTTTACAAGCAGATACACATATGCAACGTACGGGTCAGAAATTACGTCAGACTGGAAATTGGCTGTTATAAAGTTTTTCGCGATCGATTCGCATGCAGCAGGAGGAACATTGCTCATAAAATTAAGCGTCTCGTTGTAAGAGGCTGTCAGCCCCGTCCCCGGCCTGTCGATAGTGCCGGACAGATAATGATTTTTCTTGAGCACATATATGTTGTATAAATATTCAACAACATTCGCCTTCAGGTATATATTTTCCGGATTTTCAGAATAAAGCTGCAGGCACGAATAAAATCCTTTACTCATCTCCCTCTCCTGGGCATACAATCCCAGCATTTCGAACCGTGCTATCCGGCGGATATTTTCAAAGCTGCCGGTCTCAGTAAAATCTTCCTTACCCTGCAAGTTCAATTGCTGTATCTTTTTTAAACGATACTTGCAATCAGGATGGGTTTTTAAAGAATCTGCAAGTTTTAAATTTTCCTGGTTGCCGCCCCCAATCGTCTCCTCTTCCTCTTCGGCTTCAAGCCACTTACGGTCAAATGGCTGACCTTCGGAATTAAAATACTTTCCAAATGCGATCTGCGTATGAAAATCGTCCGCATCAATTGAATCCAGGTGCTCTACCGTTTCGTAGGCATAACGCAGGCTGTAACCCGCGTTAGCATATAGCACCAGGCCCAGGGAGTCTGCCTGGACTTCGGCTTCGCGTTTCCTCGAATTAATGCGCTGTAACAGCTCGGCTACGTATGCTTCGTACGATTTGTAAACGTTATACTCCTGCTTTTTTAATTTCTCATATTTTTCTTTTACTGCAGGATCATTTACTATCTGGTACTGCCTGATCATTCCGTCAATTACATGACCTTTCAGATCGTGACTTATTTCGTGGCACAGAATAAATGCCACGCTGCTTTCGTATTTAAGCTTGGCCAGAAGTCCAAGATTAACCAGGATAATACCGTTACCGTAGTTTGCCGCGTTTGGCTTTATAGTCCGGTAAGTAAATACCTTGTATTTTTTTGTGGACTGTAAATTGTTCCGCACCGTGATATGCTGAACTATGCCCTGCAGATAATTTGTGAGCGCGTCGTTATACATCAGCGCGCTGTCCTCATTAATGGAACTGATCTGCTTCTTGATACTTTCAAGCGACTTTTTAAAATCACGCCCGGCATCCCGTTTATCAAAATCAAGGACTTTGTACACGGAATCGTATCCGCGGCAAAGATTTGAAATGTATGTTTTAGGAGGTATATAAGAGGAAAGCGGCTGATAGTTTTGCCCAAATGGCTGTGCCTCAACTCTTAACAGTTGCACAAAGAAAAGAAGATATAAAAGCAGACGCATGGGTGAGCTCCAAATATACCCTAAAATCTGTTAATTTGCACATTTTACTAGGTGCTAACACCTTTTTTTTATGCGTGGAGTAAGTATCATCTCCCACCTCTAATAGTTTAACGTTGAGATTGTTTTGCTTGGAATTCAATTGTTTACATTTAACATCAAACCCCCTAAAACTCCGGCAATGAAAAAAGGTAAAATCATTTTTGTAGTGCTTGCCTCTTTAAGTCTCGTAATTTTTTCCTGCAAGAAAAAAGAAAACGATCCGGAGCCTGAACCGACTCCATCCCCTGCACCGGCTCCGTCACCCTGCACTCCTGCAATCGTCCTTATATCAACTGGTATAAGTTCTCCCACAACGTGGAACGCGTGCAATATTTATGTCATTGATGCGCTTTCAATATCAGTAAGCAGTACATTAACGATTGAACCAGGTACGATCATCAAGTTTAAAGACAAAGTCGGCGATAATGCAATACTGGTTTCGGCTTCCGGCAAAATAATTGCAGAAGGAACAGAGGACAAGCCTGTTGTTTTCACTTCCTTTAAAGACGATGCGCACGGGGGCGATTCTAATGGTGATGGTAATATAACGAGTCCTGCACGTGCCGATTGGGGAGGCATAATCCTTAACAGCAGTACCAGCGTTTTTCGTTACACTCACTTCTTCTATGGAGGCGAAGGTCCGAGTGCAGGTACCGGTCAGCCAACCCTTGAGTACTCATATTTTTTCGGAAATATTGATCATTGTACCTTCGCCTATTGTGGTGGAGAAACCAGTTATGCAGGATATGGGGTGATTGACGCACGATCTTCCGAATCACCTGACATGAAGATCACGAACTGCATTTTTTATGGATGTATCAAACCGCTGTTTTTAAGTCCACATAACAGCATCGACAATTCAAACACTTTTCACAATCCTTTAAACGCGAATGAAATTAACCAGCTGAACGGAATCTTTATGACATCAACCGCCAATGAAGCTACAACAGATGTCAGCTGGCTGGAAACCGAAGTTCCATTTGTTTTAACAGGTTCGATCGGCTTAGACGATCAGCGAAAACTGATTTTAGCCCCAGGGGTTATTATTAAGGTAGCTTTATTGCCGGCAAGAGGATACAACAAAATTTCTTTCAGGGATGGTAAGGCATCTATTGAGAACTATAATGCCGCTGGTGTGTTCTTTACCTCTTATCTCGACGATGCGCATGGGGGAGATACAAATGGAGATGGCACTGCCACTTCACCCGCCAAAGGCGACTGGTATGGAGTTCAGGATCTTTCAGCGACTATTAATACAAATAATTTCTGCTATTCATGGACGAACATTCTTTATGCAGAATATCCATAGAACAAGAATTATTTAACGGCCACTGTGCGTCCGCATTCCTTTGTCCACGTTGATCGTCCTGCAGCGGAACTGCTGAGTCATAATTATTCGGAAATGGAAAAGCCCTTTCACTTTAATGAAAGGGCTGTTATAATTTTTTCGCGTCGTGTGGCTGCAGGCCTACCTTAACTTACTAAAAAGTAAATTGTAAAAGGTTGGATTGGCACATTTGCAGAGTGAATAATGATTCCTTGCGCATGAAATTCACTAATACAAATGTTATTCAGGTATCTGCGCTTTTTGTAGTATCAGAATAAGCCGACGCATCAAAATTTTTGCAATAACAATATTCCGACGGGAAGGGACAGTTTCCAGGTTCATAATCGCAGAATTCCAGGTGCGATTGCCCGACACTCATATGAACATGCTCATTATCCCAGCGAGCACGCATAACCTGGTACTTCAAATGGCCGGGTAAATTTTCGGGGAAATCAGGATAAAAATTAAAAGCATTCAATAGCTTTTCCATGTCCTCATAGAGGGTTTGCTGCTGTACCTCACTAAGTTTTTCCGGCGGTGGTAGTTGCACAGTAGCTATACCAACAATTTGCGACAGGGGAACCATGTCTCCATAAACAAAACTTTCAACTTCCTCCATCTGTTTTTCGAAGCTCGTCAAATCATCTTCGATGTTTCCGTTTTCAACCAGCGTTTTTTGCGCAGCCCGACGAATGTCCTCCTGCAATTGTTTAACATACAAGTCAATGCTCATTTTTCTATTTTTTAGGTGTGAACAAGTGTATGGCTTTACTTTAGAAAAAACGCCGTGGAAATTAAAATTAAAAACAGCACATTTGCATTCCACCGGATTTTTTTGAAGCTCTATTTGAGATCCACATGCTGCATCCCCGAGAAAGTATGCACTAATTTCTAAGCCGACTTTCTTCCAAAGGTGCGACGGAAGAATTTAGATGTTACAACAACCCGCTAGATATTAGAGATTGAGATTTGAGATTATCCTTTCTCTAAAGTCATTTGTTTATATGAAAGCTAATAAGCCGTAACAATTTCACTGTATCTTTTGTCACGTAATTAACGTCGCAGGAAAAAGTAAGACCGATATTTTTAGTGTAATGTTGCACGATGTTGATGTTCAGATAATCGCTTTTGCCCTCGAGGATGATAACAGAATCCATATTTATCAGTTTCTTTTCTTTAACGGTAAGTATAGCGCGTTTATCACCATACCGTGAATCAAAGCCTCCGCGGGGAAACGTAAACCCGATATTTTCTGACAAAATCGGGGTTAGTCGGATATCCCGCATCCCATTCATCGCAGGCCTAAACTCTGAATCTTCATTGTAGCCGTATATAGGCCGGCTTCCAAATTCATCTATTAAAAAGGGAACTACTGAGGTGTCTACTTCGTTACATGTATGTTTCTTGTAAGTGCTCTCTGTAAAGTGCCTTACTGTATCACCATCTTTATTTAAATACTTCCAGAATGAACCAGGGTATACAGGAAAGTAGTCTTTTGGTTTAATTGTATCAGGCCTGTGGTAGGGGGGCCGTTCAATACCACCTTGTTTTTTGGTACAGGCAAACAGCATAATAAAGCAAGTGAAGGTTACCGATATTCTGATTAGTATTGCCATTGCAGACCTTTTAAATAAAGTACAGGTGTCATTTATCTTACGTAGGAAGTTATGTAAACGTTTGGTGTTAATACTAAGCATAGTATTTTAAACAAGCGGATCAGGCGGGAAAATAAAATTTAAGTCAACATTATTCCGCACTGCTTAACGGAGTTAGAATTTAGATATTAGAATTTAGAATTTAGAATTTAGTCATTAGATATTTGTCCAATGATATAAAAACAAAAAAACCCGACATACTGAAGGGGGTGATTTTTAAGCACTAAATTCTAATCTGGAAATTCTAATTCAACATGTTCAGTATAAATAACTGAGTTAGAATCGCGAAGCGATTCTCTTAGTGACCTCTATCTGATAAAGTGCAGAAGTATCTTCTTAGTGCTCTGAGTGTTCTTAGTGATCTCAGTGGTGAAACATCCGTAAAACAAAAAACCCCCGACATTTCTGAAGGGGGTTTTCTTTTTTAAAATTGGCATCGACATCCCCGATAGCTATCGGGGCTCCCGGGCTTTAGACCAAGTGATACCCTGAGGTTGTCGAAGGGTACCATCCGCCGCGCTGAGCTTGTCGAAGCGTGCGCGGTGGACTTAACTTCTCTAAAACAAAAAACCCCCGACATTTCTGAAGGGGGTTTTCTTTTTTAAAATTGGCATCGACATCCCCGATAGCTATCGGGGCTCCCGGGCTTTAGACCAAGTGATACCCTGAGGTTGTCGAAGGGTACCATCCGCCGCGCTGAGCTTGTCGAAGCGTGCGCGGTGGACTTAACTTCTCTAAAACAAAAAACCCCCCACATTTCTGAAGGGGGCGATTCTTAAGCACTAAATTCTAATCTCTAAACTCTAATTCAACATTCTTCCGTACTGTATAACGGAGTTAGAATTTAGAATTTAGACATTAGAATTTAAACCGCGAGTCTCCGCGATTAGATTTTAGATATTAGATATTCATCTGATGTGTATAAATGCAAAAAGCCTCACTATTTCTAGCAAGGCTTTTTGACTTTTAAAATTGGCATCGACATACTCTCCCGGGCTTTAGACCAAGTACCATCTGCG
>CBIHOL010000025.1:0-46766 GCA_966211905.1 uncultured bacterium
CAATACATGTTAATTAAAAAGAGATGGTACAAATCTAAAGGTCCGTTGTGTTTAAACAACCACTATCTGCCTGTTCGCAAGCCCCTGTGTCCGTCGTGAGCCGCTTGAAACCGAACTCTCTTTGTGTCCTTAGTGTTTAAGCAACCGCAAGCTGCCAGTGCGCAAGCCCCTGTGTCCTCTGTGGAAGCCTGTGATACCCCACTCCCTTAGTGAGACCACGAAGTGGTCCCCGTGGTTAAGCAACCGTAATGCTCCACGATCTACAATTTTAACATATCTTACTTATGGATCTCCGATATATTGGATAATTTTAAATCCCTATGTTTTCCCGCAGACTTTTTTTAGTTTTTACTTTTTTTCTTACGCATTCCGGAGCCAGCGCTCAGTCTGCCTTTGTTAAAGGGTACATCCTCTCACTGAAAGGCGATACTATATGGGGCGAAGCTAAAGTGAATCCCAAAAAAGAGAACGATAATTTCGACAAAGTACTCTTTAAAGATTCAAAAGGTCAGCAAAAAAGTTACGACTCGGATAAGATCCTTGGTTATGGCTATAAGGACAAGCATTACGTTGTTATGGAAGCTGATGGTGAGAATCTGTTTTTTCTCATTCTTACAAGAGGGGCCATCAACATGTACAAACAAATGTTCCCAGGATTCAGGATGAATAAGGTAACCTGGGAAACCGAATATTATATTACTGATAAGGAAAACCCAAAGCCGCTGGTCATCAAGGAATTTAAAGTAAAGAAACAATTGTCGCAGCACATGCAGGACAATCTTGAGTTCATTAACACATACAACGAAGAAGGTGATTTTGACGCCGAAAAAACGCTGGAAATAATCACAAAATATAACAACTGGAAACGCACCAGCGGGACCTGACCACACAAATGATAACTAAACAAACCGACAAAAAGCTTTTTTTGCTCGATGCATATGCTCTTATATACCGTGCATATTTCGCGTTCAGCAATAGTCCACGCATAAACTCCAAAGGATTTAATACCTCCGCTATTTTTGGGTTCACCAACACCCTGCTTGAGATCCTTAATAAAGAGAAACCCACTCATATTGCTGTAGTTTTCGATATGGAAGGTCCCACACAGCGACATGAGGACTTTAGTGAATACAAAGCGAACAGGGAAGAAACTCCTGAAGATCTGAGCGCTTCCATTCCTATCATCATTGATCTTATCAAAGGTTTTAATATTGAAGTTCTTGGACTGGCAGGTTATGAAGCAGATGATGTGATTGGCACTCTCGCCTGCAAAGCTGAAAAGGCCGGCTTTACTACCTACATGATGACTCCTGACAAAGACTATGGTCAGCTTGTTGATGAGAACACTTTCATATATAAACCTGCCCGTCTTGGTAATGGAGCAGAAATATTAGGTCCCGCAGAGATCTGCAAAAAATGGGAGATCCGGTCAGTAAGTGAACTGGTGGATATTCTTGGATTGATGGGCGACAAAGTTGATAATATTCCCGGCATTCCTGGTGTGGGAGAAAAAACAGCCATCCAGCTTATAAAGGATTTCGGAAGTATTGAAAACCTGCTGCAGAATACCGACAAGCTGAAAGGTAAACTAAAAGAAAAAGTGGAGCTCAACAAGGATCTCGCGATACAATCAAAACGCCTTGCAAAGATCATACTTGATTGTCCTCTGGAACTGGAAGAAGAAAAGCTTCGAATCCGTGAATACAACAAGCCCGCGCTGGCCGAGATCTTTAAAGAACTTGAATTCCGCGCCATCGCTCAAAAAGTGATCGGCGAAGATATCGGCGGCAGCGAAAAGCTCCCTGAGAAAAAGCCGGTATCTGCACAGGGAGATCTTTTCGGTGACACCACCTATCCTGAAAACACACGGGAAATTCCTGTTACGCCAGCGCCCACAGACCTTAAAACACTATCTGAAGTTGAACACACCTATGTTCTGGTGGACGATCATGAAAAAATAAAACTTCTGCTTTCGGAACTCAACGCTTCAAGTGAGTTTTGTTTTGATACAGAGACCACTTCGCTTTGTACGCTCGACGCCGAGCTCGTTGGTTTTTCATTCTCTTTTAAACCGGGTTTTGCATATTATCTTCCGTTTTCAGAGAACCGGGCCGAAGCACAGACCCTTGTCGAATTATTCCGTCACATTTTTGAGGACGAATCAAAAACGATGATCGGTCAGAACATTAAATATGATTACCAGGTTTTACGTAATTACAACATCACAGTTAAGAACCGCATGTTCGATACCATGGTGGCGCATTTTCTGATCATGCCGGAAATGAGACATAACATGGACTTGTTGGCACAAACCTATCTGCAATATACCCCCATAAGTATTGAAACCCTCATCGGTAAAAAAGGAAAAGACCAGCTGAACATGCGTTCAGTAAGCCTTGAGAAAATGGTGGACTATGCTGCTGAGGATGCTGATGTTACTTTGAAGCTGAAAAACAACTTCGCACCCAAATTAGAGAAGAATGAACTCGAAAAATTATTTCATGAAGTAGAAGTTCCTTTAATTAAAGTGCTGGCAGATATTGAGCGCGAAGGAATAAACCTGGATGTAAATACACTGCGCGAGTTTTCAGCCCAGTTACAAAACGATATTACCCAGGTTGAAAAGGAGATCCAGGACCTTGCCGGCACAAAGTTCAATGTTTCTTCACCCAAGCAGGTAGGCGACATTTTATTTGAGTATCTGAAGATCGTTGATAAACCTAAAAAAACAAAGACAGGTCAATATGCTACCGGCGAAGATATTCTCTCAAAACTTGAGAACGCGCATCCGATCGTGTCTAAAATTCTGGACTACAGGGAACTTGTAAAACTTAAGAACACATACGTGGACACTCTGCCCGAACTTGTTCATAAGGACACTAAACGCATTCACACTTCTTTTAACCAGGTAGTGGCTGTGACTGGCAGGCTTAGCAGCGACAATCCAAATCTTCAGAATATACCTATCAGGACCGAAAGAGGAAGACAGATCCGCACAGCTTTTATTCCCCGCGACAAGGAACATATTCTTCTCAGCGCCGATTACTCACAAATTGAATTGCGGATCGTGGCAAGCATCAGCGGCGATCCCAATATGTGCGAGGCATTCAGGCTAAACAAAGACATTCATACAGCAACAGCTGCAAAAGTTTTTGGTGTTGCCGAAACAGATGTAACCAAGGAAATGCGTTACAAAGCGAAGAGCGTGAACTTTGGCATCATTTACGGACAGGGCGCATTCGGTCTTGCAGAAAACCTCAACATTCCGAGAGCAGAAGCAAAAACTTTAATAGATAATTATTTCCGGGAGTATTCGTCTATCCGCAATTACATGGACTCGCAGATCAATTTTGCGAGGGAAACCGGTTACGTGAAAACCCTGCTTGGCCGTAAACGCTGGCTGCGCGACATTACCTCAAACAATGCCACGGTACGGAGTTTCGCCGAACGAAATGCGATCAACGCCCCTATACAGGGAAGTGCTGCAGATATGATCAAAGTGGCAATGATCAATATACACGCCGAACTTCAGAAACAGAATTTCCGCACTAAAATGTTATTGCAGGTGCACGACGAGTTGGTGTTCGACGTGTACAAACCTGAACTCGATCTGGTAAAACCCATCATCGAAAAGCACATGCGCGAGGCTTTGCCCTTGCAGGTTCCTGTTGAAGTTGGTATTGGCGTGGGCGAAAACTGGCTGGCAGCGCATTAAAGAGACTGCTTCGGACTACTACCGAAAGCTTTTTTACTTTAATTTTACGTAAGAAGTTTAAAAAACTGAAACCGTGAAAATTGCCCTCTGTATTGCTTTATGCCTTTTTGCCTCATTGTTTTTTTCACAAAATGATACGTCAGGTCAAATAAGCGCAATCCAGATAGAGATCAGTTCCACGCCCTGGGTCATGATCAGCTCCCCCGATCAGGCACAGTTTCAACAATTCATTTCACAGGATATTTTCCTTTACAGGGATCTCACCGGTTTTAAAAAGCAGGATGGCGGAGGTTTCTACGGTAATGTATTCGAAGGTATGGCTGGGATCAAAATTTTCTTTTATAAAAAACAGCATTCTGAAGTTTTTGCAGGATTGCGTTATGGCCAGGCTGTGCTGGCACTCACAAGTTATGTCCGGTCTGAATCCGAATTTGGTGGCTCATTTATCGATCCTTCAGGAAAAATAAGTGCGCAGGTGCTTAAGACTGATTATACTATCAGTTATAATGTTGTTGCTGACCGCTTTTATGTGCCCATGGGGATCACTTTTTTCACTAACCAGAGAAAATTATTCTGGGTGAGCGCCGGTGTCGAAATGTGCCCCTTCCTGAATTTCAGCTATCGCTTTCAGAGCTCATTAAGTTACATTTCGAGGCTGGAAACAACTAATTCTGGAAACACATCAACGCAACTGGCAGCATCTTTCGACGGAGCTAATTATCATAAAAACCAAAGCATGAAAGGTATTTCAGCCGGCGGGTTTCTGGGGCTTCCAATCGGAATTCATATACATCCATTTGTAAAAGGCCCGCGCTATGCGGATCAGTTCCACGTCCTGTTAACGATTACACCCCTGTGTATCTTTAGCTCCTCTGAATTCGGCAAACCTACTACAAATTTTACAGCTATTGCCAATTTAGGCTTACGATACAATTTAAGATAAGAGTCAACTTACTTAAAAAATGACTGCTTTGTCTTTTATACGAAAATTTTAAAACTACCCCGTCTATGAATAAATTTCCACTTGTTTTAATTGGCGCTCTTTCGTTTATCATTGCTCCTGATGAATTAGGTAGTGGCGTGGGCGGAAACTGGCTGGCAGCGCATTAGCAATCTTTGCACTTTGTGTGTCCTAACTATCGGTGACAGCAAAATACGCTTGCTGGTTACCACAAAATTCGAATTCATCTTTTTAGCTTATTTTTACGGTAGTATACGTAAACACATGTTCCTTACCCGGCATCCGCTTATCACCCTTATTTGCTGCTGCATCTTTTTTCCGCTTTTTTCTCAAAAAGATTCTTCTTCAATCTCTCAGGATCACCAAAAAAGCAGCAGTTTAAAAGCACTGCAATTCGATTGGGGAAGTATTCCTAATACCTTACTTGTTAATCCCAGTCAACAAGAATTACAGGCTGTTATTCCCAATGATGTTTTTCTGAATAAAGACCTCACGGGGTTCACAAAAGCGAAGTTGAACTGGATCACCGGCAGGCCATTCAACATGATGGTTGGATTTAAATTGTTTCTCCACCAAAGCAGGCATTTGGAAACCTTTGTCGGCGCGCGTTACGGCCAGCTGTTCATTGTGGGAACCACTTACCAACGCACATTAATTGATACCACTGAATCAATAACTGACCCGTTCAGCGGCAATCAAACTTTCTCTGTCAAAGTTGAAAGGCAATACTTCAATTTCGGAATCCATGCCCATCGGATCTTTATACCACTCGGAGCAAACGTATTCACCGATCAGAGAAAGCTTTTCTGGTTAAGTGCAGGATTCGAGATCTGCCCCTTCGTAAATTTTAAATACCAGCTTGAAAGCCAATTCGTGTTCGGTAAATGGGAAGAGGAAATTGAGGCGGGTGCTGAACCGAAGAGTTTTGATTTTAACGGGGAGAAGGGAACATTTGTGAGATACCTCCCGGTGAAGGGATATTCGATCGGTTTTTACTTCGGGATCCCGGTCGTCCTACATTTTCATCCATTTGTAAAAGAGCAGAAGTTCCTTAGTCGCTTTCATGCTTTCGGCAGCTTAATGCCTATGGTTGTTTTTAATTCAACGCAATTTGGCAAACCCAACACGCGGCTTAACCTGGGCGGTTATCTTGGCATCCGTTATCAGTTCCCATAAACAGGACTTGTTAAAGAACTCAACCTTGTTCTTTTCCTTTCTATATTTATGGTATTCTCCCATGAAAAAACTTCTATCTCTTTTTGCCTGCCTGCTTTTTACGTCGCTATTCAAAGGCCAGTCAGCTGCTGATGCAGCCGTACAGATTTCGGCAGTAGTGCAGCCTGCCCCCGCGCAAATCACGCTCAGCTGGATTGGCAACAGTACTACAACTCAGTACCAGGTCTACCGTAAATTAAAATCCGGAACAACATGGGGTTCCGCGCTTGCTGCTTTATCAGGAACAATCAATCAATACGTAGACAACTCGGTTTCAACCGGAACTAATTACGAATACCGTGTGGTGCGCACGGGCAGCGGTTACAGTGGCTACGGATATATTAACTGCGGCATTGAAGTACCTGAAGTAAATTACAGGGGTCGTTTAATTCTTATTGTTGACAGTTCTTTCATTCTCCCCCTTTCTGCAGAGATCAATCGTTTGATCACCGACATTGAAGGTGATGGCTGGGATGTTGTAAGACACAATGTTTCACGAACCGCTCCGGTTACTTCTGTCAGAACGCTTATCCAGACAGATTACACATTGTCACCGCAGACTACTAAAGCGGTATTTCTTCTCGGTCACATTCCTGTGCCTTACAGCGGAAATCTGAATCCTGACGGCCACGCCGATCATCTTGGTGCCTGGCCTGCAGATGTATATTACGGGGACGTAGATGGCACCTGGACGGATTCATTCGTCAACTCTACCACAGTTTCTCCTGTAAGAACACAAAACCAGCCTGGCGATGGAAAATTTGACCAGAGTTTGGTTCCCGGAAATGTCGAGCTCCAGGTGGGCAGGGTAGACTTTAATGACATGCCGACTTTTACGCAGTCAGAACAACAGCTTCTTAAAAATTATCTCGATAAGGATCATGAATATCGTAAGAAGATCTATTCGCCCGTAAAACGTGCCGTAATTGATGACAACTTTGGTTACTTCAGCGGAGAAGCTTTCGCGGCAAGTGGATACAAGAACTTCTCGTCCCTCGTAGGACCATCAAATGTTTCCTCCAATGACTATTTCACCACGATGACCGGAAACAGCTATCTCTGGTCATTTGGCTGCGGCGGCGGATGGTACAGCGGTGCGGGAGGCGTAGGCAGCACTCTGGATTTTGCCTCCTCCAATCTGCAGGGTACTTTCACAATGCTGTTTGGTTCTTACTTTGGGGATTGGGATTCTCAGGATAATTTTTTAAGAGCTGCTTTGGCTCAGGGCCGCACACTTACCAATGTATGGTCGGGACGTCCACACTACCAGTTTCACCACATGGCCCTGGGAGAAAATATAGGTTACAGTGTAATGCTCACTCAAAATCACTCAGGAGGTCTTTATTATGCAGGACCTACAGGCATCACCGGCAAATGGATCCAGAACGCCTTGATGGGAGATCCGACACTTCGCAACGACGTTATTGCTCCGGTTCAATCCATTACGGCCACAAAGTCGGGTTACGATTGTATCATCAACTGGTCTGCTTCAACAGAAACAGCCATTGCAGGTTACAATCTTTATATGAAAAATGACAGTACGGCCACTTACGTTAAACTAAACTCTTCGCCAATCTCCGGTACTTCATATACTGATGTCTGCTTGCAGCACAAAGGCACATACACATACATGGTTAGGGTTTTAAAGCTTGAAAACACTCCTGCTGGCTCGTATTTTAATCTCAGCGAAGGGGTAAGCGACACGGCATATAGCTCAAAAGGAAGTGTCGTTATGGCCTCTTTCAATGCCAGTGTCACCGGAAATTCCGTGACCCTTACAAATAATTCTACTAACGCCTCCCTCTTCGCCTGGACTTCCGGCACTACAAACTTATCCGGCGCATCAGCTTCTTTTACATATAACGCAAACGGGCACTACAGCGTGCAGCTGATTGCTTCGAATAAATGTGCAGCCGACACTTCAGTGCAACTGATAGACATCTGTAACTGGCTAGCTACTGCATCTCCTCAATATACGGTGCAGGGACATTTCGTTACTTTTTATAGCAACGATGTAAATGCTGATTCTCTTTTCTGGGATCTTGGGAACAATGATCAGTCCACCGATGCTGATCCTGCCTCCACTTATACGCTTCCCGGCACGTATACGGTTTCTCTCATCGTGAAGAATAGCTGCAGCAGCGACACTATCATTACCGTGTTATCATTAATCGATGTGGGATTAAACGAAAATCACACAGAGAGGCCTTTCCTTTCTCCTAACCCCACCAACGGTGTTCTGTTCATTCATAAATTTTCAAACCCGGGGGCGCATCTAAGAATTTATGATGCAACAGGTAAAAAGGTATTTGACTTTTGCGATATCCCTGAACAGGTTGATCTTGGCAATCTTCCAAAGGGGGTTTATTTCGCCAGCATGGAAAATAGCAACGAGTTAATTCATCAGATAATTATTCTGGAATAAATCATCCCTCTTCATTATAGTTTTGAAGTTAGATGTTAGAGATTAGAAATTCTCTAGTCAGATTTCCTTACGCATGCGGCCCACCGGAATATCAAGCTGCTCCCGGTATTTGGCAACTGTCCTTCGCGCAATATTATATCCTTTTTCATTCAATGCTGCGCAAAGCTCATCGTCAGTTAAAGGATGCTTTTTATCCTCCGCATCAATCAGCGACTTAAGCGTGCCTTTGATTTCCCGGCTGCTCACTTCTTCACCGCTGTCGGTGCTCATGCTTTCGCTGAAAAAGGTCTTTAGTAAAAAAGTGCCGTAAGGAGTTTGCACATATTTACTGTTTGCCATTCTCGAAATAGTTGAAAGGTCCATACCCACCCGGTTGGCAATGTCTTTCAGGATCATCGGCTTCAGTTTATTTTCGTCACCTGTGGCAAAATATTCTTCCTGGTATTCGAGGATACATTTCATGCATATTGACATGGTTGCGTACCTCTGTTGCAGCGCCTCAATAAACCAGCCTGCGCTTTCGATCTTGCTTTTAATGAATCCCGAAGCTTCCTTGCTGCTTTTGTCCTTGCTTTTATTGTACTCGGCCAGCATTTCAACGTAATCCTTACTGATCTTCAGATCTGGAAGATTCCGGCCATTAATAGTGAGCTCCGGCTTACCATCATTAACAGAAACGATAAAATCAGGTACTACAGAACTAACTCCTCCCTCTTTGTTATCGCTGTTTCCCGGGCGCGGGTTCAGGTGTGTGATCTCCGCAATAATATCTTTTAATTCCTCGTTATCAATGTCCAGCTTCTTGAGGATCTTTTCGTAGTGCTTTTTCGAAAACTCCTCCATGTTGTTCTTGATCACATCCATGGCAAGGATCACTTCCTTGGTTTTTTCCGGCTTACGTTCGAGCTGTATCAGCAAACACTCCTGCAGATTTCTTGCGCCAATACCTGCCGGATCAAAAGTCTGGATGATCTTCAGAACTTTTTCCACTTCCTGAACATCCGTAGTAATATTATAATTAAACGCCAGGTCATCGACTATCAGTTCAAGCTCCCTTCTCACGTATCCGTCCTCATCAATACAACCGATCAGGTAGGTGCCGATAGTGTATTCTTTTTCAGAAATATCTTTTAATCCCAGTTGTTGCTCCAGCATTTCTGCGAATCCAATGCCTTCCACAACCACAAAATCACGCGAATCATCATCCTGGCCTTTGTTGGACACCTCGTATTTATAGGAGTCCAGCTCCTCCGCGTCCATATAGTCTTCCATCTCCACATCATTCACCGCGCTTTTGTCGTCCTCTTTTAGCTCCCCGCTATCGTCAAACTCTTCTGCCGGACTCTCGGATTCTTCCGAATCTTCATTGCTGAAAATGTCCTCATCGCTTGCGGAATCATTAAGATCTTCTTCGAGTGCCGGGTTAGCTTCGAGCTCTTCCTTGATCCGCTCCTCAAGTGCAAGCGTAGGAAGTTGCAGCAGCTTCATCAGAAGGATCTGCTGAGGAAGTAACTTTTGTGAGAGCTTAAGAAACTGTGAGTGTTTAAGTGCCATTAGTTGATGCTACACAGGTAGTAGTTTTTCTTGCCTTTCTGTATCACGAGGTATTTATTATTAAGCAGGTGTGACGTGCTGATCACAGCTTCGTGACTTGTAATTTTTTCTTTATTGATGCTCACTCCACCGCCCTGGATCATCTTGCGCGCTTCACTCTTGCTTGGAAAGACGCTGGTTTTTTCGGCAAGAAGTTCAAGCACACCCGTACCCTTCTCCAGCTCTGATTTACTGAGATTGAATTGAGGCACACCTTCAAACACCTCGTTGAACGTTGAGTTATCCAATGCTGAAAGCTCCTTTAAACCTCCGCTGAACAACACCTGGCTCGCTTCGAGCGCTGAATTATAATCCTCCTCACTGTGAACAAGCGTGGTTAATTCTTTTGCGAGAGTTTTTTGAAGAATTCTTTTACCCGGGTCCGCCTGGTGATCGGCGATCAGTTTTTCTGTTTCAGCCTGGCTGAAAAAAGTAAAGGCCCTGATCCAGTTTTTAGCATCTTCATCACTGCAGTTGATCCAGAATTGATAAAATTTATACGGTGAGGTCTTTTCCCTGTCTAACCATACGTTCCCCGTTTCAGTCTTGCCGAATTTAGTGCCATCAGCTTTCCGGATCAGTTTGGTAGTAAGAGCATACGAATCGCCCGCACCCATTCTCCTGATCAGCTCAGTACCACTGGTAATATTACCCCACTGATCCGAACCGCCCATTTGAACGATACACTTCCTGTCCTTGAATAATTTATAAAAATCGAAAGCCTGCAGTAGCTGGTAGCTGAATTCTGTAAAGCTCATGCCTGTTTCCAGCCGGTTCTTTACAGAGTCTTTGGCCATCATATAATTTACCGTGAGATGCTTGCCAATATCACGAATGAAATTAAGAAAGGAGTAACCTTTCATCCACTCGTAATTGTTTACCAGCTCTGCTCCGGTTTTTGGATCGCTGAAGTCGAGGAATTTTGACAATTGCTTTTTAATCCCTTCAATATTCTTGTTCAGAGCTTCTTCGTCAAGTAAATTTCTCTCTGCCGACTTTCCTGTGGGATCTCCCACCATTCCCGTAGCGCCGCCAATGAGCGCTATAGGTTTATGTCCTGCTTTCTGAAAACGGATAAGAGTAAAGATCTGTGTAAGACTTCCAATATGTAATGAGTCGGCTGTTGGATCAAAACCAATATAACCACATACGCTTTCCTTGTTCAGCAATTCTTCAGTGCCGGGCATAATATCCTGCAGCAAATCTCTCCAGCGCAGTTCTTCAACAAAATTCGTTTTCATGTGGTGTAAAATTACAAATATTAAGGTTTCACACGTTCATATTAGCCTACAATATCGCCGCCTTGTACCATATCTCCTTACAAAGTTCACGCAACAACTTCCCGCAAAGAAAACTTCAGCTTACCCTTTGAATCTTTAAAATAATTTATTGAAAGAAAGGCTGCCTGGAACTCAGACCAGAGTTGAAAGCCTAAAAATATTTACCTTCGATGAATGTACATTTATAACGTTACAATAAACATTGCTGAGGAGATCCACAATGAATGGCTGAAGTGGATGAAAGAAGTTCACATTCCTGATGTGATGAAAACCAGCTGTTTTACAACGAGCCGGATACTTAAGGTATTGTACGTAAACGACGAGGGACACACTTATTCTATTCAGTATATGTTTAAAGATATGTCGGATATAGAACGGTATCAGAAGCAGTTTGCTTCGGCGTTACAGGCGGAACATAAAGCGAAATTCGGCGAGAAATACACTGCCTTCCGAACCCTGCTTGAAATGGTAGATTGAGTTCAATATTTCCTTCCAGCGCTCATCGGATGGTGAAATTCACAGAGCAGCCAATGGTTAAACTATAGTTGCTCTGAATTCCGGAGGAGTTCAATGTAAAAAAGAAAAAAGTCGGTAACCAACCGACTTTTTCAACCAAAGCAACTAATTGTTTAACCCTTAATTATGACAATTTTGTTACTTATCTCATAAACCAAAAACCAGGTTCTAATTCATTTTGAATGGAGGGATTTTTCCATCCTTCATTAATTGAAGGCTCTTTTTCTTGTGCTCTTCAAAGTTTCCAAAAGCAAGCGCGTCCAGCATTTCCTGGCGGCTCATCAGTGGATTATTAAACTGCTTACGGATCTCATCTGAACAACGGTCCACGTATTTTTCAAATTTGGAAGGGGCCCAAACATATTCCTTTTTCACTGCATCTTTTTTAAATGCAAATTCTTTTGGAAGGTCGCCTTCTATTTTCGCTTTAATATCGAGTCCTTCGTATGTTTTAGGTAGCTGCCTGTTATCAAACATAAAAGGCTTGCTCACCATGATCACATGTTTCTTGCGCTTTGGATCGATCATTGATAATCCTTCAATGCGCAAACCCTTCTTTTTTAAGGTTCCGTATTTACTTTCGAAGTGTTTTAATATTTCAAACATGGGACTGTGATTTTAGACTATAAAGATAGGGATAAAATTGTTAATAACTTTATTTTGATGGCTGTATAGTGCGTTAATAATTCCCAACTCTAAAACGGCTGGTTTACAACCCGGTTCATAAGCGGTTTGTTAATGGTTAATTGCCTGAGCAACAGTTAGCTGTTACGGTTAACAAATTCAGGAGGAGGGACGGAAAACCCTAGTCCTTCTTGTAAACTAAAACGTTAAAAACGTAAGGATTTACTTTCTTAACCTGGTCTGAGCGCTTCAGATTTTTAAGCGCTGATTTTTTACTGTTCGCGGCCAGTTCAACTTTAATAGTATCCTCTGTGAAGGCGGTCAGGGCCGTCACTATTTCTGTAGATTTAATGGCAAATCCTGTGGCCTCAGCGCCGGAGATCTTGCCCCTTATAACACCGATAACATTCCCCTGTTCGTCCAGCAATGGCCCCCCACTGTTTCCGGGGTTAACCGGAATAGAAACCTGGTACATACTGGTGTCATTGCGGTACCCGCTCAAAGAGCTAAGTGCCCCTTCTCCATAAACCATATCATTCCGGGGATATCCCAGTGTAAATACCTTCTCGCCTATTTCGGTGGGTTTTACTTTAATTACAAACGGTACCTGCCAGTTCTTTAACAGGTCCTGATTTTCGATCTTCAGCACGGCCAGATCAAGACGAGGGTCAACCATCACCAGCCTGGTGAGATTTCGCTCCGTTTCCTTGTTCTGAATAAAAATACTGTCGGCATCCTTTACAGTATGATAGCTGGTAATTATGAATCCTTTGTTATTGATCGCGAATGCACTGCCTTCAAGATTTGCAGGTGCGTACACCACTTTTTTCTTGCCATTGGTCAAACCCTGCACTATTGCATCGCTCGAGGCTTTAAGCTCCCGAACCTCGCGATTAAGATCGGTGATCTGGTTGCTTTGCTGCGTTAAAAGGTAACCGCCTGTGCTCAGAATAGCTACAGTGCTAAGTACTGCGACAAAAGCGGTACTTGCTGCCACAGCAATAGTTTTGCCATGTCTCCTGGCGAAGTTTTCGCCGCGCAAGGAAATCACTTTAGAATCGCCGATCTCCCTGGTATGTATCTCTTTTAAAAGTCTGGAGAACGATTTTTTCTCTGCCACTTCATGTATTCCCTTTAACAGCGTTTTGTGCTCATTAAAGGCCTGCGCGAAAACCGGGTCTGCCGACAAGCGCTCCTCAAACGCAGTTTTCTCCGCCGGAGTAAGCTTCCCTTCAAGGTAATCATCAAATTGTTCAATAGCTCTGTTCATATCAATCTCTTACACCCGAAACTACCGGGTTTGTTTCTCAAAAAAATTCCGTTTCAATCGTTGTAAACATTTATACTTCTGGGTCTTGGCATTATCAGGGTTAGTATACCCGAACTTTTCAGCAATCTCATCCATACTCAGGCGCTGAACATAAAAATCATTGATGAGGGTTGCGCAGGGTTCTCCTAATTCTGTCAGGCTTTTCTGCATTCGCTCTATCTCTTTCTCTTTTTTAAGATGTTCATCCAGGTCAGCGCTCACGTCAGCGATCTCGCTTTCCTCTTCTTCCTTAAAAAGGAATGTTTTGCCATTCTTTCTCAGCTGCTTTAGCCACAATCTCCGCGCAACAGAATATATATAGGTCTGTAGCTGCGAAGTAAGCACGAACTCGGGGTGACGGCAGTTTTCATACAGAACTACGATCGTTTCCTGGTATATATCAGTGGCCTCATCCGGGTTTCCGCTGTTGTTTACAATAAATTTAAGAACGATGTTATAGTACTTCTTGTACAGGGCGCTTATCGCAACATTATCGCCAGCTCTCAACCCTGCTAAAAACTCCTCATCTGTAAACTGAAGCCTGGTTGCTGACATAGTAGCCCTGTTAAGATTAATACCCATTTCCGTCAAAGGTAACCCGTTTTTAACAAACCGCTTTTTGGACCGTCCGGGCAGGACAGGTATCTTATTTTCACCGATTTTATTTGGTTGATAATCAGTTTAATAAGCCATTTTGCAAAAATTTTATTAAAAAGCAGGGTCACCTTTTCTTCTTCGTGGTATAAATGTGAAACCAACATCAAAAACCAACAAATGAAAAAAGTATTTTCAATTATCGCTGTAGCTGTAGTAGCTAGTGCATTTTTAGCTTGCGGACCATCTGCAGAAGAAAAAGCTAAAATGGAAGAAAGAGCAAAACAGATCCAGGATTCTATTGCTACTTCAATTTCTGAGTCAATGCAAACTGAAGCTGCTGCTGACACTACTGCTGCTGCTGCACCTGCAACAACAGAAACAACCACTGCTGCTGAGAGCCACGAAGGCCACAATCATTAATAATTTTGTGTTTAGTTAGTTAGCTGAAGAGCCCCGACTTGGTCAAACCGAGTTGGGGCTTTTCTGTTTTTTTACTTAGCTTTGTCTGATACATTAAAAATTATGATTCGTCCAGCTCTTCTTTCAGTCGCATTTTTCAGCCTTCTGGCTTTTTATTCATGTGGACCAGCCGCCGAAGACCGTAATGTGATGCATCAGCGCGCCAAACTTTTCCAGGATTCTATCGCCAACCTCATCAGGGCACAACTGGCAGAAGCTGAGGGACCGGCGGCCCTTCAATACAAGCTTGAAGATTCTAAAGCCAACGACGGCAGCGGAAACAAATAAACGGGTTTGCGCAACTCTAAAAAATGAGGTCACGCGCAGCCTTTTATCCATTGACAAAATTCTAAATTCTAATCCCGAGAGTTTTCGGGGCTAATTCTAAAATTCCTTTTAGGCCGGCCACTTGGTCCCAATTAGAATTAGAGATTAGAATTTAGTGCTTAATGCTGTATCTTTGCTGTCTATGGAAATCACAGTTCAAAAAGTTCTCGACGCGTTAAAGTATGTTGATGATCCTGATCTTAAAAAAGACCTGGTCACTCTGAATATGATCAAAGATGTGGAAGTAAATGGTAATAACATTTCTTTCACTGTAGTTCTTACAACGCCCGCTTGTCCCATGAAGGACATGATCCATAACGCCTGTATGAACGCTATTCTGCACTACGTTTCAAAAGACGCGAAGGTCAATATTAAGATGTCGTCGAATGTTACCACTAAAAAAGAAAAAGACGAAACCACCCTTCGCGATGTACGAAATATTATTGCCGTTGCCAGTGGAAAAGGTGGCGTGGGTAAAAGCACTATAGCGGCCAACCTGGCCATGGGTCTTGCTAAGACGGGCGCAAAGGTCGGGCTTGTGGACGCTGATATTTACGGCCCTTCGCAACAGATCATGTTTGGCGTTGAAGGAGAAGCTCCTGGTCCGGCAGAATTTAATGGTCAGAAAAAAATGGCGCCGGTAATAAGCTACGGCGTAAAAATAAATTCCATTGGATTTCTCGCTGCTCCAAACCAGGCTATAGCCTTACGCGGACCAATGGCAACAAAAGCACTTTCTCAGTTATTTTATGATACAGTGTGGGGTGAGCTCGACTACCTGATCGTAGATCTCCCTCCGGGCACGGGTGATATCCAGATAAGCCTTTGCACACAGGTCCCGCTTACAGGAGCAGTGGTGGTATGCACACCGCAGAATGTGGCTTTGTCTGATGCGCGAAAAGGAATCTCATTATTCCAGCTTCCGCAGATCAACATTCCTGTTCTTGGCCTGATTGAGAATATGGCGTGGTTTACACCAGCAGAGTTGCCTGAAAACAAATATTACATTTTTGGAAAAGATGGCGTAAAAAACCTGGCAGAAGAGTTAGGCCTGCCGCTTCTTGCGCAGCTACCATTGGTACAAAGCATAAGAGAAGCGTCTGATGCCGGCCATCCGGCCGTATTACAGGAAACAACCCCGCAGGCTCTGGCTTTTGTGGAAATGGCTAAAAGTGTTGCCCAGCAGGCAGCTATTGCGAATGCTGCGCCGAAACCGGCACCGGTAGCATAGCCTAATAAGAAGGAACAACAAACTAGTAACTAGAAACTTTTACTTTATCCTTCAGGTTTTCAAGCATGTTTTGCACGAGGCCTTTAAGATCATATTTTTCTTTCCACCCCCAGTGGGCCTTCGCCTCAGAATCATTGATGCTCTTCGGCCAGCTGTCGGCAATTGCCTGTCTGAAATCAGGCTTGTAGGTAATCGTAAAATCAGGAATGTGTTTTTTGATCTCTTCCGCAATTTGTTTTGGAGTGAAGCTGATACCCGCCAGGTTATAGCTGCCGCGGATCTTCACTTTTTCTGCTGGAGCATGCATAAGTTCAATGGTAGCCCTGATAGCGTCTTCCATATGCATCATTGGCAGGGCGGTATTTTCCGAGAGAAAACTTTCATAGCGTCCATTCTTCAGTGCCTCATGAAAAATATGCACTGCATAGTCAGTGGTTCCTCCGCCGGGCGCACTTTTCCAGCCTATCAGTCCGGGGTAACGAAGACTTCTTACATCTACTCCAAACTTATTAAAGTACCACTCGCACCAGCGTTCTCCCGCCTGTTTGCTGATACCATAAATGGTGCTCGGCTCCATGACAGTGTATTGGGGTGTGTTTTCAGGGGGCGTAGTAGGACCAAATACTGCAATTGAACTTGGCCAGTAGATCTGCTTAATGTGTTTTTCTTTGGCAAGGTCCAGAACGTGGAAGAGACTTTCCATGTTGAGTTTCCAGGCAAACATCGGATTTTGCTCTCCTGTGGCCGAAAGCAGCGCCGCCAGATGATACACCTGCGTAATGCCGTGTTTTTTTACAATGTCAAAAAGAGCGTTCTTATCAAGCGCATCAAGCTTTTCGAAAGGGTTTTTGCCTGAATTTTGTGATTCTTTAAGATCGGAAGGCACCACATTCTGATGCCCGTAAATTTGTGAAAGGTTCTCCGTGAGCTCAACGCCTATCTGGCCGCCAGCCCCTATGATCAGTATCTTTTCTCCTGTTTTTGCCATGATGAATATCAGTTATACCCTGCAAAGAATTTCGTATCTTCGCAGCCGTAAAGATACTTCTTATTTCTCTGAAAGAAAATCCCCGGCACGCAGCAGCAGCTAAATCGAAGGGTTTTTAAAGAGCTGAACAAGAGACTTCCTTACACGATAATATAACCTGCAATTATTTTTATCACATTCGCATGAGCTTACTAGTTAACAGGGTCGACAAAAATGTCCTTAAGCAACGCCTTAAGGAGGAGACCACTCCCCGGAAAACCATTTCTTTTTACCGTTATGTTCATATTCCTGATCCAAGCAATTTGCGCGATCAACTCTTCAGGTCCTGGAGCGAACTGAATTGTTTTGGACGCATTTACCTGGCGCATGAAGGAATAAATGCGCAAATGAGCGTTCCCGCCGAAAAATTCGAACAGTTTATCACGCAGCTCTACGCCTGGCCGTTTTTCAGCGAAGTTCCAATCAAACATGCGGTAGACGGAAACGGCAAATCATTTTACAAACTTATAGTAAAGGTTCGCGATAAGATCGTAGCAGATGGGATTAATGATCCGGAGTTCGATCCTTCGCAAACAGGAAAATACCTCAACGCAGAAGAATTTAACCGAGCCATAGATAGCCCCGATACCATTGTGATTGATATGCGCAATCATTATGAAAGTGAAGTGGGCAGATTTGACCGGGCTTTCTGTCCCGATGCCGACACGTTCCGCGAAGAGCTCCCCCTCGTGATCGATCACCTGAAAGGTCAGGAGGATAAGAAAATTGTAATGTACTGCACGGGTGGTATCCGTTGCGAAAAGGCCAGCGCTTATTTTAAGCACAAGGGATTTAAGGATGTAAATCACTTGCAGGGAGGCATCATCCAATACGCAAAAGAAGTAAAGGAAAAAAACCTCGACAGCCGGTTCAGGGGCGTAAACTTTGTATTTGACGAAAGGATCGGGGAACGCATCACCGGGGATGTTCTTTCTAACTGCCACCAGTGCGGCAAACCCTGCGATGTGCATGTGAATTGCAAGAACGATGATTGTCATCTTTTATTTATCCAGTGCGCAGAATGTTCTGAAAAAATGATGGGATGCTGCACGCCTCAGTGTGTTGAAATTGCTTCCCTTCCCATTGAGAAACAAAGAGAGCTTCGCAAAGGCCGCGTAAAGAACGGTCCCGAGTGCCTTTCGGTTTACAAAAGCCGTCTTCGTCCAAATCTTGCAAACGTCCTTAAAAATGATTTATCTTTAAAAGAAAAATCCGAATGAAGAATTTTGTCGCTATTTGCATACTGTCTGGTTTATTAATTGGAACAGCTTCCTGCAAAAAAGTAAATGAATCTACACAGTTTAATCTTACCTACTCAACGTCGCTTGCGGTGCCAGCTGCAAGCATAGTGGTTTCAACAACACAGGATTTTGTTACTGACGAAATGGAAACGGGCATCGCTGAAAAGTTCAAGCAGAACGGGACTTCTACCGACCTCGTTGACGAAATAAAAATGACCGAATTTAAGCTTACAGCTGATACCGGGAATGTTGATTATCTTAAATCGATCTCAATATATGTTCGCGGCTCAGGGCTAAATGATGTGCTTGTTGCGCAGCGATCTAATATTCCTGCCGGCCTCACTTCAGTTAACCTCGATATGACAGGAGCCAACATAAAAGAGCACCTGTTCAAGGAAAAGATCCGTTACCGTGCCTCAATTACTTTTAATGCTACCAGTACCAAAAGTCACAATTTAAAAATGGACCAGACCTATCTGGTGAAAGCAAAACTTCTCAAATAATTTCCTATGCCCATCTACCATCAGTTAGGACAAATACCGCAAAAGCGACATACCGCGTTTAAAAAACCCGACGGGGGATATTATTACGAGCAATTGTTTGGCACTGAAGGGTTCCATGGAATGTCGTCATTACTGTATCATGTTCACCGTCCCACCCAGGTAAAAGAAATTAATAAAAGTTATTCTGTTGCGCCTAAGATCGCAATTGACAAGAACATCAAAGCGTTGCTGCTAAAGGGCTTCGAACTGAAACCAGCCAAAGACTTTTTAGAAAGCCGGAAAACTCTTCTGATAAATTCAGACTGCGCCATTGGACTGGCTGCTCCTACGACCAGCCAGACAGATTATTTCTATAAGAACGCAGATGCTGATGAGATGCTCTTTATCCATAAGGGTAAAGGAACTTTAAAGACCCTGATGGGAAATATCGCATTTGAGTATGGCGATTATCTTATTATTCCACGCGGTATGATCTACCAGCTACACTGGGAAACAACCGACAACAGGATGCTGTTCTGCGAAAGCCACTCCCCTTATTACACTCCAAAGAGATATAAAAATTCTCAGGGTCAGCTCCTGGAACACTCACCTTTTTGCGAGCGTGATTACAAGCTGCCAACAGTGCTGGAGACCAATGATGAAAAAGGGGACTTTTTGGTGAAGATCAAAAAGGAAGGAATGATGCACGAAGTAATTTATGCTTCACATCCTTTTGATGTTGTTGGATGGGATGGATATAATTACCCGTGGGGCTTTTCAATCCATAATTTTGAACCTATTACCGGCCGCGTGCATCAGCCCCCACCGGTACATCAGACGTTTGAAACTTCAACCTTTGTAGTTTGCAGCTTTTGCCCCAGGATCTATGATTATCATCCGCAGGCAGTTCCGGCTCCGTATAACCATAGTAATATTGATAGTGACGAAGTACTGTATTATGTAGATGGCGACTTTATGAGCCGCAATAACATAGAACAGGGTCACATCACTCTTCATCCCAAGGGCATTCCTCATGGACCTGCTCCCGGGGCGATGGAAAGAAGCATAGGTCAGAAAGACACCCAGGAACTTGCGGTTATGATTGACACTTTCAGACCACTGATGGTAACCGAGGAGGCTATGAGGATTGATGATGGTAAATATTATAAAAGCTGGACAGAATAGCTTTTATCCGGGCCATCACGTTTCAAAATTTCTTAACTTGGTGTAATATTATTTCCCTTTTGTTATGCGGATAAATACACCCAACAATTCTCTTTCTGTAGTTTTTTTATTTAGTATTCTGATCTTTTGCTCATGCGAGAAGGAGACTCCTCCTGTTGCTGAACCGGAAGCAGTAACCACTGAAATGAGCGCCGGATTACCTGCTAACTCATCCAGCATACACGGTTATTTTTATGCGTCTTACCGGCATCCAGGATTTTCATCAGGTGGCTATTATATTGCAGTGGCGCAGTTTGGAGACCCAGCACGTGACCTCATGAGCAACTTTGACCATGTGAATGACGTGCAGTCTTTCAACCAGGAAGAAGATGGGCGTCCGAATGTTCAGGTAAACACAGTGAGGTTCAATCAGCAGCAGCTCATCTCAAACAATCCCGGTTTTATGCCTTACCAGCTGCTAAATTCAGGTTCACAGCAGGATTTCTCTGCTGACGTGCTCTGGAGCATTCAGGGAAATAAATCTTTTGTTGCTTTTGAAAGACGGGTACCGCGGGGTTTCCCTTCAATGCAAACAAGTGTAACAACTTATACCGCCTATCTGCATAGTGGGGATTTTGTTCTGGACGCTTCCTCTGTTGCCGGCAATTACGATTCGCTGACGTTATCATTAGGTTTTGGTCCGACTCCGTTCCGGGCGGTTGTAGACAAGGGTAAAAATCTTGTCATACCGCGGAGCGTCCTTCAGTCGTTCTCATCCAGCAACATTCAGGTTAAAATAAAGGCGTTCAATTACTCGCACTTTGTACTAAAGAACAAGATCTATGTTTTTGAGCAGGCACATGAAAACAATGTGATTCTGCAGGTACAGCCCTGAGAGCTTTATTTCATTGCAAACGGATTACTGAAACGTTTGTCATTAAATATAGTAGGGTCGCTTAAGGTCTTCAGAAAGTCAACAAGGCCGCGTTTTTCAGCAGCAGTTAAACCCAATCTGCGTGGTGGAATACTGGAAATTTCAGATTCTTCGATCTCACCATTACCGTCCTTATCAAATTTTTTGAGCAGCTCGAATTCAGTCATGTTCTCAAACTGATCGATATCCCTTAGCTGAAAATCCAGGTTAGGATGATTTTTAACGCCGCTGTTGTAGTGCTCAACCACCTCATCCAAAGTTTTAAATCTGCCATCATGCATATATGGTGCGGTAAATTCAACATTTAAAAGTACCGGAACCATAAAAGCTCCATCCTGTCCGCGGTTACCTGAGATGCCTCCTACGCCATTGTCACGGGTAACTGCGTCAAGACCTATATTGTGGCTGGCATCTGTAAAGCCGTACCCTGAATTCTGAAAATTGTTTCCTTCCACATGATGGCAGTTGGAACATTGCGCCCTGCCAAAAAACAGATCCTTGCCAAGCTCTTCAGACGCAGTAAGCCGTGCCTTTCCCTCCTGGCTTTGTGCAAACCGGTTATGGGAAAAATTAAAGTTTTTCAGGAACTCGCTTAAAGCTGTCCTGATCCTTGCTGCGTCAACGGTGCTGCTGCCATTAAATGCCTTTTCAAAAAGCGGTCTGTAATATTCCGTTTTACTTATTTTTTCTGAAAGAGCGTTCATGTCGGTGATCCCCATTTCAATATGATTTTGAATGGGTCGAAGAACCAGGTCGCTGATTGACCCGGCGCGGCCATCCCAGAACATACGACCAGTCTTGGCAAATATGGAAGGCGAATTTCTTGGCGTCTTCATATTTTCAAGCCCCGAACTAAATTGCAGGTTGTCGCAAAAAGCTTTGGTCTGCTCATGGCAGCTTCCACAGGCCACACTATTATTCAGGGAGAGGTTTTTGTCATAAAACAAAACCCGCCCAAGTGTTGCGAGATTGTCATTTGCAGAAGCGTCATAATTGTCAGGAGTTGCAGGTAACGTCGGCTCAGAAGAAATGCTGCCCGGATTGTTCTCCTTTGCACCATCTTTTTTACAGGAAACAAGCACTGCGAATACTATCAGTGCGAAAAAACCAAATTGAAATGTGAGCTTTTTCATTGTACTTAAAAAATTAAATTAAAACATAAGAACGAGGTAGACCGTGGTTGGCAGAAAAATAGAAGTTGCTGTATTGGTTGATTGTGATTTTGAATTGTTCTCCGGAACAAATGGCTGACGAATAACAACTGAGCTTTCCACTTTAGTGCTCATAAAAGTTAACGGCACCTCGGCATAAAGCGCAAGGTTTTTCAGTAAGCTGAATTTAACCCCAACTCCGACCTGCGCACCTATTCCTACTGCGTCATCAGTTGTAGTGGTCTGAATTTCTTCAACCGGGTCGCCAAAATTCTGCACAGTATGCGTGTTTACTGTGGTGCTGTTATCCTGGCTGTATAAAAGATCTCCGAAAACGTTTAAGGTGAGCCTGCGATTTGAAATAAAATTGTTTGAAACCCCGCCTCTCAGGTGCAGGATGTTTCCGCTCGTAGTGCGGGGCTCCTTCTGACCTTCGATCTCTACTTTAGAATGCCTGTTATCGATGCCCATACCGAAACGTATCCCAAACTTATTGTGAAAGTATACATTGTAAAAAATATCATAGGGCAGCTGTCCAAGCGTTTCCGACGGATTGTTGCTGATCACCTGCTTTATAAGGGAAACCGTATTGAATCCGATCTCGTGGGTAATTTTTTTTGTTGTATCCTGTGAACGGACAAAACCCGACGCTAATAATGCGGAAATAAAAAGGATAAAAAATCTTTTGTTCATACGATCAGTTGGGTGAATCAAATATATTAAAATAAACGATCGACATCGTACATTATTTCCCTATCCAACAAAAAATTACTGGCACAGGTTTTTGAGCAATTAATTGTGTCGTAACGTAATTGTTATGTTAAATACACTCAGGAAACGAGTATAGAAAAAATACCTATTGCTTATTTTGGAGACTAGCGCCTCTTACCACAATACTTATTCAATTACAGCGGTAGTAAAATAGCACGAGTTGTCTGCAGCTCCGTACCAGTAGGAAGAAGTATAAACTGTTAACGATATCCCAGTACGGAGCGCACCTGTTCCAGTTTTTTATTTGCAATTGCGGCGGCGCGAGCTTCACCAAGGGCGAGTTCTTTTTCGAGAAGACTTTGATTGTTCATTAGCTTTTCAAACTGCTGGCGGGGCTCCTTGAATTTATCCAGGATGAGTTCAAGTAACGCGGTTTTTGCATGCCCGTATCCATATCCGCCTTTCAGATAATTCGATCGCATCTCCTCTATTTGTGGTTCAGCTGCAAGAAGACGGAAGATCCTGAAAGTATTATCGGTTTCGGGATCCTTTACATCTTCCAGGCTACGGCTGTCGGAAACAATTCCCATAATTACTTTTTTCAGTTCTTTTTCAGGAAGGAAAATGTTTATGAAGTTGTTATACGATTTGCTCATCTTCTGCCCGTCTACACCCGGCACGATCATCACCCTGCTGTCGGTGCGCGCCTCTGGTACAACAAAAACCTCCTGCCCGACTTTATGGTTAAAAGCACGCGCAATGTCCGCGGTGATCTCAAGATGCTGCACCTGGTCCTTGCCTACAGGAACAAATTCCGCATCATAAAGCAGGATATCAGCAGCCATTAAAACAGGATACGTGAAAAGCCCGGCGTTAACATCGCTCAGTCTTTCGCTTTTATCCTTAAATGAATGCGCATTCGCCAGCATTGGAAAAGGAGTAAAACAATCGAGATACCAGGTAAGCTCGGCGACCTGGGGAACGCGGCTTTGGCGGTAAAAAATACTTTTCTGAGCATCAAGTCCGAACGACAGCCACGTGGCAGCCACTGCAGCAGTGCTCTCCTTTATGAACTGCGGATTTTTTACACTGGTGAGTGTATGCAGATCTGCAATGAAAAATAAACTCTCATTTCCCGATTCCTTACTTAGCTCTATTGCGGGAAGTATCGCGCCCAGGAGATTCCCAAGGTGCGGCACATTTGTGCTTTGTATTCCGGTTAATATTCTTGACATAATAGGATTGCAAATGTAAGAATTTAATACAGGAGCTTGTCGGCGCATCGCTCTCCGTCGATTGCGGCGCTCATAATGCCACCCGCAAAACCGGCTCCTTCCCCGCAGGGAAAAAAATTGGAGAGCTGCGGATGCCTGAGCGTTTCCTTATCGCGCGGAATTCTCACCGGGGTAGAGGTTCTCGACTCCACTCCCACAATCACTGCATCATTGGTAAGATAACCCCGCATTTTTCCACCAAATGCCTTAAATCCTTCTTTCAGGGCTGGTCCTATTAACTTTCCAAGAACCTGTTGCATGTCTGCGGGTGTAATGCCGGGATGGTAGCTGCATTGCGGAAGAGTGCTGCTGGAGCGACCGTTCACAAAATCCTGCAGCCTCTGAGCTGGCGCCGTCTGTGTTTTCCCTCCATGCTGCCACGCCATTTTCTCTATATTTTTTTGGAATTCAAGGCCGGCCAGTGCGCCAGCTTTACTGTATGGCTCAAAATCTTTTAATTCCAGACCCACCACGATGCCACTGTTGGCGTAGGGATTATTTCGTTTACTCGGACTCCATCCATTGGTCACAATTTCCTCCTGAGAAGTGGCACAGGGCGCGATAATCCCACCGGGGCACATACAAAATGAATAAACGCCGCGGCCGTTCACCTGGTGCACAAGACTGTAGCTTGAGGCTGGCAGGTAATGCCGCGCCTCCTGCACTTCATCCATTGTGGAGCAGTGATACTGGATCTTGTCAATTAATTCCTGCGGATGTTCCACCCTCACACCAATAGCAAAAGGCTTGGCTTCAAGAAGAATATTTTTCGAATGAAGAAGCTCGTAGATATCCCGGGCGGAATGACCGGTGGCAAGGATCACATTTTGAACCTTTTCTTCCTCTGTTTTTCCTGAAGAGTTCAGAATTAAGCGGTCCACTTTGTCGCCAGCTATCTTAAGGTCTACGAGTTTTGTATTAAAACGCACCTCGCCCCCGTGGTCGAGAATAGTTTGTCTTATATTCTGAATAAGCGCGGGTAGTTTATTGGTGCCAATATGCGGGTGCGCATCAACCAGTATTTCGTGACTGGCGCCATGAAAGACAAGGGTCCTGAGAACTTTTTCAATGTCACCTCTTTTGGTAGAGCGTGTATATAGTTTTCCATCACTGTAAGTGCCGGCTCCTCCTTCTCCGAAACAATAGTTGCTTTCCGGGTTCACAATATGGTCCTTGTTTATCGCTGCCAGGTCTCGTCGTCTTTCCTTTACATCTTTTCCCCGGTCAATGATAATGGGTCTGATCCCGTTTTCAAGACATCGCAGTCCGGCAAACAGACCCGCAGGACCTGCACCGATAATATGACAAGTTTTTGTTGATGTTCCGACATGAGGATAACGGAAAACTATTTTTTCCTGCTGCACCTCCTCGTTGACAAAAACCTGCGCTGCAATATTGATCTTTATCTTACGTCCGCGGGCATCTATACTTCTCCTCGTTACAACAATATTTACCTGGTCTGATTCTTTAAGTGAAAGCTCAGTTTTAATAAGCTCGCTGAGAGCGGACTGGTCTGCGGCAACTTGCGGATTTACCTGTAACTGGATCTTTGTTTGCATAATGGAAGATGTTTATTCTTCAATGATCTGACGCCTGACGCGTATTAACCTTCAAATGTAACTGTAAATACCACCATCCTCGACCTTATTTTATCGATGCTGTTTGTAAACACACTGTTTTCGGGCTTAAGCAGGTTTTTTGTTCCGATAAGCAATTTTAATTCAAAACCCAGCTTAAAATACTGAAGATAAAAATCGGTCCCTGCGCCGGCACTGTAAAAATAATCGTCTCGCGTTAACTTCACATTGTCATCAATCTGGTTTGGAGCGGTGGAACTGCTTCCGGCTTTTTTGCGTGCCGAAAGATCCAGACTGTATCCTCCTCCGCCAATCACATAAGCGGAAAAGTTGCCAAGACGTTTTGATTGAATTTTCATTTCCAGGGGGAATATGAGAAACACGGATTCCACGCTCTTCTGAAACACCTTAAAACTATCGCGGTCGGCAGTATCAAGGCCGTACTCTATTTTGCGGGGGTTAAAACTGATGCTTGGAGTGAATCGTAAACGGAGATACGTGTGAAGTCTCGCATCTGTAACAAGACCAATGGCAAAACCAGGTGAGGGCGCGGTATAAACGGTTTTTACATTATAGATGGATTTTCCTATAAGCGTATCGGGGAGCTGACTGTTAGGTTTTGGATTAATTCTGAAGTCCGCCTGGTTACCTGCAATGGTAAAACCAAAGTGAAGCCGGTTTTGGTAAAAATTGCGCAAATTCACACCGTAACCATCACTTTCCTGCGCATAAATAAACGCGGAAAGCAAAAAAAAAGCAATTATGAAAAGGCGTCTTACCAGAACTGTTATAACGCTGTTTTTAGAGGTTAAATTGTGTAAAGTTATTGATTTTGTTGGCTTTAAATTAGCACGGTTCCTAATAAAAAAGCCTAAATTTGTATTGCAATGGAAATTCAGGTAATGAAATCTAAGATCCACGGTGTTTCAGTAACACAGGCGGAATTAGACTACATAGGAAGTATTACAATTGACGAAGATCTTATGGATGCGGCCAACCTCATTGAAAATGAGCAGGTGCATATTCTCAATAAAAATAACGGGGAAAGATTGATCACTTATGTGATCAAAGGCCCACGTGGAAGCGGCGTGATTTGTCTTAACGGCCCTGCAGCAAAAAAAGTAACGGTTGGTGATGTGGTTATCATTGTTTCATACGCCGCCATGGAATTTGAAAAAGCGAAAAAATTCCGTCCCTGGGTCGTATTTCCAGACTCTGTAAATAATAAAATACCTCAACACGCAGTAACCAGCTAACCCTGTATGGCAGTTACAAACACCAGGTCCATCATACAATTCATTGTTTTACTTGGTGTAGGTGTTCTCCTTATCTGGCTTTCACTTAAACAGGTTGCGCCAGAAAAAGACAGGATAATTGAAGCGTTTGCAAACGCAAATTATTTCTGGATTGCCGTTGCAATGATCATTTCACTTTTAAGTCATTTTTTCCGTGCGTACAGGTGGAATCATTTGCTGAAACCGGTAGGACAGCGCGTTGATCTTGTCAATTCAGTTTGTTATGTACTCATAGGATACCTTGCCAACTACGGCATTCCACGAATGGGAGAAGTTTCACGCTGCACTCTTGCCACCAAATACGATAAAGTGCCTTTTGAGATCGCTTTTGGCACAGTTATAACTGAACGCATTGTTGACTTTTGCCTTTTTGTGCTCATTTTTATTCTCACGCTTTTCCTGCAGTTCACCGAGCTTATCGGTCTGGCTAATCAACTCATCTTCGACAAGGTAAGTATGAAAGCGACGGCGCTAGGCAACGATCCTGTCAAGCTTACGATCGTAATACTCGTGGTTGTAGGTGCAATTGCACTTTTCTTACTGGTTAGGAAAAAGATTGGCAGGATGCTAAAGGGAAAACTCGGAGGTGTGGTAAAAGGCATGGCACAGGGTATCGGCTCTATCGCTAAAATGGAAAACCCTATCCGTTTCGTTGTTTTAAGCCTGCTCATCTGGGCTTGTTATTTTTATTCTTTGTACGCGTGTTTCTTTGCCCTGGACGGCACATCACACCTGGGACAAAAAGAATGTCTTACGCTGCTGCTGTTCGGTACCTTCGGCGTTATATTGTCACCTGGAGGACTAGGAGCTTACCCGGCCATCGTGGGTGGTATTTTAATGTACACTTACCACGTAGATATCGTTAACGCATTTGCGCTTCCGTGGCTTTCGTGGGCCTGCCAGTTTATTCTGGTCCTCGGTGCAGGATTATTTTCCATCATCTTTCTCCCAATTTATAACAGGAAAAAAAATGTTGTTTCACCGGCAGCTTAAAGAAAAGGTCGTCACAAAAGAATATGCGCTAAAACGCGTTAATGAATTAAAGGCGGCACAAAAAAAAATTGTTTTCACTAATGGGTGTTTCGATATCGTACATCCGGGTCACGTAGACTATCTCTGCCAGGCACGGGACCTTGGCGATTTTCTTATACTGGGACTTAACACCGACGATTCAGTTAAAAAATTAAACAAAGCTCCTGACCGGCCAATAAATAATGAGCAGGCTCGCGCAGCAGTGCTAGCCGGCCTGGCCTGCGTTGATATGATCGTCTTGTTTAACGAAGCAACGCCTTTCGAACTGATCCAATACCTTTTACCGCATATCCTGGTAAAGGGCAACGACTATTCGGTTGAGCAGGTGGTAGGACACGATATCGTACAGGCAGCGGGCGGAAAAGTGATCACCATTCCCTTACTACAAGGTTTTTCAACAAGTGCTATCATTAAGAAGATCACAGGATAATCGTGCTGGTCAGAAGTTATCAAACCACTGCCTCTGCCGCTTTGTTTCTATGTCGCGTAACATCGACGCCTTTAGGTTGATTGCCACCGCATAGCTTTTACGTTGTCCAAATGGAACCCAATCAATTCGTGCTTCCCAGCATTTGAGGTCACGGTAAAAATTTATACTTGTGTAACTTAATGCCTGTGTGGTAAAATCATATCCGGTTGTAACCCCAAGCCGCCAGAATTTGGTTGGACTTATATCCCCCGTTGCTCTCAATTGATGAGAAGGCTGCAGCTTTGTGTCATTTACATTAGCCAGGTTTAGATTATAGTTCAATTGCAGATTCCAAACCAACGCACCAGGTACCTGTCCCTCCTGTCCTGACCCTTTTTCAACTGCGTTGGTCATGCTGTTTGGTCGTCGCGTATTCCTGAGTGCTTCAAGCATATTGCTCCCAATAGAGGTGGCAACAGTAAAATACATGGAAGTGATCCTGGCAAGTCTTCCGTCAGAGTTATACTGGTACTCATCAACCTTGTCTCCGAGCTCTTTATCATATCGATAAGGATCCAGCGCTGCATTTGCAACGACATCAAAATATTTGAACACCACCGTCCGGGCATTCATCTGAATAATGCTCAGCTTAAAATTATCAGCGGCGAAATTATATCCACCGCTCATACTGAGGTTTTGAAGCACTTTTACTTTACGGTAAGAAATACCTGTATCGCTGTGCTGCTTTAATTTTGCCTCAACATTATTGTTCAGGTTAAGACTTAGCATGTTTTGTTTTCCTGCCGCAGGTCCGCCAAAAACAGAACGCTCATAGATGGAATATTTTTCAACATTACCGATACTGTCGATCTGAACCTGCTTATAGTTACCATAACTTTCTTCGCCGTAATCAGGCCTGTAATTATATGCCAGGCTGGGAATCAGGAGGTGCCTGATCTGTTTAAGGTTACCGCGGCGATAGAGGTAATCAAAATATACCTGCGTGCTGAAATTGGTATAAAAACTGGCGTCATATGCGAAAGACCCTGACTGGTCGGTTAATCTTCGCACTACCGAAATAGTGTCTTCAGGCAGATATACTCTTCGCGTGCTTTGCCGGTACATATAGCCGGTTAGATTCAACCCGGGAGTAGCAGTAATATATTTCAAAATATTAAAGTTCGTGCTGATAGGAAGGGAGTGCCTTATGCCGCTATTGAGACTATCGACGATGCTTCCTTTAAAAATATCAGCATCCTTGCCGCTTAAGGTATTCTTCGCTTCCAACAGGTAGGACGCCTGTATTTTGTCAAAAACGTTTGGCCGGACCGCATTCTCGCGCTTTAAAGGAAAAAACCTGTTTACATTAAATGTGAGCGAAGGAAAAACGAACTGCATGGTCGAATCTATTGAGTTTTGCGTATGCATCGCGTTCATGCTAAGCGAACCGATTTTGTATATTTTGGTGTGATTGATGTTCGATTGAAAAGTATTCTGCAGGTATTGTCCTGAATTGTCGGCATTGAGACGATTAAACTGCTGGTTAAATCTAAAATTTACATCAGCACCGAAGCGCACAGATGGATTGCTCCTGTTATCCTGCGTGTGATGCCAGTCGACCGAGTATGCACGTTGTTTTGTAAACGAAGGAAGATCCCTGTCGCCCTGGTTAAACTGACTATAGGTAAAACCCAGGCTCCCAACCGACTTATAAAGTACGTTATAACTATTGGTAGCGCCGACCATCCAGCTTCCATCGGCATAAATATCGCCTCTGAAAATAAGGTTGGTCATATCATTTATTCCCCAGTAGTACCCACCCTGCCGGAGGTTAAAGCCTCGCAAGGGAGAATTCCCAAAAACAGGCATCAGAATGCCGTTATGATGTTTTTTCGTATTTGGGAAATATCCGAATGGCAGGCCCAGGGGTGTGGGCACTCCTCCAATTTCAAGGTACATAGGCCCGGTCACTATCTTGTCGTTGGGAATCACTTTGGCGCGCGTGGCCCTGAAGCCTGTGCGCGCATCGGCCTCCTGGCAGGGAAGACATAACATGTTCTTGAAATAAACCACGTCATTACTGTCCTTTTTAATTTCGCTGCCTTTCACAAGAAGCTCACCCTGTTTGGTAAGCGCATTATAGATCTTTCCTTTTTTGGACTTCAGATTATACTTTACAGTGTCAGCCTGCATCGTTTCGTCTCCCTCCTTGAATGTGGGTGCGCCTACAAGCTTTCCCAGCGAATCTATGCGTCCGTATGCCTTTACGGTGCTACGTACATAGTCAATTTCCAGAAAGTCGGCTTCCATGGTCATGGTACCGTAAATTACTTTTGCGTTTCCGTACAGGATCACTTTGCCAATGGGAACCAGGGCCACTACACTATCCTCGGCCGAATACGTTATCTTCTCATCAATGCCCCCTTCGGTTTCTTCATCCTTCAGGCTTTTTTCTGTACTAACTTTTTTTAACGTATCGGCTGGATCGGTTTGCGCGTTAAACCGCTGGAACCCCGGAGATATTAACAGAATCAGGAAGAAAAATACTTTAGTATGTGGCATTACTGTCAACCTAATCAAAATACCTTTGGCTACTCTTGGGGAAACATACAAATCTACAATACTTTAACGTATGGCACCGCGATTTATTTGCACTGATGGTTAAAAAAGTACAATATTATTTTCTTCTCCTTGCGCTCGCAGTAAGCTTTTCAGCGCACATCCCCTTTAATCGCGGAGGAGTAAATAACGTAAAGATCATCGTTATTGATCCGGGCCACGGAGGCAAAGACCCCGGCTGCCAAGGGGTCACTCACAAAGAAAAAGATATTTCACTTGCCGTTGCCCTTAAGCTTGGAAAATTTATTGAAGAGCACATGAAGGATGTAAAGGTGATCTACACCCGTACAACCGACGTGTTTGTGGAGCTCGAAGACCGCGCACAAATAGCCAATAAAGCAAAAGCAGATCTGTTTATTTCAATTCACTGCAACGCCGCCGGCAAACCAGTAATGATCACTGACCCTAAAACAGGTAAACAGCGCCCCAGGATGTATAAGAACAGGAAGGGAAAACTGGTGGTTGTTGAAACGACCAACCCGGTACCATTTGGTTCTGAAACATACGTAATGGGGATGAAGAACGAAGAAGGTAAAATGAAGGTGGCGACCAGGGAAAACTCGGCCATCTTTTATGAGGATGATTACGAGAAGAAATACGGTGGGTTTGATCCGGAAAGTGAAGAGAGTTACATCATAATGAGCAATTACACCTCCGCCTATGTGATCCAGAGCGCAAATCTTGCACTGAAGATACAGGAAGAGTATGCCAGTAAAGCAGGTCGTGTAAACAAGGGTGTGCACCGGCAAAGCATCTGGGTGTTATGGCGAACTTCTATGCCCAGCATTTTAACCGAACTGGGATATCTCACCAACCCGCTGGAAGAGTCTTTTATGGCAAGTGCAAAGGGGCAGGATTACCTGGCCCGCGCCCTATTCAGGGGTTTGCGAAAATACAAGGACGAAATTGAAGGTAAAAAAAAAGAGTACAACGATGAGTTCGAAAACCAGGAGCCACTGGAAAATGAAAACCTAAAGGCTAAAGCAGAAGAGGCGGCTAACTCAGATAAAAATAAAAAAGACTCACTCCTTAAATTGGGAGATACACTTCTGATCAGAGACGAGAAGGACGAAGAAGAAAAAGAAACTCCTGTAAAAGAACCTGTAAATGATTCCCGCTCTGTCGATGTTGTTCCACCTGCACTCGACTCAAATAACAGGATAAAGGAAATAGTAGAAAAATACAGAAAGAAAGATTCCGTTACTGTTACTCCATCCCCGACCGTTGCATTAAAAAAAACAGACATCGTTTTTAAGGTTCAGTTTGCAAGCTCAGATGTGGAGCTGAATTTAAAACAAGGAAAATTCTCAGCGGTTACCGACGGGGATTTTTATCGCGCAGGCTCTCTTTTGAAATACACTTCAGGAAAATTCAGCACCATCAAAGATGCGCAGGTGCACCAGGCCTTGCTTAAAGAAAAAGGGTTCACAGACTGTTTCATAATTGCAATGAAAAATGGTCAGCGTATTGACATGGCCGAAGCGCGGAAGCTGACGGGTCAATGATATACCATGTTTCGAATTGACATTAATTGAAAATTTCATACTAACCGCGCTTAGAATTTAGATATTAGAATTTAGTTATTAATTCTAATTATCAGCTTGCAGTGATTCTTACTGCTATCGACCACCACTAAAGAGCATTCCAAAAGCATCTTCCATTTTGGTAACGGACAGGATCTTGATCTTAAAATTTTTGGTATCCAATCCTTTCATATTAAAAGACGAGATCATTATTTTTTCGAAACCCAGCTTCTCAGCTTCTGCAATTCTTTGTTCTACCCTGCTAACTGGCCGGATTTCACCGGTAAGCCCCACTTCCGCAGCAAAACAAATGTTCTGAGGCACAGGCAGGTCTTCGTTACTGCTTAAAATGGCACAAACCAGTGCCAGGTCAATTCCCGGGTCTTCAACACGAATTCCGCCTGCGATATTGATAAATACATCTTTGATCTCAAGCCTGAACCCACAGCGTTTTTCAAGAACTGCCAGCAGCATCGATAGTCGTCGCAGATCAAACCCCGTGCTGGAGCGCTGTGGTGTGCCATATGCGGCGCTGCTCACAAGAGCCTGGGTTTCTATCAGCATGGGCCTGTTGCCTTCCATGGTGGCTGCTATTGCCACTCCGCTGGTTGCATTATCCCTGCTGGTGATCAGTATTTCCGAAGGATTCGACACTTCTTTAAGACCCTCTCCCCGCATTTCGTAAATACCCATTTCGTTGGTATTTCCAAACCTGTTCTTGGTGGCGCGCAACAACCGGTAAATATGATTCCTGTCGCCTTCAAATTGCAAAACAGTGTCAACCATATGCTCCAGTACTTTCGGGCCGGCAAGACTGCCTTCTTTGGTTATATGCCCTATCATAAATACAGGCGTATTGGTCTCTTTTGCGAAACGTAAAAATTCTGCAGCACACTCACGTACCTGGCTCACGCTCCCGGGACTGCTATCCACATAAGATGTGTACAGCGTTTGTATCGAATCAAGCACCACCAGCTGCGGCTCTATTAAAGCTATCTGCTGGAAGATATTCTGCGTATTAGTTTCCTGCAGGATAAAACAGGTCTCTGTAGTGATCCCTATCCTTTCAGCCCGCATCTTAATCTGCTGCTCACTTTCTTCGCCGCTTACATATAACACTCGCAGGTTCTTCAGCCTTAAAGCAAGCTGCAGCATAAGAGTAGATTTTCCAATGCCCGGTTCTCCACCAAATAAAATAAGACTACCGGGTACAACACCTCCGCCCAGAACCCTCATCAGCTCTTTTCCCGGAACGGCGATCCGTGGAAATTCGAGCATGCCCACATCCTGGAGCAGGATAGATTTGTTTGACTCTTTTGGTGATTTGGACTTGGTTGAGGAAAAAAGTTGCAACCGGTCATTTTTACCTTCTTTTTTTACGATCTCCTCAACATAGGTGTTCCACTCATTGCATGAGGGACATTTACCGACCCATTTTGCGGCCTGGGCTCCGCAATTCTGGCAAAAAAAAGTGGTTTTGGTCTTTAACATTAAAGAGTGACGCGGCGCAGGTAATAGCTGCCGGTACAGAGAACGAAATTAAACGAAAAGTGACAGGTTGATTGCTACTATCTGTAGCATTCGTTACAGCATGTTAAGTTTCTGCATCAGCTCTTCGCGGTACGAGCCTCCAACCGGGATTATCTTCCTTTCATTTTCAAGGATCACGTTCTGGTTGTCGATGCTCTGGATCTTATCAAGGCGGGCGATAAAAGACCTGTGTACCCTTGCAAACTCGAGGTTTCCCAGCTTTTTGTCCAGCTCCTTCATAGTGCTGTGTACGGTGTACTTAGCGTGTTCGGTATTGATAATAACGTAATCTTTCAGCGCCTCTACGTAATAAATGTCTTTTAAATATAGCTTTACAAGGCGGCTGTTGGATTTCACGAAAAGAATGTCGCTTCCCTTCTCGTCTTTATTTTCAACCAGAGAGTACAGGAAGTCCCGCTCTTTTAAAAGCGCCGTATCCTTTTGGTGCTTATAGATCGCCATTTCAATGGTTGAGTGCAGGTCGATCTCTTTAAATGGCTTTAAAATATAACCATATGGCTCGGTGATCTTCGCTCTTGAGAGAGTAGCCTCATCGGCATAGGCCGTTAAGAATATCACGGGGATATTCATTCTTTCTTTGATCTTTTCACTCACATCAATCCCCGTAAGGTTTCCCTTGATCATGATGTCCATTAAAACAAGGTCGGGTACCAGCTCGGTAATCCGCTCTATGGCGTCGTTACCATTATTGGCAAAGCCAATTACGTTGTATCCCAGTTTGGTAAGGCTGTTCTGGATGTCCTTTGCAACTATACTTTCGTCTTCTACAATAAAAATATTAAGTTTCTCCATCTATACTTTACATTTTAAAACTGACAACGACATGGGTGCCTTTATCCTTCTCCGAATTAAATTTTAGTTTACCGTCTATTTGTTCAATCAGCGTATTCACCAACTGTAGGCCCAGCGAATGGCTGTTTTCGAAATCCACACCGGGCGCAAACCCCGCCCCGTTGTCTTTCAAGTCTAAAAATACAAAATTATTCTTGCAACGTAAATTAAAGGTGATCACACCCTCCCTTGTGCCGGGAAATGCATGTTTTATGCAATTGGTGATCAATTCGTTAATTATTAACCCGGCAGGTATAGAACTGTCTAATGAAAGAGACACGGGATCCACGCTTATTTCCAGCTTTATTTTCTCGGTTGAATAAGAATATGATTGAACAATGTTGTTAACAAGTGTGTGCACGTACTCTGAAAAATTAACCGAGGTAAACGACTTATTCTGGTAAAGGCTTTCATGGATATAAGCCATGGTTTTGATCCGGTTCTGACTTTCTTTCAGAAGTGTAAGCGCATATTCGTCGCTTACATAGGAAGATTGCAGGTTAAGAATACTGCTTATGACCTGCATATTGTTCTTTACCCTGTGATGTACCTCCTTGAGTAAAATTTCTTTTTCTTTCAGGCTTAGCTCCATGCGCTGCTGCACGTGCTTCTTCTCGGTAATATTATGAGCGATTCCACTTACCTCCACCACCGTGTTGTTCTCGTAGATCGGATTTAAAAAGATCTCCAGATAAATGTTCTTCCGGTCCTTGTCGGTAGTTTCTATTTCGAAACTGGTGGCCATTCCATTAAAAGCCTTTTCGTAATGAAATTTAAGTAGTTCGTTATATTGTTTGTCATTCGATAGTACACCCCTGTCAAGCACAAGACCTACATAAGGTTTTGTGTTATAGATCGACATTATCAGCTCATTATAGTTCTTATTGAACGAGGTTAGCTTTTCGTCCCTGTCTATCGTCCAGATATAATGATGGCTACTGTCGAAGATAGCTCCCAGTTTACCGGTTTGTTTTATAAGTTGCTGTTCGTAAATCTTAGAGTCGGTTATATCATGCGCAATACAGCTTATCTCGGTGATCTCGCTGTTGATATTTGCGATGGGATTCATATACACCTTGCGAAACACCTTCCTTTCATCAAAGTCCTCCCTTTCAAACTCCATCTTCTTTCCTTTGAAGGTCTCTGCATATCTTGGATACCAGAACGAGACATAATAATCCTTGTTCTTTGTAAGATGCTCATCGATCTTCATTCCTATTCTCAGCTCCACTCCAAGCTGCCTCTTAACTACATTAAAAAAGTTCTGGTTGTAGGATGTAACCTGGAGCTTGTTATTAATCGTCCAGATAAGATGGGTTGAGTTTTCAAGGATAGACGATAAGTGCGCGGTTTTTTCAAGGAGACTGCGTTGTACCTGCTCCCGCTCATGGATCTCTTTCTGAAGCTTTTTATTAGTAGCTTCAGTTATCATGGCCTCCACTTTTTCCCGTTCGCGCTGACGCTGATCGGTTAAATTGTTCACCAGCGACAGGATACAATCCTTATTATTGAATTTGATCAGAACCGACTTTATTTCAACTTCTATCGGATTTCCTTCAATGTCTTTTATAACGTAATTGTGAAAGCTCCTGGAGGTTTTATTGCTATAGATCTCCCTTATCCTGCTTAAAGCTTTTACCCGCTCATCCTCGTTAAAAAAATCAAGACCGAATTTTCCAAGGATCTGACCCTTGCTTTTAATCTTAAACAACCGCATAAGCGCATTGTTCACATATAAACAAACGCCGTGATCGTGGATCACATATGCCACCGGCGAATTATCAAGTAGATTCCGGTAATTGATATATTGATTTTCAATTTCAATATCTGCCTCTTTTTGCTCCGTTACATCTCTTAAAATGTTGATGAAAAAATCAATTTTTCCTCTCGAGTTGGTAATAGGAACAAGGTTATTCTCAAGCCAGATCTCTTCATTGTCCTTGTTTAGTACTTTAAAGGCAAAGTGATAATTCTTCACAACATTCCTTCTCTGGTACTGTTGAAGGAGCTTCTCTGACTTCAGAAATTCAAGCTTTTCACTCACCAGCTTACTCTTGAAAAACAAGCGGTCATTTAAAAGAGCTTTTGGTTCATAGCCAAGTATCTTTTTAATATTTGGACTTACATACAGATACCTTTCTTCAGGCCAGTACGTATAAAAACAAATTATATCGTTACCGTTATTGGTTATAAGGTCGAATTTATTCTTTGTTTCAATCAGTAATTTTTCAGTTTCAATCCGGTCGGTCACATCACGCATATTGCCGATAAGTCCCACAAGATTTTTTTTCTTGTCATATACAGGATTTACTGCAATTTCAAGGTGTTTCAGGCGTCCGTTCTTATGCTTAAACCTTAAGATTATCTTCTTATCAGTTTCTTCTTTAGGTAATCTTAAATAAGCTCTTTTGGAGATGATAAGCAGGTGTTTATCCTCAGGATGAATATGATTTTTTAAAATATCCGGATTCAGATAGATCTGTTCAGGAGTAAATCCCAATACGTTTTTTGAAGAGTCGCTTATAAACTTCAGAAGTAATCCCGGAACAAAAGTAAAGTGAAAGATTACGTCAAGACTGCTTGCGCTGATCTTATGAAGCAGATCGCTGGCATCTTCCGATACCGATTCCTGCGATTTTCTTTTTGAGATCTCTTCAAAAACGGTCTGGATAACCTTTTTTCCCCTGAAATAGACTGCGTTTGAGCTTGCTTCAATTACTATCTTTTTATTTTTATAGTTAACAAATTCACGCTCCGAAGCAAATAACTGTGCCCCTTTAAGAATAAGATTGTTATTCTTTTTTACAAGCGGATGCAGCTTTTTATCAAGAAACTGTAAGAGTGAATAATCCTCCAGCTTTTTTAGCTCTTTAGCGGGGAATTCGAAGATCTTTATTGCTACTTTATTAAGAAAATAAATACGCTCGTTATCAAAAAGAATAACGGCAATAGGTAATGAATTGAGTGTATGTTCGTCAACTTGTGTGTGTTGCTTCGAAACCATAAAGGATTTCTATCCTCCGCTTATTTTCTAATTGTTTGTGTTTTATTGTCGTTCAGTTTGATATTATAAGTCCTTAAACTTTCTTCATAAGTAGGTCTGATCTTTTCTCCCTGCCATTTTATCTCAATATCACTTTGATAAGTGATGGTAAGATAATTAAAATCATTCTCATCGTAAAATTTCCAGTCACCTTCTCTCATTCCGCCTGCATATGTTCCAATGTACTTCCTTGCTCCGGTGGGATGCCACGCCTGGTGCAGGCCTTCAGGCACTCCGGCTACAAATCGTCCTTCAAAACAACGGATCTTGGATGGTAAATAATAACTTTTCCACAAACTGTCAGGTTCATCATTTACATAATTACCCGATTCTTTAAAATCAGCTGTTTCGTAATACCACATGCCCTCTTTGCGGTTTTCCATAAATTCCCCGGTCAGTATCACATTCCCATCCTCATCATATTCCTTCATTACACCTTCCCTCTTCCCATTCAGATAATTTTCTTCCCTGAGTAATTTACCACTTTCATAATACCATTTCCATATACCCTGGGCTCTTCCTTTCTTGTCATATTTTCCTTTTTGCTCCAGCTTTCCTGAAGCATAATAGAATTCCCAGTCACCTATCCTGTTATTATCCTTGTATACACCCTTACCGTTAAATTCTCCTGTGTTATGAAACTCCACCCACATTCCCTGCCTGTTCCTAAGACTATCAACAGCACCTCTTGCAACAATTGTCCCGTTAAAATATTCGATTGCGCTATCAGGAACCGGCACATTTCTGCAAACCATTCTTTTAATAAATATGTCAGTTGTATCATCACGCCTGAATAAAGAACTATCACATTGTCTTTTTTGTATGTACTTGTAGTGCGTACCAATTGCCTCTCCATCACTGTAAACACCTTCATACTTTAAAGTTCCATCTTCAAAAACCTCCCTGTAAACTTCCACATTGGCGATTTCCGGTGCTTTTAAGATCCTTTTACCGTTATTATACTTTTTAGTACTAAGCAGGTTACCTTTTTTGTCATATTCTTTTACATAACCATCCAATGAGTCGTCGTTAAAACGCTGTTCTTTCTTTACCTCAAGATTTTCATGGAATTCCTTCCAGATCCCCTGTTTCTTATTGGCAGCATCCACCTGATTTATTTTTTCATAACCCTGCAGGATACCTCCTTTATAATTCGCAATTGAGGTAATAATTGAATCTTCACTATACTCATAGACTGTGCCTTCCTGCTTTCCCTTTATGAAGGGGATCGTACTTTTGGTTCTTCCTGATTTATAAAAAGTACGGGTTAATCCTTCTTTAACATCAGAAACATAGTTCTCAGTTGTCAGCACCTTCCCTGTGGTATCATATATAGCCGATACTCCATTTTTTTTACCTTCCTTGTAATTGATCTCTTTTGTAATTCTTCCTTTTTCATCATAAAACTTCCAGGTACTGTCCAGCTGAAAATTTTTCCGGTTCCCCTCAATTTTCAGGTGCCCGTTTTTATGATAGTTTTTCCAGTATCCGTCGGGTTTACCATTCTTCATAGTTCCTTCACTGCTAATAGCTCCATTTTCGTAATAAAACTTATTATATCCATTTGGATTTAAGTTTTGCGCGGAACCTGTCAGATGACAAAATACGAACAGGGAAAAAATTAAAAATCTTACTGGCACGAATTTCATTTGGTATCTAAATTAAAAGTACTTGAATTTAAAACACTGAGCAAACAACTAGTTCTGATCAGTTATATAGATATATATATTCTCTTTTTAAAAAATTTAAAATTATTATCTCTATTATAAGGCTGTTGAAACTGTTAGCGGAAATTCTTTGAATTACTGTCTATTTTATTTTCGAAGATATAACTAACAGGTATTAAACAAATTTATTGATTTAAAACGTTGACTGTCACGGCGTGTAATAGCAATTAACAATCGTTAGTAGAGATAAATCTTAATATCTTTCTTAGCTTTGACGATGTTAGTAAGGTCAAAACTGTGCTGAAAAAAAATATCCCACAAATGAGAAGTTATTTAGGAAAAGAGGGATTTTTTTCCACAGAGTGAGAAATCGGTCAACTGGCATTAATTTTGCTTCGGAGTTTTCAGACTATGTTAAAATAGTTAACAGACTTCGTGTTAATAAGGCTGAAAGGCTTGTCCTCATTATCAAGCAATTAATTTCCGAGTGTTAATTAACGTTCATTAGTAGTTTCCAACAAAAGTCAAAATACTTCGACCTATATAGTTAATATGAGTAAAATAATTCCCATAGGAAGCGACCATGCCGGCTTCGAATTAAAGGAAATTCTTCGTTCGTACCTCAAAAACAAGGGTTTTGTGGTTGATGATAAAGGTACATTCAGCAAAGAACGGGCTGATTATCCTGATTTTGGCCATGCGGTGGCAGAAGCAGTGCTTTCAGGCACTGATATACTTGGTATCCTGATGTGCGGAAGTGGTAATGGAATTGCCATGAGTGCTAATAAACACAAGGGGGTGCGGGCGGCTTTATGCTGGAATTCTGAAATTGCAGCGCTTGCCCGCCAACATAATGACGCTAATATTCTGGTTTTACCTGCCCGTTATATTACAGAAGAAGAAGCTAAGAAATGTGTGGATGTATTCTTAAGTGAGAAATTTGAAGGCGGAAGGCATGCAGACAGGATCCAAAAAATAGATATATAGTATGAAAAAAAATCTTCTGGTGTTGTTTGTGCTGGCCGTTGTGGCAATTAAAGCGCAAACAGTTAAAAGTTTCCCCCAGGTAAATGGAGTGACCCTGGAAGATAAAAAACTGACCATTCCGGTTAAGAACAATAAGTATAGTGTTATAGCTATTGCATTTCATCGAGATGCAGAAGATCAGCTGAAGGAGTGGTTAAATCCATTGTATGATAATTTTATGGTGAAGGAGAAAAAACCAGGGAATTTTGATATGTCGGACTTTTACGATGTTAATTTCGTTTTCATACCTATGATCAACGGGTTTAAAAGAATTGCTGATGAATTTAAAAGCGGGACCGACAAACGCTTCTGGCAATACATACTCGACACTGAAAAAACAGATATCAAAGGATTGCAGAAATCGCTCGGGGTTACCAATAATAAGGAGCCTTATTTTTTTATTCTCGATAAAGAAGGAAACGTTGTTGCCTTTGAACATGGAAAGTTTGATAAAGGCAAGATGTCGGCTTTAGAGGACGCCATAGAGTAGTTTTAACCCGTTCCTTCATTTAAGGGATTTTTAACCCGGAACGATCGGTTTTTATTAGCACTAAATTTGTATCTTTACGCTCCTTTTCTTGCAAAATTCATATGACATAATTGTAGTAGGTGCCGGCCATGCTGGTTGTGAAGCAGCAGCAGCTGCTGCCAACATGGGTTCGCGCGTACTATTAATAACAATGAATATGCAAACAATTGCGCAGATGAGCTGTAATCCAGCCATGGGTGGAATTGCTAAAGGACAGATCGTAAGAGAAATAGATGCGATGGGAGGATATAGCGGAATTATTTCCGATAAAAGCTCCATCCAGTTCAGGATGCTGAACAGGAGTAAGGGCCCCGCAATGTGGAGTCCCCGCACTCAAAACGACCGGATGGTTTTCGCTACACTCTGGCGTGAAATGCTGGAACAAACTCCAAATGTGGATTTCTGGCAGGACATGGTTCGCAGTCTTATCATAAGGAAAGATAATAAGAGAGTTGAAGGTGTTGTTACCGGAATGGGAATTGAGTTTCGCGCAAAAGCAGTTGTGCTTACCAATGGTACATTTTTGAATGGTATCATTCATATCGGAGAAAAACAACTTGGAGGTGGAAGAACAGGCGAATCTGCCAGTCACGGAATAACGGAACAATTAGTCCAAATAGGATTTGAGAGTGGTCGTATGAAGACAGGTACTCCTCCAAGGATCGACGGCAGAAGCCTCGATTATTCAAAAATGGAAGAGCAGGCTGGTGATGAGGTTGCCGATAAATTTTCTTTTTTAGATAACACTTCACCTTTTATAGGTCCTGGTGCAAAAAAACAGGTCCCTTGTCACGTGACCTATACAAATCAGAAAGTACATGATGTTTTGAAAACCGGCTTTGAAAAGTCACCTATGTTCCAGGGAAGAATTCAGGGTCTGGGTCCAAGATATTGTCCAAGCATTGAAGATAAGATCACAAGATTTAGTGAAAGGGAGAGACATCAATTATTTGTTGAGCCTGAAGGTTGGAATACGGTTGAAATATACCTGAACGGTTTTTCTTCCTCATTGCCGCAGGATGTTCAATATAAAGCGCTGCAATTAATTCCGGGGTTAGAAAAAGCAAAAATGTTTCGTCCCGGTTATGCAATAGAATATGATTACTTCCCTCCTACTCAATTAAAATTAACCCTGGAAACTCAACTGGTTGAAAATTTATATTTCGCAGGACAGATCAATGGCACTACAGGATATGAAGAAGCCGCCAGCCAGGGTTTAATGGCAGGAATAAATGCGCATTTAAAAGTGAGTGAAAAGAAGCCACTGATCTTGAATCGTTACGAAGCATATATTGGGGTGCTGATTGATGACCTGGTAACAAAAGGTACTGATGAGCCTTACCGGATGTTTACATCCAGAGCCGAGTATCGTTTATTGCTCAGGCAAGATAACGCAGATGTTCGACTCACTCCTATTTCGCATGCTATCGGTCTGGCAGATGCGGGACGTTTTGAAAAGGTTAATAAGAAGGTTTCCGAATACAACAAGGTGATTTCTTACTTTAAGAATACCAGCGGAGATCCGGAGACTTTAAATCCTTTCCTGCAAAGTATAGGATCGGCTTCGATAAATCAAAAGACACGATATAACCTTATTCTTTCAAGACCCAATATCGGGATCCCTGATCTGGTTGGTGCAGATGGTGCACTTGCGGCTTATTGTAACCAATACGATCATACCGTTCTGGAACAAGCTGAGATATTGATGAAGTATGAAGGGTATATTGAAAGAGAAAGAGATAATGCCGATAAGCTTCGTCGACTTGAAGATCTGAAAATTTCTGGCGACTTTAATTTTGATACCGTTGGAGGTTTAGGTGCAGAGGCCAAAGAAAAACTTAAGAAATTCAAACCTGCCACCATTGGACAAGCGAGCCGCATTTCCGGAATTAATCCTGCGGACGTCTCTGTGCTTTTAATACACTTAGGCCGCTAAGGTTTCACGTGGAACAATTATTTTATGCTTAATATTATTGCCTGCCCCCTCTGCCAGCACTCCTCTTTTGTGCCGTATTTAAATTGCAAGGATTACACAGTAAGTCAAGAGTCATTTACAATTGTATCTTGCCAGGCGTGTGACTTTAAATTTACTAACCCGATACCTGAACCATCGAGGCTAGGAGAGTACTATAAAGCCGAGAGTTATATTTCCCATAGTAATACAAAGAAAGGCCTGGTTGCCCGCCTTTATCATGCGGTTAGAAATATTACGGTAAAGAGGAAACTGAAGATACTGGAAAGAAATGTTTCACGTGGAACGTTATTAGATTTCGGCTGCGGCACAGGTGTATTCCTAAAGGCGTGCCAAGATGCTGGTTGGAAATCCTTCGGCGTTGAACCCGACTCCGGAGCTCGGATGATCGCAGCTAAAGACGGAAGCGTAGTGCATGCGGACTTGGATCAGCTAAAAGCAAATCAATCTAATTTAAAGTTCGACGCGATTACACTTTGGCACGTGCTTGAACACGTGCCCGATCTACAGAATACCCTTTCTGTTTTTAAGGGTCTTCTAAAACCGGGGGGTATCTTGGTAATTGCCGTTCCTAATTACACCAGTCATGATGCCAGGTTCTATAAGCAGTTTTGGGCCGCGTATGATGTGCCAAGGCATCTTTATCATTTTAGTCCCGCATCCATTAAATTGCTTTTAGGGAAGTGCGGTTTTAAACTTTCGGAGATGCTGCCTATGAAGTTCGATAGCTATTACGTTAGTATGCTAAGTGAGAAATATAAGACCGGTAAAGTGAATTACCCTGGTGCTTTTTTTAGGGGGCTCATGTCCAATCTAAAGGCGAAGGACGCGAGTGAGTATTCAAGCGTGATCTATATCTTCAGACATCAGTAAAGTTGTTCCCCGTGGAACAAATGCAATTATCGAAAAGAAGCCGTGCCTAGACTCCCCTACTTCTTTTGAGCTTTTGTGTAAAGAATCTACACGTAGACACCGTCGTCCTTATCCTATCAAATTATTCGCAGAACGAATTCGTTCTCCCGAGTTTATCCTGACCCTCATCTCTACTATATAGCTTTCCTTGAAACTCCAACCCCTATTTCCTAATCTTTCTACCTACGACAAAAGCCTTTGAAAGGGCTTAGTGGGGTTTGTCATTTAGAGACGCAGCATTTACAGGTTTGCGATTAAGCATTAGGATGGGCGCTTCTAAGCAATGGATCCGCTTTGCGCACCATTGAACTTAGAGAGTTTGGGTAACAGGAGGTACGCGGGTTGATTTGTGGACAGATGATGCAGATAGTAGCAGGTGGTCTTTTCAATACATCTGACTTAGTTGATACAGTCAAGTTCCCGTTCCATTCGAGGTTCGTAGTAATAGTCCCGGAAAAGTAGGCGGCAATTTTTACTGTTCAATTGAAATCCACCCCATTTCTAACTTTTCAATTAGTTCCACCTCGTCTATACCGGTTCATCCAGGTGTAGTGAAGTGACAAGTCGGACTAGGTTTCATGCACACGGCTAAGGGCGACAAGATCTACTTGAATTAGCTTCCAGGATCAATTTCTGGGTAGGATGGTGGTCGGTGGAAATGAGGTAGTGCGTTCCCTGAGTGAAGGTTTCACGGGTCGTGTTAGTAATAGTAAATAAGGGGGTGACAACCAATAATACAGATCCTTAAAAAGAAAAAGTGAAACCGTCACTCCGAGGGTGCCGCATCTTGCCGTGCCGAGGAGTCCGCTATAAATACGGAAAGTACTCGCGTCCTTTTAGGGGACTCTTCGTCGCTTGAGTATCATACGTTTTGCCACTCGGAGTGACGGTATCACACGGATAGTTCGCTAACGTGGACGGAGATGTCGGATGATGTCGTGCAAAGAAGGCCGTTATAAGTAAATGAAAGGGCGCGCCCATATAGGGGACTCTACGGAGCTGCGACTCTGACCCGATAGCTATCGGGTGACGGTATCACACGGATAGTTAGTAAGAGTAAATAAGCCGATCACCATCGCAGCGGATCATTACAAAAAAGGAAATGACACGGTCACCCAATGTTAACTCGGACGAAGTTGTTGGATGATATCCTGCAGAGAAGTCCGTTATCACTGCGGCAGGTGCTTACGTACATATAGTGGACTCTTCGTCGCTTCGGTATCACACGGATGGTTCTCTAACGTGGACGAAGATGTCGGATGATGTCGTGTAGAGAAGGCCGTTATAACTGTTGCAAGTGCTACGTCCATATAGGGGACTCTTCGTCGCTTCGGCATCACACGTTCTGCGACTCTGACCCGATAGCTATCGGGTGACGGTATCACACGGAAAATTAGTAGCCGGCCACAGCCGAATTGCGGCGGCTCAGCAATAGTAAATAAGGGGGTCACAACCAATAATACGGCTCCTTAAAAAGAAAAAATGAAACCTTCACTCCGAGGGTGTCGCATGTTGCCGTGCCGAGGAGTCCGCTATAAATACGGAAAGTACTCACGTTCATATAGGGGACTCTTCGTCGCTTCGATATCACACGTTCTGCGACTCTGACCTGATAGCTATCGGGTGACGGTATCACAGGGAAAATTAGTAGCCGGCCACAGGCGAATTGCAGCGGCTCAGCAATAGTAAATAAGGGGGTCACAACCAATAATACGGCTCCTTAAAAAGAAAAAATGAAACCGTCACTCCGAGGGTGCCATGTTTCCCGTGCCGAGGAGTCCGCTATAAATACGGAAAGTACTGCGTCCATTTAGGGGACTCTTCGTCGCTTGAGTATCATACGTTTTGCGACTCGGAGTGACGGTATCACACGGATAGTTCGCTAATGTGGACGAAGTGTCGGACGTCGTGCAGAGAAGTCCGTTATAACTGTGGCAAGTGCCTGCGTACATATAGAGAACTCTTCATTGCTTAGGCATCACACGCTGCGACTCTGACCTGATAGCTATCGGGTGACGGTATCACACGGAAAATTAGTAGCCGGCCACAGCCGAATTGCAGCGGATCAGTACAAGAAAAAGTGCTCACATCCATCATTGGAACACTCGGTGCTTGCAATACCACCCCATCTTGCTCCTCTGAGTACTGTAACAATTCAGCGGGTCACGGAAGAGGATGGTGCGGCACTTGGGAAGCGAAAGAGGTGAGTGGACTATAACTGCGGCAAGTGCTTACGCCCATATAGGAGACTCTTCGTCGCTTCGGCATAACACGTTCTGCGACTCTGTCCCGATAGCTATCGGGTGACGGTCTCACACGGATAGTTAATAGCCGGCCACAGGCGAATTGCAGCGGCTCAGTACAAAGAAATAATGAAGCCGTCACCCAGTAGCTAACGGACGAAGATGTCGGATAATGTCGTGCAGAGAAGTCCGTTATAACTGTGGCAAGTGCCTACGTACATATAGAGGACTCTTCGTCGCCTCGGTATCACACGTTCTGCGACTCTGACCCGATAGCTATCGGGTGACGGTATCACACGGA
>CBIHOL010000026.1:0-45518 GCA_966211905.1 uncultured bacterium
TCCTGTTTTTTGGCACTATCATACGACTTATCATTAAAGGCAGGTTACTAACTGAATACTCATGCATCTGGATGGCAATGGGATTGCTTCTATTACTGTTTTACGTCTGGAGAAGCTCCCTTGATACCCTCGCGCATTTTTTTGGCGTGTATTATGCACCCTCCCTCATTTTTATCTTCTTTTTCTTTATGATATTTAATTTTCTAATCCACCTGTCTGTAGTGAATTCGCGGCAACATGAGGAAATAAAAAAGTTAACGCAGGAAATAGCGTTGATAAAAAATAAGCTCGGAAATAAAACGGAAGATCTTTAGTTGCTTAAGATACTTTCGAACAGGAAACGGCCGTCCTCATTAAAAAGCTCCTTGTCTGCAGCGCGCTCAGGGTGAGGCATCATTCCAAACACATTACGGCCTTCATTACACACACCTGCTATGTTTTCAGTGGTACCGTTAGGACTGGCTTCCGGGGTTACATTTCCTTTTTCATCGCAATAGCGGAAAATGATCTGCTTATTGGCATTCAGCTTCTTTAAAGTGTCGGCATCAGCGAAATATTTCCCTTCACCGTGAGCGACAGGAATTTTTAAAGCTTTATTATGTGGAACTTTCCTGGTGAGAGTAGTCGAATCATTCTCCGACTTAATATGAACATTCTTGCATACAAATTTCCTGCTATCGTTATGCAGCAGCGCCCCTGGTAATAAACCCGCTTCACAAAGGATCTGAAATCCGTTACAAACGCCAAAAACAAATCCACCTTTTTTTGCATGTTCGGTAACACTTTGCATGATGGGAGAAAAACGTGCAATAGCCCCGCTGCGCAAATAATCACCGTAAGAAAAGCCGCCGGGTAGCACAATATGTGTACAATTTTCCAGGTCAGTATTCTTGTGCCATAATTTCACAGTTTCCTGTTTCATAATGTCACGTAAAACGTACACCATGTCTTCATCACAATTTGATCCGGGAAAAACTACAACTCCAAACTTCATCTTAACTTGTTTTATGTTTATCGGGCTGACAGTGCGCTATCATCGCATTACAGACTGCAAAAATATCAAATCAAAGACAATTATTCTAGTGCTTTTAGCATAAATACTATTAAAGGAGCAAAAAAAAGCCCCGGAAACCCGGGGCTTAACAGATCGTTATGTATTATCACTGTAACAGCGATACTTGTCCCATCTTTTCATATGGAACGCCATCCATATCCCTGTAGCGGATCTTGTAGATGTACACTCCATTTTGAGCAGGATCCTTGCTGTTTTTTATCGAACCATCCCATCCTTTTGAAGGATCTTTTGAACGGAACAGTGAATGGCCCCAGCGATCGAAGATCTCCATTTCGTAATTTTTCGTATCAAGACCGAATTCAGTGAATACAGGTTTGAATTCATCATTTAAACCATCATAGTTAGGCGTAAACGATGTCGGTATGAAAATGTTAAAGTGGTTTTTCACTTCCATCATTTTAGTGATCTCCGACTTACAGGCATGTTCGTTCTCTGCCGTAAGAGTGATCTGGTATTTTCCAATCTTAGGTAAAGTAACCTTAGGATTTACTTCTCCCTCAATTGTGCCAACACCTCCTGATATAAACCACACGTATTTGTTATTGCCCATGGTCGCAGTCAGGTTGGTAAGCTGTACCTGAGGATCTGAGATCAGAACTTCCTCCGGAACAGTGAAATCGGCCTCTGGTACAGGGAAAACTTCTATTGGTTTGTCAAGTACTACCTGGGCGGTACAACCTTCATATTTGTAATTTAAAACTACCGTGTATGAGCCAGGACTTGAATAGGTATGGTCAGCTTCCTTGCCACTAATAGATCCGGAACCATCTCCTACATTCCATTCACGATCTCCGAGTGTGGTGGTCGGAATATTAAAATGAACAACTACCGGCGCGCAACTCTCAGCGTATTCAGCTATCGGCTGAAGTACAGGCATCTCTGACACTGTCAGCTTAATGGTTTGCTGATGAGGGCACAACGTTTTTGTTTCCGAGGTAGTGATATAGGTTATTTCATTGTTGTCGCCATTGTCGGCAAGTTTAGGATCAAACATACTTGTTCCCTGCACAATTCCCTTGCCGATCCACAGTCCGCCCGGATTCTGAACAAAGCTGTTCATATTTACAGGCTGATTTGTTCTGCAGAATTTTTCAGGATAATTCATGAAATCGGCCGAAACAAACTTCTCTACAACAAGGGTTGTTTGAGCGTACGCCATACAAGGCCCTGAACTGATACTGTAACTTACGATGTTAGATCCGATGATAGCTGAAGCAGGAATGAACAGACCCTGGCTGTTTACTGCCCCGGTATTTATCCCAACAAATTTTCCACCCACAGGAGTTGGTAACAACTGTATTGGCATCATGTTATTACAAATTCTGTCCACGTTTGCGATATGCGGGACAGCAAGAGAGTGCACCGTTACTGCAACTGAGGACTGATCGGTACAAACACCGGTAGGCAGGGACGCAATACTATATGATAACACAAACTCTCCCTGTCCTGAAATTCCAGGATTAAAATTCGTTCCTGATATTCCGGGACCTGACCACGTACCCTGATTATTAAGAGTAAATGGAGCCAGGTTAACTCCGGCGCTTGTGTTACAAAGGTCAGGCAGTTTTGCAACGGTTATTGCTGCAGAAACAAAGGCTTCTACATTTACAAAGCTGGTTGCATCGCGATTACAGGATGGTGTGCCTACAACATATTTTACAACATTATTTCCTGCCGAACTCATCTGTGGTATAAATACACCATTGCTGTTCAGGTATGGAGTAGTTATCCACGCGCCATCTGAAGGCGTTACCGAAAGTTGTACCGGAGCTGAAGCACTGCAAAGAGGAGGAATTGAAATTATAACTGGTGCAATTGGATTCACCACAGACACAGTTACTGTCTTCCTTTCGTCACACCATCCACGCTCAGGAGATGAGAAGTTATCATATGTATAAGTATACACTCCTGTCGCCATATATTTTGGATTCAACGAGCTGGTACCTGGCACAATGCCCTGCCCGGACCATTCGCCATTTGTATTAGATACTACGCTCATCAGGTTAAATGGCTGGCCTTTGGCACACAGCTCATTAATAATTCCGGTTATTGCAGCTGTATTATATTTTAAAACCTTAAAGCTTGAGGTCGCCGTATTCAAACAAGGTCCGTTCGTTACCGTATAAACAACCGTGCTTATTCCGGGCGTGGAAATATTGGAAGGAGTAACTACGCCAATCGGTGTAATATTAGCGCCTGACCAGCCTCCGCCTGAAGGCGAAACCGTCATAGTGAAAGGGGACGCATTATTGCAGAAAGGTTGCACCTGATCAATTTTAGGTGTCACGGTGCCGGTTACACTCACAGAAAGAACCGATGAAACTGAACATGCAGTAGGATTCGGCGAGGATAGTGTTGTGTACTTAAGTGGATGGCTGCCTGCACCCGCCAACGACGGATTAAACAGAGTACCACCAACAACTCCCTGGCCCGGACCATTGTAAGTCCACGTGCCGTTCGTCGTATTCTGAACTATACTCATCAGGTTAAACGGACTAGATGTTTCGCAGAGGTTCGGTACTGTTGATGTTAAGGTGCTCGGATAGAATTTTGAAACCTCGTACATGAACGTATTAGTGTTTACGCAGGTATATACACTGATGGCATATGTAAATGTATTATTACCTATCACCGCAGTACTAGGGATCAATATTCCGGTTGGACCAATTGGTGTAGGAGTATTGACAGAGCCTGCGTTTGTGATCGTTCCTCCCGAAGGTGTAAGTGTAACCTGGTATGGTGCAAAGGTATTACACTGAGGTTTTATCGGCACCATTTGCGGTACAGGCGGACTCACGGCTGTAATTGTAAAGGTGCGTGATTGAGGACAGATCGCAATCGTAGGAGTCATCACCACGGTGTATATCACCGAGGAATTTGTGCCTACAGCTATTGTCGGCGCTATCAGCGCATTGGAGAAAGTACCTAAAGACCCGTTCATCCATGTTGTAGGTGACCATGAATACGTATAGCCCGTTTGATAATTAGAAGTTGCCGCTATAGTTGCGGTCGTGAATTGCTTTGGACAAAGTGTTCTGGTTAAAGGGGTAACATTAAATGACCATTGCAGGTCGTCTACTATAAATGTTGTTCCATACCAGCATGATCCATCAAAAGCAGATACGCTATAGGTTCCTTTTGCAAGTCCACCCACGGTAAAATCGTTTGAGGCTGTAGGATTGATGCCAGCAGAATATGGAGGCGTCTGTCCATACGCGAAAACAGAATAGCTATTAAAACCAACAGGCGCCATAACGGCCGGAGAAATATGAATTGCTGCTGTTCCGTTCGTTGCCGAAGGGCAGATCAGTTTTACTTCGTTACTTGGAGCTGTAGCAAAGCCTGAAGGCGTTTGTATCAGCATGTATCGTATCGAGTCCTTACATCCCTGCGTTGTGGTATAGGTTACTACGTATATTGCTCCATTGGACGGGCTCGTGACGGTATAATGAGGCAAAGCGCCGGCTGTTCCCGTAATCAAACCTCCGGGCGAATACCATTGGAAACCGGACCCACCCTGTGTTTGCAGGTAAGCCTGACCACCGCAATACGGCTTCGTGACATATTTGAGAACAGTACCCCCGGGAAAGATAGTCGCCGTAGACTGTGCTGTACCGCAGCCAACCGCGCCGGCCCCGGTTATAGTTATACTGTAAATTCCTGGTGCTAAGTTAGAGGCCACACTCGCCGTGCTGACGACGGCACCGTTACTCGCTGCGGTCCACGTATAGTTATATCCGCTGCCACTTCCGTTACCAAATACGGTTGCGGAACCGCTTGCTCCCATAGGACAGCTTGATTCGGTAGAGATGGCGGCAATATTCACCTGCGTAAACACCAAAGTATTACTTGACACAAACATACAACCCGATTGTGCCTGCATACTTACAGTATAGACTGCACCTTGCTGAGGGCTTGGTGATAAAACGAGTACCTGGTTTGTTCCATTTGGAGCAGCGATCATTGGCCCTGGAGCGCTTGGACCACCACCCGGACCATACCATTGATATTTGGCATATCCGAATGGAGCTGCTATTTGCGCCTGGTTTCCACCAGAACAGAAACTAACAGGACCAGAAACTGGATTTATCTGACCATTAGCAGGAATGCTGCTTCCGATCACCTGTCCACCACACATAGCATCGAAATAAGTGCTTGCCCAGTGTCCTGTTGGTGCACAGTCTGAATTAATAATTTCAATAGTAACGCAGCTACCTAGGTAAGGTGTCAGGTCAATAAATTTTACCTGCCAGTTGGTCCATGAAACGCCATTGGTAACAGTGTATCCCGGTACACCTGCACAACCCTGACCACCAGGATTAAGACTTAATGAAGAACAACCTAATGGCGCTCCATTACAATCGAACATCCGGATCTTCAAAAATGGCTGATTGCAACAGTCATGCGTTCCGTCCTGGTAAACACCTGCATATGCAAATTGAAACGCAGTGTTGGCCTGGGTAACAGGAAATGTTTGCGACAGCCTGGTTGCCCGGCCGTTAGCCTGTTGATCCTGGAGTTGCGCAACCACAACGCCACCAAGAGGAGAATGTGGAAGGTTACCAATATAAGGAACACTTAGAATCGGAGTCTGTACTATCCAGAATTCAGGGCTTCCGCTTGACCAGCTGGTTGGCATACCTTCCTGGGTATTCTGATTACAGGAGTTAAATCCTGTGCTTATAGACCATCCTGTAACCGCCGTACCTGAACTATAAGCTCCTACTGCCGTAGCCTCAAAGTCCTCATTGGAACATGGTGCACCAAGAAGCTGGTTTCCGCCGCCTTTTTTACCCGGTACCGGGCTTTTGGTTTGCTGATAAGCTTCGCCGAGTTTATACTTGGCATTTACAAAAAGTCTTTTACGAAGGATCATAAAGTTGATGTACTCCTCACCGTATACATTATTTGCTAAGGCAACCTGCTTTACATCCTCAGCATCAAAACCCTTAAGCGAATCGCCGTAATGAACGTCGTTTGGGTCTAAGGGATTAGCAGTAAGATAATCCTGGTTCTTTATAAACTTCTCCTTGCCTTCGGTGGTGAAGCTTTTCTCTCTTGTTGTTTGTTTATTCTGTGCTGCCAGGTAAGAGGTTCCGGCAAGGCACCATATGATAATAAACAGGTAATTTTTCATGGCAGATAATTTTGATTAAAGGTAGACCCAATATTGACAGAATGTATCATTTTGCCTCATTCATATCGCCAGTCCAGTAAACAATTTGAGGGGGAAGATGCGCTCACTCAGCGGCCTCGCAAGCTCACGCAGTCTGCAGCGAATGGCCATCCTGATCATAATTCAGGTAAAACAGTCATTTCTCACGTATTTTGATGTTATATCTTCCTGTAAACAAAAAAGCCGGCTGCGGGCCGGCTTTGTATGAATAAAATGCAATTTGTTATTCCGGGAGCATAACTACAAAGCCGTTCTCTTTATAAACTGCTCCTTCCTTATCCTTATATGAAATGCGGTACACATAGGTTTCCTGTTTTAAAGGCTCATCGCCCTTATTCCTTAGAGATCCGTCCCAGCCTGCCTGTATATCTGTGGTCTCGAAAACCAGGTGTCCCCACCTGTCGAATATCTCCATTGAATAATGTTTTGTATCCACACCGTAAGGAGAAAAAACAGGCTTAAAAATATCATTCAGGCCGTCGGCATTTGGTGTGAATGAATTTGGTATATAAATTCCATGATCATTTTTAACCACAATGCTTTTCATTATTTCACTGCTGCATCCTTCTGTATTGGTTGCGCGCAAATACACCTGGTATGTGCCCGCTTTTTCAAATATCACCTCTGCATTTACATCTGTGTAAGTACCCACCCCGCTAACGTTCCAGTCGTATGTCTGATTACCGACTGCTCCACTTTGATTGATGAGTTGAACCTCAGGATCCGAGATAAGCACTTCTTCCTTGCTGAAAGTAAAATCAGCAACAGGACGGGATGAAACAGTAATGTCTTCTTTCATGTAAACCTGAGTTGCGCATGCCCCAAGCGTATAATTAAAAACCACACTGTAGGTACCCGGTGCAGAATAAATATGCGTTACAAAAAGTCCGTCCTGGGTAGTTGCATCGCCAAATGTCCATAGTCCCTTACCTGCATTTGAAGGTATATTGAAAACTACTTCTGCGGGCGCGCAATTTTGACTTAGCTGAGCGAACGGACTTACCACCGGGATCTCATCCACTTTTATCACCACCGAAACGCTGTCAGGACAAAGCTCTTTATTTATCGCGGAGTGCGTGCTGTAAGTTATCAGGTTACTTGGACCTGCAATAGAAGGATCAAACATACTTCCCCTCACCCCTGTTCCATACCATATTCCGCCGGGATTTTGCACGAAACTGTTAAGATTTACTGCCTCACTGTTTTCGCAATAAGCTTGCTGAGGCAGTACAGCAAATGCGGCTGAAACAAATTTCTCTACAGAAATGGCACTCTGCGCATAGGAGATACATGGCCCTGATGTAATACTGTACGTGATTATATTGTTTCCTGGCGCTGCACTTGCCGGCGAAAATAAACCGCCGCTGCTGATCGCTTCGTTGTTAACACCAGCAAATAAACCTCCAACAGGTGTAACCTTCAGCTGCTGCGGAGTTGAGCGGTCGCAAAATGGACCTGCCGGGGTTATCACAGGTGGTGCAAGTGAAAATACCTGAACCGCAATGGTTGACCTGTCGGGACATAAACTACTTGGACTGGAAGCTGTACTGTAGGTCAACACAAACTGCCCGGCACCAGCTACCGCCGGATCAAAGCGCGTTCCAAAAACTGCAGGCCCGGACCAGTGACCGGTTGAATTGAGTGTTAAAGGCTTGAGATCAAATGCAAGATTATTGTCACATTGATCCGGAAGCTTGTTTTGCATTAATGTGGCTGCAACAAATCCTTCCACGCTTATAAATAGCGTTTGCTGGCTATTGCACGTTGAGGTACCGATAACATACTGAACAATATTATTTCCAGCGCTGGCCAGTGAAGGCGTGAAAACGCCGTCAGTGGAAAGATAATTGAAGCTTGTCCATGCACCTGTGGCCGGACTTACAGACAATTGAACTGTCCCATCCCTGGTACAAAATGGACCTACCTGCGTTATTTGTGGCACAGCGGGATTAAGCACAGATACATCGATGCTCTTACTGTCTGCACATAACGTCGGATCAGGGGTAGATGTAGTTGAGTATGTTAACGTATAAACATTAGTGGGAAGGTTTTTTGGATTAAATAAGTTATTGCTCACATTGATGCCGCTCCATGTGCCTGTAGTATTTTGCACAATGCTCATCAGGTTAAAAGGCTTATAGGTAACACAGTAATTTGGCACGGTGCCCGTAAGAGTCGCGGGTCTGAAGTGCGAAACATGGAAAGTAGTGGAGCTCGAGGCAAGGCAGGTTCCTTGTCCGGCTGCATAAGTCACCGAATTGGTGCCTGCAAGATTAAGCGAAGGAGTTTGAATACCAGAAACAGAAACACCCGCGTTACCTGACCATACTCCGCCCGCAGGTAAAGCCACCAGCGCGACTGTATTTTCTTTGCTGCAACGCGCAGGAATATAGCTGATAGTTGGAGTTGGTGGACTAAACACATGTATTCCCAGGTAGGCTGAATCACGACAAACCGGCACGGGCGTTGAATATGTGCTGTACTTAACATTATACACACCTGTTGGCAGGCCCTGTGGAAAGAATGTATTGTTGTTTAGCCCTGGTCCGGTTGTGGTCCATGTTCCTGTAGCGGTGCTCTGAACCAGGTTCATCAGGTTCTGGCCCTTGTCTTGCTCACACAGAACATTAAGGCTGGATGATAACGCCGCGGTATTGAACTTGGAAACAGAAAAAGTACCGTTATTAGAGGAAAAGCATGGCCCTAACGCAGCCACATACGATACCGTCTGAACGCCGAATGAAGAGGTAATAGCTGCCAGATTTAGAAAACCGGAGGAGCTCACTGCGGGATGTGCAGACCATGTTCCCCCACCTGGCGTGGCACTTAATGTAATAGGCGCTCCGTTATTACAGAGCGGATTTTGCGGCAGGTGAAGTGTTGGAGGCGAAGGATTATTAACTGTGGCTGTAACAGTTTTCATTACAGAACAACTTGTAAACTTTTTGGGAGATACAATCACGCTATATACCGTACTTGCCTGCTGAACATTGGGAGCAAGCATCAGAGGAGTAATAGGTGTACTTGGAGCATACTGGGAGAAGATCGTGCCCGATCCGGTTGTGGGTCCCCACTGGAAATTAAAATCGTTAATGTTCTGTCCCGTCTGCAGAGATGCTGTTCCTACAAATTTAGCGCCCTGACAAATTGTGGTAGTTGTGGGAACCATATTAAACACGGGGTAAGGAACTACAAGCACATTAACTGTGCGCGAAACAGGACAAATTGAATTGGAAATAACAACGGAATATGTTCCGCTCATGGTTGGTGTAGCATTGCTTCTGATCGGATTCTGTGCCGTACTGCTAAAGGATCCTGGCCCGGTCCAGGTATAGGTTAAACCGGAACATGAATTTGTGGTTGCTGTCAGGCTGATGGTCTGCCCTGCACAGATGGTTGAGGTGGCCGACACCGTTGGCGTGATCACAGTGCAATTCATTGGAATATTACCTACCACAATGTTATAATCTTCAGTCTCTCCAAATCCGAACTGTCCGCAAGGTGTGATGCCCGTTCCCGCTGTTGCAAATGCGCAGCGAACTCTCATCCTGTAAATTCCACTAGGAATGTTGGTGGGAATAACAAAAACCAGTGTGGTCCATGTGGCTGGAGCAGGTACATTGGATGTTGCTGCCACTCGCTCTCCTGGCACCTGGAAAGTGTTATCCTGGTTCCAGTCTACAAAAATTGCAAATCCCTGCGCGAAAGTGATACCTGATTTCATAGTGCAGGTAATTGTAGCTCCTTGCTGCGCTGCGAGAATATGTGAGCAATAAAAAACGTAGTTGCTTGGATTTTGGTTACAACCGGAACTGTCATTGACAATATCCATCGATCCCCCGGTAGCCCGGAAAAAATCAATAAAATCGTTAACGCTGTTTTGCGGATTATTTGATTGATTGCTCCCCTGCAAGCATACTCCGGATGAGTAGCCACCATTACAATATGGAGCCGGATTGGTATTTTGTCCGAAAATGCTGGTAAATAGCGGACCGGCAGCTAAAAGGAGGATCAGGATTTTTTTCACTGCCGCACGTACTCAGGTTTATAAATAAGTTCTTTCTCCGGAAATAATACCAGGACGTCCTTCAATCCCGGCAGAACCACGATCGCATCCTCATTTCTTTTCCTCTGTGATTCAAAACGGCTGATGTCAATGATCGATTCAGTTAACGCGCCGCCTTCATTAAAATAATCTTTTCTTACCGTGAAAGAATTACAGTAATACCATAATTCACGGTAATATTGAATTGTATTGCTTTCCTTCCATGTCAGGGTGGACTCAGGACCACCGTGACGGGTAGCGAGGTAGGGAAAAAACATTTTTTCACGTTCAGGATCCGGTTTCAGATCGTCTGTTACAATTGTCTGTGAATTGTAAACCGAACAAAAACCGAATAGAATGAAAAGAAAAAGTAACCTGGCAGAATAATTCATTGCTTATCTAACAAAGATAAAATTATTTGCGGCATAAACCCCGGTGTTTAAATCATTTAAAGGGGGTTTTCACTCAAAATATCAACCGTTAAAACTTTATCTTTTTTTAGCAATTCTTATGCTATGGTCGGAGGCGGCTCCATCACAGTGCCGCACTGCTTGCACGTTCTAAGCGATTTGTCGCCGTAAAATCTTTTAAATTCCCCCTGGAACTGAGTTTGTATGTCAGAAAGAGTAAAATACACCTCGTGTAGTTTGTGATTGCACTTTTCGCAAAACCACATTAATCCGTCTTTCTCACCGTTTTTCTTGGTATGCTCTACCACCAGTCCTATCGTATTGGCAAACCTTTTGGGATTGTGCGGCACTTTGGCGGGCAATAAAAAAATATCACCTTCCTTAACCGGAACAGTAACCGCCTTTCCGTCTTCCTGGATCTGCACTTCAATATCACCCTCCAGCTGATAAAAGAATTCCTCGCCTTCATTGTAGTGATAATCCTTGCGTGAATTAGGACCACCCACAACCATAATAATAAAATCTGTATCCTTATAGACAACCTTATTATTTACAGGTGGTTTAAGCAGGTGACGGTTCTCGTCGATCCACTTTTTGAAATTAAACGGTCTTGTGATCATAAAATCAAATTTACAGTTTTTGATTTAAAAACCCCGTTTTTAGGAACGCCACGTGGTTAAAGTGGGAAATCGTATAAAATCAGGAGATCAGTTTTTCACGTACCAGGTATTCGGCGATCTGCACAGCGTTGGTGGCAGCCCCTTTACGAAGATTGTCCGACACGATCCACATGTTCAGTGTCCGGTCCTGCGATTCATCTTTCCTGATCCTGCCAACAAAAACTTCATCCTTGTTATGAGCGGTCATTGGCATGGGATAGATCTGATTTTTCAGATCATCCTGCACCACAACACCGGCGGTTTCATTCAGAACGCGGGTCACTTCTTCTACAGTAAAATCTTTTGTGAATTCCACATTTACGCTTTCACTGTGTCCGCCCATTACAGGAATACGAACAGTGGTTGCTGTTACCCTGATAGTATCATCACCCATGATCTTGCGGGTTTCATTCACCATTTTCATTTCTTCCTTGGTGTAACCGTTCTCAAGAAATACATCAATCTGAGGGATCGCATTCATATCGATCTTGTATTTATATGCCATCTCATCGCTGGAACCTGAACTCCGTTCATTCATCAGCTGTGTTACTGCTTTTACTCCCGTGCCTGTCACACTCTGGTACGTTGACACTACTACGCGCCTGATATTATATTTCTTGTGCAGGGGATTTAAAGCCACCACCATCTGAATTGTAGAACAGTTAGGATTGGCAATGATCTTATCGGCCGCAGTAAGAACGGAAGCATTCACCTCAGGTACAACAAGCTTTTTATTCTTATCCATTCTCCAGGCGCTTGAATTATCTATCACGGTAATACCGGCTTCGGCAAACTTAGGTGCCCATTCCAGCGAGGTGCTTCCCCCGGCTGAAAACAAAGCGATCTGAGGACGTGCAGCTATCGCCTGATCCATCGAATGCACCTTGTACTTTTTTCCTTTGAAAATGATCTCTTTTCCAACCGAACGTTCCGATGCAACCGGGATAAGCTCTGTGACAGGAAAATTTCTTTCTGCAAGTACCTCTAACATTTTAGTGCCTACCAGACCAGTGGCACCCACAACTGCAATTTTCATTTTTATTTTATTAGGAAGCGCAAAATTAGAGCATTAATAATACCGGTGAAAACAATTTATTCACTCTTTTTCTCTTCTGACTGCTGATCTTTTTCGTTGGAAAGATACACGCCATCGGGCTTTATCAGCACCCGTCGCTGACGATATAAGATCCCTATCGCCTTTTTAAAAGTGGCCTTGCTCATGCTAAGCTTAATGGAGATCTCTTCCGGGGTGCTTTTGTCGTTAAGTGTTATATAACCTTTATTCCTGGTGATGTAATCATAAACGGTTTCGGTAGAGTCAAGAACATTCCTGAATCCGCTCTTCTGAAAACTGATATCAACCAGCTTGTCCTCGCGGATCGTGCGCACAAAGCCGGTCATCTCATCACCAATAAACACATCCTTAAAAATATCATTGTGATAGATCAGACCTTTGTAGGTGTTATTGATAATGCAGCTGAACCCGAGCGGACTTTCCTCGTAGATCAGCAGATCAACCTGCTGTCCTTCTTCAAGATTAATGTTTTCTGTTTCAATGAACCGCTCCACTTTTGTGGAGGCAACTATACGGTTCGACCTGTCATCCAGATAAATGTATACTACATAAAAAGTCCCCTCCTCCATGTCCATCTTTTGCTCGCTGAATGGAACCAGCAGGTCTTTTTCAAGACCCCAGTCGAGGAACGCTCCGATTGGTGTCACCGACGTTACCCGGAGATAAAAAAAAGTATTCAGTTCTGCGTACGGTTTATTCGCGGAAGCAAGGATCTTCCCGTCTCCGTCGGTATAAACAAACACTTCCCTTTCGCGCCCTTTGCTGAATTGTTCTTTTGAATGACTGGCGGGCAACAAAACTTCATTTCCTTCTTCATCACCTAAATGCAATCCCGCCTCCGTTTCGCGCAGCTCACGAAGCATGTTCATTTTTCCTGTTATTATCATTCCTTCAATCTGTTTCTAAAAATGCAAAGGTACCATAAAATTGTGTGGCAGAATAGTTATTCCGGTAAGCTCTGCCACCCCGGACCTTTAATGCCGGTTGCCGGCGGTTCACAATCATTTTAAAGTTAACTTTGCGCCCTTCGTATGAATTCAAAAACAGTTTCCTGGTCCATCCTTATTTTATTGTCAGTGGTATGGGGAAGTTCATTCATACTGATGAAACGGGGACTGGATGCCTTCACCAGCGATGAAGTGGCGGCACTAAGGATATCGATAGCATTTTTGTTCCTTCTTCCACTTATTTTCCGGCACAGGCAGATCGACCTCCGCAAATACTGGAAAGGTCTGATCATAATGGGAGTCAGTGGTAATCTGATCCCTGCATTTCTTTTCACCAAAGCTGAAACACAGATCAGCAGCAGTCTCGCAGGCATGCTTAATGCTCTCACCCCCCTGTTTGCAATAATTCTGGCAATTGTGTGGTTAAAAGCAAAACCATCCACTATAAAGATAATCGGTGTCTTCGTGGGATTCCTGGCAGCTAATTGCCTGATCCTGTTCGAAAGCGGTGAAAATACGTTCAGGAATTTTAGTTATGGCTTCCTCATTCTCATTGCCACATTTTTGTATGCTGTAAGCGCCACTTCAATTAAAAAATACCTCAGCGACATCAGCTCTGTAAAAGCCACATTATGGGCATTTTGTTTTACCGGTCCCATTGCTTTAACCTACCTGTTCGGGTTTACCGACTTTACGGCTCATCTCAGGTCCGAACCTCTCGCACTGCCTTCACTGGGATATATTTGCATTCTGGCAGTAGTTGGCACCGCCTTATCTGTGATTTTATACAATTACCTTATAAAAAAGGCCGGTGTTATTTTCGCCAGCAGTTGCACGTACCTGATACCGATCGTGGCCATTTTATGGGGTCTTTTCGACGGGGAAACAGTCAATTCTGCCCAGATTTTAAGCATGGGAGCCATCATAATGAGTGTTTACCTCATTAACAGGGACTAAATTTTGCCGTTTACGATGAAATCAGTATATTTGCATCCCTTTTTAAGGGAATTTATAAACAATTAAAAATTTAAGCATGTACGCAATCGTAGAAATAGCCGGGCAACAGTTTAAAGTGGAACGTGGAAACAAAGTTTACGTTCACCGCCTAGAGGCTAAAGAGGGTGCTAAAATTGAGTTTGGAAACGTTTTGTTATTAGACAACGCAGGGAAGATCTCAGTAGGCAATCCTACCGTGGAAGGCGCAAAAGTTGCCGCCACAGTAATCAGTCACCTTAAAGGAGATAAGGTGATCGTATTTAAGAAAAAGCGCCGTAAAGGTTACCAGAAGTGGAACAACCATCGCCAGAGCTTCACGCAGATCCTTATCCAGGGTGTGCTTGGAAAAGGAGATAAGCTTCAGGAAGAACTTACTTACGAAAGAGTTGTGCGTACACAGGGCAGGAAACCTGCAGCTGAGGCGACTCCGGTAGCAGAAAAAGCAGCACCTGCTCCTAAGAAAGCACCTGCAAAAAAAGCAGCAGCTCCTAAAAAAGCAGCAGCTAAAAAAACAACTAAGAAAAAAGAAGATTAATAATCGAATGAAAAATTAAAAATTGAAAATGAAAAATTTTTAGTTTTTAATTCCTAATTCTTAATTCAATAAAAAATGGCACATAAGAAAGGCGCGGGTTCATCAGACAACGGTCGCGACTCGCATAGTAAACGTTTAGGCGTTAAAATTTTTGGTGGTCAGGCCTGCATCGCGGGTAACATCATCGTTCGTCAGCGTGGTACCAAGCATAATCCAGGTGAAAACGTGGGTATGGGCAAAGACCATACGCTTTATGCACTCGTTGATGGTAAAGTGGTTTTCAAAAAGAAAAGGGACGATCGTTCGTACGTATCTGTAGAAACTACGGAAGCGTAATAAATTGTCGCACACAATAATTTAAAGCCCTCCGTTTATCACGGCGGGCTTTTCTTTTATAACTAACCCTTGTGGTTCACCAACAACCATTAAATTTGTCACTCGCTGCAAACAGCAAAAAATGAAATAAAATTATGTTACAGATCAATTATATCCGCGAAAACAGGGAAGATGTGATCAATCGCCTTGCGAAAAAACACTTTAAAGATGCCGAAGGAGTAATCGGGCAGGTGCTTGACCTCGACAATCAGCGTCGTGCAGCGCAAAAAGAAGCCGATGACTCAAAAGCTGAAGCCAATGCAATTGCCAAACAGATCGGTGAACTGATGAGGGCTGGCAAAAAAGAAGAGGCCGAGAAATTAAAGTCACGGACTGCCGAACTAAAGGCGCGAGAAAAACAACTTGACGATAAACAGAAGAATATCGAGAACGAGGTTCATAAACTTCTGCTTTCTGTTCCCAATCTGCCGCACGAAAGCGTTCCGCAGGGAAAAACACCTGAGGAAAATCTGAACATCTTTGAATTTGGGGACAAGCCTTCACTTTATGCTGGCGCCAAACCACACTGGGAGCTGACCACCAAATACGATATAATTGATTTTGAACTGGGAGTAAAACTTACCGGGGCCGGATTTCCTGTATACAAAGGAAAGGGAGCCCGCCTGCAGAGAGCGCTCATCAATTTCTTCCTCGACCGCGCTACGGCTAAAGGATACAATGAAGTGCAGCCACCCATACTGGTAAATGAAGATAGCGGCTATGGTACAGGGCAGCTACCGGATAAAGAAGGTCAGATGTATTTTGCAAACGAGGATAACCTGTACCTCATCCCTACAGCAGAGGTGCCGGTTACCAATATTTACCGCGATGTGATCCTTAAAGAATCTGATTTCCCTGTAAAAAATTGTGCTTACACACCTTGTTTCCGCCGCGAAGCGGGAAGTTACGGTAAAGATGTGCGCGGCCTGAACCGTCTTCACCAGTTCGATAAGGTGGAGATCGTACAGATCGCACATCCTCAGAAAAGTTACGAAATACTGGAGGAGATGCGTGAATACGTGGCTTCTTTGCTGAAAGAATTAGAGTTGCCATTTCGTACTCTGAGATTATGCGGAGGCGATATGAGTTTTGCCAGCGCGCTCACTTATGATATGGAAGTATGGAGCGCCGCACAACAACGATGGCTTGAGGTGAGCAGCGTTAGTAATTTTGAAAGCTTCCAGACCAACCGTTTAAAGTGTCGCTACCGTGACGAAAAAGGCCGTACACAACTGGCACATAGCCTTAATGGCAGCGCCCTCGCCTTGCCACGGATAGTTGCGGCATTGCTTGAAAATAATCAGACGGAAAATGGTATCAGGATTCCAAAGGTGCTGCAGAGCTATTGCGGCTTCGACATGATCAGCTGATGAATTTGCCTGGCATAGCCATACTCCTGGTATTTTTATCTACCCTCACGTCGTGCAGCAGCACTGCAGAGTACGAGCAGCGCAGCCGGACTCTCGATAGCCTGGGCGGCGCAGTAAATACTTTAGGGTCGGCTTTGCAGAAACAGGACACTCTTCAACTCCAGAGGTACCTGAAGCAGTTCAGGTATTATACCGCGTTCATTGATGCTTCGCGCTTCGACACGCTCGACAGAACAGCAGCCGATCAATTACAGGTCTTCTACCATTCAGGAAGCGGGCTGGCTGCATTTATGGAAAACAGGAAAGCACTTTTAGCGCGCATTGCCCTGCTGAATTCACAGTATAAGCGTCTTGCCGAAGATCTGCGGAGCCATGCAATCAGTTTGGAGCAGGCGGATCAATATGTGCAGCTGGAAAAAAAACAAGCTTCCGGTGTCCTCGATGCCGGTCAGCGGCAGCAGCAGCTCTTGTTCCGCAACCTCGAGCAGTACCGGATCTCCGTTAAACAGGCTGAACTTATCATAAGGCAATATAACAACGGGCAGTTACCCACCATTGTAAACGATACAACTCTTACTTTTTGATGGCGATCACATTTCAATCACTGTCTGTAACTTTCTCGCCACGGCAAAAACTGTTGCTAAAAAAGTGGATCACGCAACTGATAGGAGCAAAGAAAAAAAAGCCTGGTGATATAAACTTCGTTTTTACTTCAGATGAAGAGCTTTTGAAGATCAACATACAATACCTGAATCATAATACCTATACCGACATCATAACTTTTGATTCGTCAACAAGCGATATTATTTCGGGAGATATCATGATCAGTATCGATCGCGTAAAGGAAAATGCATCAAAGTTCGGCGTGGATTTTGAAACAGAGCTTCACAGGGTACTTGCTCACGGGGTTCTGCATCTGTGCGGTTATAAGGATAAGACTTCCAAACAAAGTCTTGAAATGAAAAGCGAGGAAAACAGTGCCCTTCGGCGATTAAAAAAAATAAAATAGTTCTGCAGCTTTTAAGGAAATTGATCACATCCCGTTTACTGCTCCGCCCGCATTGCGGTTTACCGGGATTGTAAAGGTGATTGGGTAGGTCATTTTATATCTTACAAATTTATCATTCTGGATAGCAGGTATCCATCGTGTTGTTCTCATTATGCGCATCGCCTCTTCGGAGCATCCTCCGTTCACGCCTTGTTTCACAACCAATCCTGTTATGTAGCCATTCGTTTCTACAATAAATTCAAGCACTACTGTACCTTGTATGGAGCGCTCGCGGGCAACTTTAGGATACTCAATTTCCTGCAGCATGTATTCGTCTAATCCCTCCTCCCCATTCTTAAAATACACAGGGGGAATGTCTGCACGCATAAACACCGTATAACTGCTGTCGGCGGGTAAAGGCTTTTTTATCTGATGCCGGTATTTTTGCTTGATATATTGTTTGTATTCTTCAGTTGAAATGTTGAACTGCACAAAATACGGCCTTTCTTCCTCAGGTAAGTTCAATGTATGCCTGAACTGAAAAAACCTGAACATCCTTAAAAGCTCTGGTTTCAAAAGGTTGTTCACCGAGCCATCGATCTTGACCTTTACTGCGTTTCCGCGCTCATCAAGATTAAAATAACAAGTCACCTGCTGATCAAGTTTAGAATTAAGAATGGATTTCGGCAATGTAAGCTGGGTTTGAATTATCTGGTCAAAATCCTCTTTACCTGCCAACAGATGTCCCTGGTACAGAGGATCTGTACTTGATGTCTGGGCGCTGACAGCAATAGCTGCAGCCATAAAAAAACCGCATAATAGTTTACTAACCATTATATAAAGATAAAATAAATTGGAAAAGCTGCAGCGGGCTGCTCAGATCACCTTTTAAGGTTCTTTTCGTACAGTGAGATCCAGTCTTTAACCGTCATTTTTGTGGCCAGTTGCTCCACAAGCGCAAAAGGTATCTGATCTGGTTTTTTAAAACGGATACAGCTCTTTCCCATGTCAAGCTTGGTTTTTGAATGTTTCGGGTATTCGTTTGTGAACCACTTTAACAAGTCGGGACTGGCATACAGGCCCATGTGATAGAGTGCAATAAAATTCTTTTGCGAGGCCAGGTTGATGAATGGAAGCGGTAATTTGGGATCACAGTGGTACCCGGAAGGGTATGCAGAATGAGGCACAACATACCCGATCATACCATAGGAAGCTGTTTCTTTGAATCCTGCGGGCAGATTTTTCTTCAGGATGTTCCTGAGTTTTGATATCGCCTCCCGCCGGTCATCAGGCAATTTTGCAAGACAACCATCTATGGTATCCACTTTCTCAGCCATGTGCCAGGAAATTATGCGTCGATTTTAGCGTATTTAGCGTTTTTCTCGATGAATTCGCGGCGTGGTGGCACTTCGTCTCCCATCAGCATGCTGAAAACCCTGTCGGCTTCTGCTGCGCTGTCGATAGTTACTAAGCGAAGCGTACGACTTTCAGGATTCAAAGTAGTCTCCCATAATTGCTCTGCGTTCATTTCTCCAAGACCTTTATAGCGCTGTACGTTAACTGTGTCGGTTTTTTCTCCGCCGATCTCCCTGATAGCAATGTCCCTTTGTTCCTCATTCCAGCAATAACGCTGTTCCTTACCTTTCTTCACAAGGTAAAGAGGAGGGGCTGCAATGTACACGTGTCCTTTTTCCACCAGTTCCTTCATATGACGGAACAGGAACGTAAGAATAAGGGTAGTGATATGCGAACCATCCACGTCGGCGTCGCACATGATCACGATCTTGTGATAACGCAATTTTTCGATGTTAAGAGCGCGCTGATCTTCTGTAGTTCCGCGAAAAACTCCAAGTGCGGTAAAAATATTTTTGATCTCTTCGTTTTCGTAGATCTTATATTCCAGCGCTTTTTCTACGTTCAGGATCTTACCTCTTAAGGGAAGAATAGCCTGGTACTCCCGGTTACGGCCTTGTTTCGCTGTTCCCCCGGCCGAATCACCTTCCACAAGAAACAGTTCGCAGGCAACAGGATCACCACTCGCACAATCGGCCAGTTTACCCGGTAATCCCGAACCGTTCATTACGCTTTTACGCTGCACCATTTCACGTGCTTTGCGGGCTGCGTGTCGTGCAGTGGCAGCAAGGATCACTTTGTCAACGATCAATCGTGCCTGACGTGGATGTTCTTCAAGATAATTATTGAGTGCTTCACTGATCGCCTGATCCACAGCCCCTATTGCTTCGCTGTTACCAAGTTTTCCCTTGGTCTGTCCTTCAAACTGCGGTTCCTGAACCTTTACAGATATAACTGCCGTAAGTCCTTCGCGAAAATCATCACCACTGATCTCAAATTTCACTTTCGACAATAACCCGTTTTTCTCTGCATAGGATTTTAATGTCCTGGTAAGTCCCCTGCGAAAACCGGCGAGGTGAGTTCCGCCTTCATGAGTATTAATATTGTTTACATAACTCTGAATATTCTCACTGTAAGAAGTGTTGTACATCATTGCCACTTCAACAGGAATGATGCCTTTATCATTTTCCATGTAGATCGGCTCTTCGATTAGCTTTTCCTTTGCATCATCGAGGTACATCACGAATTCACGCAAACCACCTTCACTATAAAAAGTTTCGCTGAAAGGAAGACCATTCTCATCTTTCTGCCTCTCATCCTCAAGAATAATACGAATACCCTTGTTAAGATATGCCAGCTCGCGCATCCTGTTGGCTACAGTTGTGTAATTATATTCCGATACTGTAAATATGCTCAGATCGGGCGTAAAGGTTACAATCGTACCGCGATATGTAGTATCGCCTATTTCTTTTGCTGAGTAAAGCGGTTTACCCTTGCTGAATTCCTGCTTAGTGATCTTACCATCCCTGTGCACTTCCGCTATTAAAAGATCAGAAAGTGCATTCACGCAACTAACACCAACACCGTGTAAACCACCGGATACTTTATATGTGTCCTTATCGAATTTACCTCCTGCGTGCAGAACGGTCATAACAACCTCCAGCGCACTTACTCCCAGTTTTGGGTGAATGCCTGTTGGAATACCCCTTCCATCATCTTTTACGCGTACTGAATTGTTCTCTAAGATCGATACGGTTATATTTTTACAATGACCTGCGAGTGCCTCGTCAATTGAATTATCCACAACTTCATAAACCAGGTGATGTAAACCTTTTACACCAATGTCACCTATGTACATCGCCGGACGTTTCCTGACCGCTTCTAACCCTTCTAAAACCTGGATATTATCTGCTCCGTAATTCTTTTTTTCCGCTGAAACTTCTGACATAAATTACTTTTGAACTTTTTTAAATTATCCTTTAAATATACTGAAAAAATGCCGGTTTAAATGGCATCGCGAGGCCAAATGTTACTAACAACATGTTAAATTATTTTGTGAAAAATTCAGTTACATTTATGCCTTTCCATCAACTATGGTCTGGCATATTATAAAGTATTGGGCAAGCTTTTTTATACCTGCTTTTTACAGGAGAATTCAGGCAAAAAATATTAAGAATCTGCAGGTAAAGGATCCCGTTATCATTGCAATGAATCACCCTAATGCTTTTACCGACCCGATTGCAATTACTTATGTAGCATACCCCTTAAGAACACATTATATTGCGCGTGGTGATGCCTTTAAACCCGGCTTTGCCGCATGGATACTTGAGCAGATAGGACTTGTGCCTATTTTCAGGTTACAGGATGCCGGTAAAGAGGGCTTGCTGAAAAATGACGATTCATACCGCCGCGTTAATGCACTTCTGGCCGGCAACGCCAAGATAATTGTGTTTGCCGAAGGTATCTGTGTTCAGGAACGACGCTTAAGACCACTTAAAAAAGGCGTGGCGCGTATGGTTTTTGGTGCATACCAGTTTCTGAAGAGCGATACCTTACGCGTCATTCCTGTTGGAGTAAATTACAGCCATCCCAATAAATTCCGCAGCGATGTGTTTTATAATGTGGGTGAGCCCATTTTTGTAAAGGATTTTATGGGTGCCTGGCAGGAGAATCCTGCACGTGCGCAAAAACAGTTTCTCGGAGTGCTGGAACCGGCTATGAAAAAACTGGTCACTCATATCAACGACCCTAAAAATGATGAAGCGGTATTTGCGTTTGAAAAATTGTGCAAGTATGAATGGCTTAAAAAGCAGGGATTAAAACCTGGAAATCTCGCAGATGAATTTGAAGTCGTTACGCAGATAACAGAAAAGGTAAACAACGCATCCGTTGAGCAACCAGCATTACTCGAAGAATTTAAGGCTCAGTCTTCAGAATACCTGGGCGAATTGAAAAAATACAGACTAAAGGACGGGATATTCAGAACAGACCAGGACAAAAAAAATTCCTGGATAACATTTGTCGCGCGCCTTATTGTGATCATATTATTTTCGCCCATCTATCTGGCCGGGCTGGCGGCTAACCTGCTACCCTTATTGATAGTACGGACCATGACCGGCAAACTGGTTAAAACGAGGGAATTTTATTCCTCTTTCGCCATCGGATTCGCGATGATCATATTTCCTTTAACCTATGTGGCGTGGTTTCTTGTATTTTACTTTTTTTATGACAGTGGACTTAAAGCAACAATCTTATGCTGCATTCTGCCCCTCTGCGGAGCCTTTTGTTTGTGGACACATCCGTTTATTACGAATACTGTTATGATCTTCAGGGTCCTCCGAAGCCCCCTGTTGGCAAGGCGTTTAAGGGAAATGCGAAAAAATGTTCATTCTTTAATTAACAAATTTTAGACTCCCGTTATGCAGTCTTCGGCACATAAATTGAGTATAACTGGTATGAAAAACTTATTCCGTCGATTTGCACTTCAAGGCACCGCTCTGGCTACTGTAGTTCTTTTATGCTCTGCCGATTTTCGTACAGGAAGATCCCAGATACTTGAAAACACAGTGTCGTCACCGGACGCCGATAAACTTCCAAGGAAAAACAATACCGCCTTTAAGGAAGGAGAAATCCTTACCTATAGATTGCACTATGGTATGATCAATGCCGGTGTTGCAGTACTGGAGGTGAAGCCTGATCTTATTGATGCTAACGGCAGGAAACTGTACCATATAGTTGGTAATGGATATACGACGGGAACTACAGACTGGTTCTTTAAAGTCCGCGATCGTTATGAAACATATATGGACAAGGACGCCCTGCTGCCCTGGTTGTTTGTGAGACGGGTGGATGAAGGCGGCTATAAATTCAGCCAGGATTACATTTTTAACCATTATACCGGAAAAGTAGATATCGGTAACAACGAAAAATTCGACATCCCCCAGGGTGTGCAGGATATGGTGAGTGCCTTTTATTCGGCCCGTAATATGGACCTCAGCAGTGCCAAACCTGGTGACGAATTCAGCATTCCGTGTTTTGTTGACAAGGAGTTGTGGCCTTTAACTATCAGGTACCTGGGAAAAGAGGTGATTGAAACTGATCTTGGTAAATATCGTGCTCTTAAATTCCAGCCAATAGTACAAAAAGGTCGTGTGTTTAAAAAAGATGAGGATATGACTGTCTGGATCAGTGACGACCAAAACCACATTCCTCTTTGCGCTAAAGCCGATGTATGGGTGGGCAGTATTAAAATGGAGATCTCCTCTGCAAAGAACCTCGCGAATACCCCTGCGAAGGTCAAATAGAGATTCAAATAATTAAAAAAGCCGTTGAGTGATCATCGGCTTTTTTGTGCAGTTATTTCTGACGCTCAGAGTAAACGACTCAGGATCTCACCAAAACGAAAAACATCACTGTACGAATTATATAATGGAGCGGCAGCACACCGGATCACATTGGGTTCACGCCAGTCAGGCACCACGCCGTTATCGATCAGCTGGTTGTATAATTTCTTACCATGACCATGAGCAATGAATGAAAGCTGGCATCCGCGATTTTCTATGGGAGTAATGATCTCCAGGCAATTGTTGTTTTTTGCACTTACTTCCTTTACAATAAATTCAAGGTAACTTACAAGCATCTGACTTTTTTGAACCAGCGCCTTCATCCCAACTTCGTCAAAAATATCAAGGCTTGCCCTGCAGGCAGCCATGCTTAATACGGGGGCATTACTTAGCTGCCACCGCTCTGCTGAGGCCATAGGAATAAATTTGCTATCCATAAGGAAACGCGTTTTCTTATCATGTCCCCACCACCCTGAGAACATAGGAAGCTCCAGGTTCTGTAAATGTTTTGTATGCACAAACGCACCGGCTACGCTGCCAGGACCGCTATTCAGGTATTTGTATGTACACCAGGCCGCAAAATCAACATTCCACTCATGTAATTTTAACTCAATATTCCCGGCCGCGTGAGCAAGGTCAAAGCCCACGGTTGCTCCTGCACTGTGCGCATATGAGGTAATTGCCTTCATGTCGAACACCTGCCCGGTAAAATAATTTACACCCCCGATCATAACCAGGGCCAAATCATTCCGGTGTTTATCGATCATTTTAAAAATATCTTCTTCCCGGATATGAAATTCTCCTTCACGGGGCCAAACCTCTATCATGGCATCTGCACAATCGTATCCGTGGAATCGGATCTGCGATTGCAAAGCATACTGGTCGCTTGGGAATGCCCTTGCCTCACAGAGGATCTTGTACCGCGTTTTAGTAGGACGATAAAAGGATACCATTAGCAGGTGAAGATTTACCGTAAGCTGATTCATCATTACAGTTTCTTCAGGCAAGGCTCCAACGATATTCGCCATTTTCTCCGTGAGAAGCTCATGATAGGATAACCATGGATTTTTTGCACGAAAGTGTCCCTCAACTCCATAATCCTGCCAGTCGAGCAGCTCCTGCTCAATATATGCACGTGTAGCACGTGGCTGCAGACCAAGCGAGTTCCCGGTAAAATAAACCACATCACTTCCGTTGTGCTGCGGCATTAAAAACCGTTCACGGTAGGAAGAAATAGAATCCGCTGCGTCAAGTGAAAGCGCGTAGGACTGGTCATTCTTAAAAGATGTATGAGGAGTGGAAGTGATTGACATGATTAAAAATCAGGTCCCAAAAATAGCGATAATGAGGCGGGGCTCAAAATCCGGCTATTATCCCTTTAATTTCTCCCATTTGCTCTTAAAGGTATATGCAAGCACAGTGGCTCTCTGCTTTGCCAGCTCGGCCTTTTCGCCCGCAAAGAGCTTATCTACGGCTTCAGTAAAGATCCGCAGCCATATGTCGAACTGGTGAGCTTTGATGGGAAGATTCAGGTGTTTTTCGAAGACATTTGTCTTGTAGCCTTCCGCATCGAGAAGAACAAAGCTCCAGAAATGAACGATATGCGGAACGTGCTTTTCGAAATCAATGTGGGCAAAAACCGGTTTGATCTCTTCAACTTCAAGGAGGCTGGAATAAAATTCCCGGATTAAAGCGGTTATGTCGTCAGAATTAGCAATGTCGCGCATGCGCGACAAAGTTACTTAAAAGGAAAATGGATAGTGTGTGAAAAAATCCTTTATGATTAGTTCGGACGAACTTCAGGATCCATGTCTTCAGTTACAATTGTCGGGCGGATCTCCTGGATCTGTGCAGCTCCCGTTACATCGGCGGGACGTCTTTTTTTCGCAGCTGGCATAGCAGAAGCGGTAAGCATACTTTCATCTGCAACTACAGCCTTCGACTCCTGGGAAACAACAGGCTCCTTTACGATGGCAGCCTCTGCTGATCTTACTGCAAGCTGATTGTTAGGTCCCTCATTAATGGTTTGTGGTTGCATTGGCTGAGTACTCAGCGGTTCAACGGTTACCTGCGGAAAAGGTACTGACACGCTGGTAGCAGGATGAGTAAGATTCGCTTTTTTAGGATTGATGCTGATAAAGTTGAACAGCAGGAAGGAGAAAAAGATGATGATCACCCCAAATGCTGCAGGCAGAACAGTGGCGCGGTTTAACGGAATATTGAAATTTTTGAACCGACGGGTCTCAACAGGACGCGCGTGTGCTATTGCGTAGCTGTCGAAACGTGACCAGGCGTCTTCCCGCACAGGGGCCAACATGCTTGTTAGCTTGCCTCTTAGATTCTGCTCATCGATGGCGTAAATAAATTGCTTGCTCATGACTTTGTGTTTTTTAAACTTTTCTCAATATTTTTCTGCATGTTGAACCTTGCTTTTTCAAGGTTGCTTTTCACAGTTGGGGCGCTGGCTTCAAGCATTGCTGCCGACTCATCAAGGCTAAAACCGTCAATAACATGAAGGTTAAATATGAGACGTTGTGCGGGAACCAGCTGCTGTAATGCTTTCAGCAAAATATCGTTATCGAGACTATTAAAGTCAATCGTGTCGTTGTTGTTTTCAAAAAGATCGTAGTTCTGAGCGGTCTTATCAGTGGCATAAACCGTGCTTGACACAAAGTACTCGCTGCGTATATCTCTAACGTAAGAGATACACTCCTGTATAAAGTTCTTCACCAGAAATTTACCCAGGTCCACACTTTGTGGATCGGCAATTGTTTCAAGTTTGTGAAAGCAGTTATTAAGTGCTACTGTGGTTACCTCATCTGCCTGCTGCTGATTCTTACAATACCTGGTGGCAATAGCAGCCAGCTTTCCGTAATACTCGTCAAAGAGCTCTTTTCTGGCTGCTTTGTCGTTTTGCTTTATCAAGAGTATCCGATCTGCTGATGACATGTTAGTGGGTAATGTTGATAAGTTTAACGCAAGAGAATCATAAAAGTTGCAAAAAAGCGAAGGAATTCAAAATTTTTCGTCGAAAATGCCATTCTAAACGCTTAACTGTCAATGTCCAACACTGAACAGTATAGGGAAATGCCATAAAAAATGACTATCTTACTTAATATTTTTATTCTCTAATGCAAAGGCTTTTACCGCTTTTTTTCTTCAAATTATTACCCACTTGTAAATCAATGCAATTAGCGTGGCTCAACTGATTCCAACAAATTCACGGTGTTTAAAACTTGGCTTTCGTGTTAATTCATTTAACTATCTAATGGCGCCTTTTTTGCATTTATTTGCAATACGAGATCATTTACAGGCTACAACTTAATTAAAATGACCCAGGAGTTATGACAGAACCAATACTTGCAGAAAATAAGGACCGCTTCGTCCTCTTTCCTATAAAATATAAAGACATCTGGGAATTTTATAAAAAGGCAGAAGCCAGTTTCTGGACAGCTGAGGAAATTGACCTGGCATCTGACACTGCCGATTGGAATAACAAGCTAAATGATAACGAACGTCACTTTATAAAGCACGTTCTGGCCTTTTTTGCTGCCAGCGATGGGATTGTAAACGAAAACCTGGCAATTAACTTCCTTAATGAGGTTCAGTACCCTGAAGCCCGTTGTTTTTATGGTTTCCAGGTAATGATGGAGAACATTCATTCCGAAACGTATTCTTTACTTATAGATACCTATATCAAAGATCCGGCTGAAAAAGACAAGCTGTTTCACGCTGTAGATACTGTGCCGTGCGTGGGTGAGAAGGCAGACTGGGCTATCCGCTGGATCAATAACGGGACTTTTGCGGAGCGGCTGATTGCTTTTGCTGCTGTTGAAGGCATCTTTTTTTCAGGTTCATTTTGTTCCATTTTCTGGCTGAAGAAGCGCGGTCTGATGCCAGGGCTGACATTCAGCAACGAGCTCATTAGCCGTGATGAAGGCCTGCACTGCGATTTTGCCTGCCTTTTATATGCCGAACATATTAAAAACAAGTTGCCTCAGGAGCAGGTAACTAAAATCATAACCGACGCAGTTACCATTGAAAAGAAATTCGTGGTAGATGCCATCCCTGTTAAACTAATAGGAATGAATTCTGACCTGATGTGTCAATACATCGAGTTCTGCGCCGATCGCTTACTGGTTGCCCTTGGATGCAAAAAGTTCTATAATGCATCAAATCCATTCGATTTTATGGAAATGATCTCGCTTCAGGGCAAAACCAACTTCTTCGAAAAACGCGTGGCCGAATACCAGAAGGCCGGCGTGATGAATAATAAAGAGGAAAATAACATTTTTAACCTCGACGAAGACTTCTAGTTTTAACAAAAGTAGGCACAGGAGTCCCCCACGTTTTTTGTAACTTTAAGGTAGCCAGTCCAGGACTGGCAAGGGATTCCCAGCTCTAAAATGTTAAAACGCCACATTATAGACTATTAACCGGAGGATTGTTGAAATAAACAAACGACCGGAAAATTAAACGGAAAGAATTGAAAGTACTTTGTAATAACTAATTAAACTCAAAAAACTAAAACCCCAAGGCGTATGTTTGTAATAAAAAGAGATGGCACCCGGGAGTCGGTAAAATTCGATAAGATTACCGCTCGTATTCAAAAACTCAGCTATGGGCTGGAACCAACACATGTAGATCCGATCCTGGTCGCTAAAAAAGTGATCGATGGGGTTTATGATGGTGTTACCACCAGCGAACTGGATAACCTTGCTGCAGAAACCGCTGCTTCCCTTACGGTCCGACATCCTGATTACGCCCAGCTTGCGTCCCGTATCGCAGTAAGTAACCTGCATAAGAATACCATAAAGAGCTTTTCAAAGACCATCGAAGCCCTCTACCATTATATTGATCCTAAAAACGGCTTAAAAGCTGCACTAATTGCTGACGACGTTTATGAGATCGTTACTGAGAACGCGCATCTGCTCGACTCATCTATTATCTATGACCGCGATTTTGGTTATGATTATTTCGGGTTTAAGACCCTTGAGCGTTCTTACCTGCTTAAGATGAATGGACGTGTAGCTGAGCGTCCACAGCATATGATCATGCGTGTGGCTGTTGGGATCCACAAACACGATATTGAAGCTGCCATCCGCACTTATCACTTAATGAGTGAGCGCTGGTTCACACATGCCACGCCAACACTATTTAATGCAGGGACCCCGAAACCGCAAATGAGCTCATGCTTTTTATTGCAGGTAAAGGACGACAGCATTGACGGAATTTACGATACACTGAAACAATGTGCCAAGATCTCTCAAAGTGCAGGCGGTATTGGTTTAAGCATTCATAACGTTCGCGCTACAGGTTCATACATCCGTGGTACAAACGGAACCAGCAACGGTATCATCCCTATGCTAAAGGTTTACAACGAAACTGCTCGTTACGTTGACCAGGGTGGTGGCAAACGCAAAGGCTCTATCGCTATTTACCTCGAACCATGGCATGCTGATATCTATGAATTCCTTGATATCCGCAAAAACCACGGTAAAGAAGAAATGCGCGCACGCGATCTTTTCACAGCGTTATGGATCCCTGATCTGTTTATGAAACGTGTTGAGGCAGAAGGCGACTGGAGCCTGATGTGTCCTAACGAATGTCCTGGCCTGAGCGACTGTCATAGCGAAGCGTTTGAGAAGCTATACACTCAATATGAGGCTGAAGGACGTTTCCGTAAACAAATTAAAGCGCGTGAACTGTGGGCTGCTATTATCGAAGCTCAAATCGAGACCGGTAATCCATACATGCTGTTTAAGGATGCTGCCAACTCTAAATCAAATCAGCAAAACCTGGGCACTATCAAATCGTCGAACCTTTGCACCGAGATACTTGAATACACCAGTGCCGATGAAGTAGCTGTATGTAACCTTGCTTCAATTGCATTGCCGCGTTTTGTTGACGAAAAAACCGGAACGTTCGATCACGATAAATTATTTGAGATCACTTACCAGGCCACTCTGAATCTTAATAAGATCATTGATCGCAATTACTACCCTATTCCTGAGGCGCGCAACAGCAATATGCGTCACCGTCCAATTGGTTTAGGTGTTCAGGGATTGGCTGATGCTTTTATCCTGATGCGTTATCCGTTTGAAAGTGAAAATGCTAAGAAATTAAATTCAGAGATCTTCGAAACTATTTATTTCGCAGCACTTACAGCAAGTAAGGATCTTGCAAAAGTAGACGGAGCTTACGAAAGTTATCCTGGTTCACCTGTTTCAAAGGGTATTTTCCAGCACGACATGTGGAATGTAAAGGCAAGTCCACGCTGGGAATGGGATATTCTTCGTGAGGAGATCATGAAGTATGGTATCCGCAACAGCTTATTACTTGCACCAATGCCTACTGCCAGCACTTCGCAGATCTTAGGTAACAACGAGTGTTTTGAACCGTATACAAGCAATATCTACACACGTCGTGTATTGAGCGGTGAGTTTGTTGTAGTGAACAAACATTTACTTCGTGACCTGGTGAAGCTGGGTATCTGGAATGAATCTTTGAAGAACAAGATCATTGCTGCTAACGGGTCAGTTCAGGGAATAGCTGAGATCCCGGCAAACATCAAGGAACTTTATAAAACTGTTTGGGAGATCAAACAACGTACCATCATTGATATGGCGGCCGACCGCGGTGCATTTATTGATCAGAGCCAGTCGCTGAACCTCTTTATACAGGATGCAAACTTTGCGAAAATGAGCAGTGCGCATTTCTACTCATGGAAAAAAGGTTTGAAGACCGGCATGTATTACCTGCGTACTAAAGCAGCAGCTGACGCCATTAAGTTCACCGTTGACCAGGGAGCCCTGGCACAGCCAACATTTGTTCTTGGAAACGAAGACCAGTTATTGGTTGATCGCGGACAGGCGCACATTCTTTCACACGACGAGCAGCAGGCACAATTAAGCTGCAGTCTGGATAACCCGGAAGATTGTGAAGCTTGCGGATCGTAGGATTTGTTAAACCCCCTAAAAATAAGAGCCTCCTGTAAACCAGGGGGCTTTTTTATTTGTGGCACACTTTTTTGAGATGTTATAAGTTGAGCGGGAGCATATATAAGACCACTCATTCATAACTTAAAATCAAATAAAATGATGAGAAATATATTAGCCGTAATTATTGGCGTGGTAGCAGGGTTCCTTATTGTTTTTATCGGAGATGCCACTACCCACAAACTCAATCCGGCAAACGACGGCATGAATGGCATGGACAAAGAAACTCTAAAGGCCTACATTGAAGGGATGCCTATGTATGTAATGGTGATCATGGTCCTGTTCTGGCTCATTGCCGCATTCGCAGGTGGATTTGTTGCAGGAAAAATAAATAAGCCTCAATGGAAAAATGTATCATTGATCACGGGCGGAGTTTTGCTGGCCGCTACGCTGTTAAACCTTTTCATGGCACCACACCCGGCATGGATGTGGATCGTGGCACTGTTGCTTATAGTTCCTGCTGCCCTTCTCGGTGGCAAAGTGGCCGCGCCAAAAATGGTTCTTACCCCGTAATAGTTTTGCTTTTATCCCGTCTGAAATAAACCAGGAGCGGCCGTTCTACAAAACGGTTTACGAGCCAGGCAAAGGAGATCAGCGCAAAAAGATAAATAAAAAAGAAAGTACTCCTGCCTGTGAGATCTTCACTGGCAATCTTTTTACAAATGATCCACACCGGATACTGAAAGATGAAAAGGCTGTAACTCAGATCGCCTAATCTGCTAATTGCAGGCTGCGACAGGAACCGGTGAATAGCGGAACGATCATAGAACAACGATATGATAAGCGCAGCGAACAACGGGCACAACAATCCATTATGCACATATTTCAGGATCGGGTTGGGAACAAAAATGATGTAGCCAAATAATGCCAGCGATGCCAGGAACCCAAATGGCGCCCATTGCTGAACGCGGATAAGAGTATAATTCCTCAAAACGATCTTCCCAGAAGCCATTCCGCAAATGAAGGTCACCAGGTGCCATAACGGGAAGTCGCTGATGAATTCTTCCATGGCCTTAGTACCGTTCCATAAATGATCGACAAAATAAATATGCTGGATAGTTTGAAGCATCCACAGGATAAATGTAAACGTAAGTGCTCCTGACATCCGTATTGAATTGATCCAGCGCAGCAAAAAAGGAAATACCGCGTAAAAAATCAGTTCCACCGAAATGGACCAGGAAGGGTAATTTAGATCGAGAACAAATCCGGGATATAAACTTTGCAGGCCAAAAAAATGAATAATGATGACCAGCCCTTTGGGACCAGCACCCAACACAGTAACTACAAGCAATAATGTAATTATGAATGCCAGCCAGTACATCGGTAATATGCGCGTAAGTCTTTTTTTATAAAAGGTAACCGGTGCAAGCACTTCAGTTTGCTTACCATACACCAGCATCATTACAAAACCAGAAATGAAAAAGAAAAATGAAACGCGGAAGCTGCTGTTTACGATCAGAGTATTAAGTGGCCCGGAGTTAAATGGATAATATAAGATCCCATAATGAAAAAGAACCACACCTAACGCCAGGATAAAACGGATGAAATTCAGGGGATGGAAGTACATTCCGTAAATCTAACAATTCGGTCACACACGGTTATTATAAGAGTAAAAGTTCAAGGTTCAAGGGTTCAAGGGTTCAAGGGTTTCCGCCAGAGGCGGACCCGCCTTCGGTATCATTGGATGGCGGGCAAGGGTTCAAAGGTTCAAAGGTTCAAAGGTTCAAAGGTTCACGAGCGTAGCAACCACAATTGAACGTTGAACTTTTTGAACTTTGAATAAACAATTTTTAAAACAGAAGCGTTTCGGGGATTTACAAAAACAAAAAGGCTCCCCTGTGGGGAGCCCAATTTTGGACGATTTGCCGCATGCTGAAGTCTTAGTGTTAGTAAGTTATCAGTGCGGGTCGATGTCGTGTTTCTGCCCGAAGCAGAGTTGAGATCGGCAATCGTTCTTGCCATTGATTTGAAAACCTGATGCCAGGGAAAGCCTCCGTTAAATTGCGCCATTTTTCAGGCTTAATTACCGGAATTGGGGAAAAAAGCTCTCAAAACAAGTATCTTTATGATTCTAATTCCTAAATTCTAATCGAGACTAGCCAAAGCTCAGAACTTACAACCATGCAGGTACTTTTAACGACTCTTAACTCCAAGTATATTCACACAAATCTGGCTATACGGCTGTTATATGAGCTCAATAAAGACAAACATAATCTGCACTGGAAAGAGTTTACCATAAAAGAGGATCCGGCCAAAGTAGCAGAATTCTGCTCGCAATATGATGTTATAGCATTAAGCTGCTATATCTGGAACATCACCCCCACCCTGCTGCTGACCAAAAAGATCAAAGAACTTAATCCTGCAGCAAAGATCCTGCTTGGTGGACCTGAAGTAAGCTATGAGTTTGCTGACGTGATCGCGCGCGCTGACATTGATTATATCATTGCGGGAGAAGGCGAGATCGCTTTTTCGGAATTCCTTAATAACTATCCTGCCATCCAGCATGTACCAGGCCTGATTTTTAAAACCGATGAAGGCGTGAAGGTGAATGCCGTTCCGCCCACGTTCAATCTCAGCGAGATGGAGAATGTGATGCCATATATTAATGATGCGCCCGGGGAACTGTGGAACAAAGTTCTGTATATGGAAACTTCAAGAGGCTGCCCTTATAAATGCGAATTTTGCCTTGCCAGTCTCGATAACAAGGTTCGTTATTTACCCAATCATTCCATCAAACAAACATTGATGCATTTAATGGAACATGGACGGGTGATCAAATTCCTGGATCGTACCTTTAATATTAAGAGGGATTTTACCATCGACATTTTTCAATTCATCCTCGATAACCATCGTCCGGGAAATGTTTTCCAGTTTGAGATCACTGCCGACATTCTGCACCCCGATATTATAAAATTCATAAACGAAAAAGTTCCGAAAGGTTTATTCCGTTTTGAGATCGGCATCCAGACCGTAAATCAACAAGCCAATTTACAGGTTAGCAGGAAACAGAACTTCGAAAAAACAAAAGGCATTATTCAGCAGCTCGATCATAAGGTTGAAATGCATCTGGATCTGATAGTTGGTCTGGCGCTGGATTACTGGGACGATATAAAATTCAGCTTTGAAGAAGTTTTTAAATTGTTTGCGCCCGAATTACAACTGGGGTTCCTCAAATTCCTGAAAGGGACGCCGGTACGCGACAAGCATAACCAGCACGGTTTTGTATTTGATCCGCTTCCACCTTACCAGATAATAAAAAGTAATTACCTCAGCGAAGAACAGCTGCATTCCATCACACAGCTTGAACATGCACTTGAGATCTACTGGAATGGAAAAAAAGCAGTCAATACCTTAAAATACGTGACTGCACATTACAGCATTTTTGATTTTCTGCTTGGTCTTGGAAAACACTTTGGAACCATCAGGGATTATCATAAATACTCTTTAAATGATGTGTTCGAAATCCTGATGGATTACAGCAAAGCAAATTATGGCTCCGATATAGTTCTACAGCAGTTGATCGGCCTGGATTATTATCTGCATTTCAAGGTGCGGCCACAAGCACTTTTTAAACAGGAATTTGAAAAATCGGAAAAGAACGCGTTGATCCAGACATCTGGCATGAATCATACTGATTACAGGTACGTTGTTCTGCCTTTAAGCTTTGACCTTAACTATTTTTTAGAAAACAATAAAGTGCGGCATACACAGGAGAAAGTCTTTATCCGCTACGACGGCAAGGAAAAGGCCCGTTTGGTGAAGCCAGCCGCTGCTGCTAGCTTATAGATCTGTAAGGTTATTTTCTTATTTTTATTCTGTAATTCGTTATGGGTAAAAAAAATCCGGGTATTGATGCCTACATAAACAAATCGGCCGAATTTGCGAAGCCGGTATTAAAACATTTCAGAGCACTGGTGCACAAAGTTTGTCCTGAAGTGGAAGAAAAATTAAAATGGGGAATGCCTCATTTCGATTACCATGGTGGCCCGATGGCGCATATGGCCGCGTTCAAACAGCATTGTGCAATCGGTTTCTGGAAAGCAGGACTGATGAAAAACAATGAGAAGCTGATGTCTGCCGCTAAAAGTGAAAGTGCCATGGGACACCTGGGAAAAATAACCTCACTTAAGGATCTGCCAAAAGACTCAGTGCTTGCTAAGTATATTCATGAAGGCATGAAACTGAACGAGCTGGGAATAAAAATGCCAGTGAAAAAAACAAAATCAGCTGACGTGGAAGTGCCCGATTATTTTTCCGCAGCACTCTCAAAAAATAAAAAGGCGAAAGAGCATTTTGAAGCAGGAAGCAATTCACATAAAAAAGAATATGTAACCTGGATAACCGAGGCCAAGACGGAAGAAACAAGAAAAAAACGAATGGCGACCGCAATTGAGTGGTTATCAGAAGGCAAAAGCAGAAACTGGAAATACGAGAAAAAATGAAATTCAAAACAATAAATAAATATCTTGGCGTGTTATTGTCTTTTTCCATGCTCTTTGCATCCTGCGCAAAAGATGAGACGGAACCCGAAAACGAGAATCCCACAACGCCGATCAATACCACTCCACCATTCTTTCGGTGGAAGACGGAGCCCGGCAGTCTTGTAGAATCAGACTCCTCGGTATGCTTTGTTCAAAGCGGCGTGGTGTTCGGTTACAAGAACGGCAACAGTCATACAGTTGAAGCCCGGCTGATATCAATGAATACCGGAACTTACCAGATCTCATCATCAACAGGGAACGAGGTAGATTATTTTGTAAATAATAAACTTCACACAGGCACAGGAACTTTTGTGATTAGCGAAAGCACAAATGCCACGATATCGGGAAGTTTTTCCTGCGCGTTATCCGGGGGTACCCTTACAAGCATCAGTGGCACCTTTGCAGCTGTCCCAAAAAGGTATAATTAACATTGATCCGTTACTTTTTTATTGATCTTAGCCTTACAATAAAAGGCCACAGTGAAAGGGTTTCGTTTTAAAGATTTCGTTGCCAGTCCTCAATCAAAATTTGATGAGCTTTTTAAGCTTTTTAAGCAGGTGATCACTCACACCAGCGGTGATGTTGAGGAAGCCATCGACTGGCTGCGTGAGCTGGATAAGGAATATGAACTTACCGATGAGAATTATACCATTGATGATTTTGTTGAAGACCTGAAGAAAAAAGGATACCTGCGGGAGAACAAGGATGGCAAAGGAGGCATGGCTATCACTGCAAAAACAGAGCAGGCGATCCGCGAAAACGCGCTGGAGCATATATTCGGGAAACTGAGAAAGGGCGCAACCGGAAATCACCGCACAAAATTCAGCTCAGTACAAGGCGAAGAAACAACCAATGACCTGAGATCCTATGAATTCGGCGACTCTCCGCAGAGCATCGCAATGATAGAGTCGCTCAAGCAGGCACAGATCAATCATGGTCTTGACGATTTTACTCTAACCGAAAATGATCTTCTTGTTACTGAAAGTGAATATAAAACACAAACTGCCACTGTATTAATGATCGACATCAGCCATAGCATGATACTATATGGTGAAGATCGGATCACTCCCGCCAAAATGGTAGCTATGGCACTTGCAGAGATGATCCAGAGAAAATATCCGAAGGATAGCCTGGACATAATTGTATTTGGGAACGACGCATGGCCAATACAGCTAAAAGATCTTCCCTACCTGCAGGTGGGTCCATATCATACCAATACAGTAGCAGGCCTCGAACTTGCCATGTCAATTCTCAGAAAAAATAAAGCAACCAACAAGCAGATCTTTATGATAACCGACGGCAAGCCATCGTGTGTAAAACAGGATGGGCAGTACTATATGAACAGCATGGGCCTCGACCGGATGATCGTGAACAAATGCCTGGGACTTGCAGCAGCATGCAAACGCGCAAAGATCGATATCACTACTTTTATGCTTGCACAGGACAGTTACCTGCAAAAATTTGTAGATGAGTTTACCGAAGCCAACCAGGGAAAAGCATATTATACCGGTTTAAAAGGGTTAGGAGAAATGATCTTCAGGGATTACACCAATAAAAAAAGAAAAAAGCTATAGAATGAATGCACCATCAATTAAGAATCTGGGAGAGTTAAAAAAATCGGGTTATAAATTTAAAACGATCAAGGACGAGCTGCGTGCAAACCTGATCGATGGACTTGCCAATAAGAAAGATCTCTTTGAAGGCATATTCGGATACGAGGAAAGTGTGATCCCCGAGTTACAGCGGGCAATATTAAGCCGGCATAACATCCTGTTCCTCGGATTGCGTGGGCAGGCAAAAACAAAGATGGCCAGGATGATGGTACAGCTGCTTGATGAATATATTCCGGTTGTTGCAGGCAGTCCATTAAACGATGACCCCCTTGCGCCAGTCTCGAATTTTGCAAAAAAGCTGATCGCCGAAAAGGGTGATGACACCCCGGTAAGCTGGATCCACCGGAATGACCGGTTTGCTGAAAAGCTTGCAACCCCGGATGTGAGCGTAGCTGATCTGATCGGCGATCTTGATCCCATCAAGGCCGCAAATTTAAAACTATCCTTCAGTGATGAGAACGTCATTCATTACGGTCTGATACCACGAAGCAACAGGTTCATCTTTGTGATCAACGAGCTTCCCGATCTGCAGGCCAGGTTACAGGTAGCTCTTTTTAATATTCTCCAGGAAGGCGATGTGCAGATCCGCGGATTTAACCTGAGAATTCCACTTGACCTTCAATTTGTTTTTACTGCGAATCCGGAGGATTACACCAACCGCGGAAGCATTGTAACGCCATTAAAAGACAGGATAGGATCGCAGATACTTACACATTATCCAAAGACCATTGAAGACGGGAAAAAGATAACCCAGGACCAGGTACGTTTAAACGACGACCAGAAAAAGATCCATGTACCTGACATTTTAAAAACTCTTGTTGAGCAGATCGCCGTAGAAGCGCGGGAGAGTGAATTTGTAGATGCAAAAAGCGGGGTTAGCGCCCGCCTTACCATCAGTGCTTTTGAAAGTCTCATAAGTGCGGCAGAACTACGTTTTGTAAAATCAGGGCAACCATATTCATTTGTGAGGATCGGCGACCTTTACGGGGCAATTCCTGCCATTAACGGTAAGATAGAGCTTGTATATGAAGGTGAACAGGAAGGGCCGGCTGTTATAGCGCAGAACCTGATAAGTAAGGCTATAAGAAACTTATTCGTAACACTTTTCCCTGATCCTGCCCAGCTGAAAAAGAAAAAAGAGATTTCAGAATATGCTGTTATCAGTAACTGGTTTTCGCAGGGAAATGTACTCGACCTGCTCGACAAAGAAAAAGATAAAACGTACCAGGCTGCTTTATCAGTGGTAGAAGGCCTTGACGACCTCGTCAAGAAATATCACCCCAAATTAAGCGGCACTGATAAATATGTAATGATGGAATTTTTGCTGCATGGATTAGCGGAACACTCGCTTCTTAGTAAATCCAAGCTTGTGGAAGGTGTAACGTTTAAAGACCTGTTTGGCTCGCTGCTGAACCAAAACCTTGGATTCTAGTAGCGGATGCAAAACTGCGTTTTAAAGCGAGCATTTTAATTGCGGTTACCGCCGCTTCATCGCCCTTGTTACCGTGCTTGCCCCCTGCCCTGTCGGCAGCCTGCTCTTGATTATCAGGAGTTAGTACTCCGAAAATAAAAGGTTTGTTGTACTTGATGTTCAGATGAGTGATCCCCTGCGCAACGGCATCGCAAATAAAATCAAAGTGGCGGGTCTCGCCCTGGATAACGCAGCCCAGGCAAATAACTGCATCAACATTCGTGAATTCGGCAAAATACTGCGCACCCAGGGTGAGCTCATAACTACCAGGTACTGCACGGACAATTATATTCTTTTCTTCCGCACCATTTTTAACCAGTGTTTTATATGCTCCGTCTCTTAGCGCTTCGGTGATCGCTGAATTCCATTCAGAGTAAACGATACCAAACTTAAACTCCCTCGCATCGGGAACCTGGCCCCCTTCAAAAGTCGAAAGATTTTTGTGACTGCTGCTCATATTTCCTGAAACAAAAAAGTCTGCAATTGCAGACCTTTTATGATTTGATTTTGAATCTTACTGATTTCCGCGGGCCTTTACCCTCGCAATATCGCGACCAATTTCCATTCCTTCATTCGTAGAGCCATATTCTTTCTGGATACGCTCCAGGCTTTGAACTGCCCCGTCATAATCACCTTTTAGCTCCTGCGCGAAAGCAGCCTTTTTAAGGTAATAAGGAGTAGTAAAATTGTTGGCGTTATTGTCGGCAGCTTTAGAATAATATTTGATCGCTTCGTCTGTCTGGTTCAATTCCATGTGACAGTCGCCAATAGCTCCGATCGCGATGGAAGAAACAATCTTATCCTTTCCGTCATAATTCTTCAGCATTTCGATCGCTTGTTCGAATTTTCCGGTACGCAGGTAACAGATACCCGCATAATAATTTGCAAGATTTCCCGATTTGGTCATGCTGTATTCGTCAGCAACCTCTTCAAAACCTTTCATTTGTTTCTGACCTTCAGGAGACATTACCATTTTGCCACCTTTCAGGGCAATATTAAAACTGTCTTTCTCAAAATAATTCTGTGCCCAGAAGATCTCGTTTGCAGCTTCGGTTTCTTTTTCAGGAAGATAATATGCTTTGTAATAAATGAAGCCGGCGATTAAAACAGCGAGAGCACCAGCCACTATATTTACTGTGTTTTTATTTTTCTCATAAAAGAGTTGAATGCCTTCTAAACCTGGTTCTGCAGTTTTTCTCTTTGCAGCGGTTTCCTCAACCTGGTTCGCGGTTTCGTTGACAGTTGTTTCTTCTTTTAAATCAGCCATTTGAACTTCAAAATTTAGTCTGCGAAGATACCATTTTTTCTGTAAAAAGGAAACAGAACGGCCCGAAACCCTTAAAAAATAAGCGTATTTTTGTAAATACCATGTTTTTAAGGCAATTATCCCTCATAAACTTCAAAAATTACAGCGAATTCGAAGCCGGTTTTTCACAAAAAGTAAACTGTTTTGTGGGTGATAATGGTATGGGCAAAACCAACCTGTTGGACGCGATCCATTACCTCTCCTTTTGCAAAAGTTTCTTTAACGCGGTCGACAGTCAGAACATTAAACATAACGAAGGCTTTTTTGTGGTGCAGGGATATTTCAGCAAATACGGAGAAGATTCGGAAGTTTATTGTGGAATAAAACGTAATCAGAAAAAGACTTTTAAAAAAAACAAAAAGGAATATGATCGTCTGAGTGAACATATAGGTCAGTTTCCTCTTGTGATGATCTCACCCGGAGATTCGGAACTGATAAACGGAGCCAGCGAAATAAGACGACGTTTTCTGGATGGTATCATTTCACAGTACGATAAAGTATATCTTGATAAGCTGATCTCCTATAATCATGTGCTTCGCCAGCGTAACGCGTTGCTGAAACATTTCAGCGAGTCAAGGACATTTGATTCCGAAACACTGGAAATATGGGACGAGCAACTGATCCTTCATGGGAATTCCATTCTTGAAAAACGAAAGGAATTTTTAAAACAGTTCATTCCGCTTTTTAATACCTATTATCGTTTTATAAGCGACAGCAGGGAAGAAGTAGGACTGGAATACGAAAACAGCTTGGGCACGGCAGACTTTAAGACCGCGATGCTTACTTCGCTTCCTAAAGACCGCGTAATGCAGTACACAACTGTGGGTCCTCACAAGGATGATCTTCCTTTCACTCTCAATAATTTCAGCTTAAGAAAATTTGCTTCGCAGGGACAGCAGAAATCTTACTTGCTGGCTCTTAAGCTGGCGCAGTTTGAATTTATAAAAGAACAGAAGGATTTAAAGCCCCTGCTTTTACTGGACGATGTATACGACAAGCTGGATGAACATAGATTTACCAGGCTGCTTGAACTCGTAAGCGGAGATAAATTCGGACAGATCTTTATTACCGATACTCATCCCGAAAGAATAGAAAGACTATTAAGTGAGAGGGAAATAGAGCACAGGATCTTCCTGGTTGAGCAGGATGGGGTATCACAGGTGCCAACGCCAGCTAATTAAAACTCACAATTCTTTGGAGTCCTTGGAAACGCGATCACATCACGTACATTGGTCATGCCTGTCACAAACATCACAAGGCGTTCAAAACCCAAACCGAATCCCGCATGCGGGCATGACCCGAATCTTCTTGTATCGAGGTACCAGCTGAGCTCCTCCACCGGGATGCCGATCTCTTTCATTCGTGCCTCCAGGTTCTCAAGACGCTCTTCACGCTGCGACCCGCCCACTATCTCCCCGATGCCCGGGAATAAAATGTCCATGGCCGCCACAGTTTTATTGTCTTCATTCAAACGCATATAGAAGGACTTTATTTCCTTTGGATAATCGGTGAGGATCACTGGTTTTTTAAAATGTTTTTCAACCAGGTACCTTTCGTGTTCGCTTTGCAGATCCACTCCCCATTTATCAACGAGATACTGAAATTTTTTCTTCTTGTTATGATTGCTTTCCCGAAGGATCTCGAATGCCTGTGTGTAGGTTAAACGCTCAAACTTATTGTCGAGGCAGAACTGAAGTTTATTAATGAGAGACAGTTCGCTTCGTTCGTTCTGCGGCTTTTGTTTTTCTTCTTCTTCCAGTCTTGTGTTCAGGAACTCCAGGTCTTCGCGATTGTGCTGCATTGCATAGCCGATGACATATTGCAGCATCTCTTCCGCCAGATCCATGTTATCGTGGATATCAGCAAACGCGCACTCAGGTTCTATCATCCAGAACTCGGCGAGGTGTCGCGCAGTATTGCTGTTCTCTGCCCTGAAAGTAGGTCCAAAAGTATATATGTCGCTGAATGCCATTGCTGCCAGCTCACCCTCCAACTGACCAGATACAGTGAGGTTGGTGCTTTTCCCGAAAAAATCCTGTTTAAAATCAATGGCTCCCGCATCGTCTTTAGGAAGTTTAGTAAGATCAAGGGAAGTGACGCGGAACATCTCACCTGCTCCCTCAGCATCGCTTGAAGTGATAATGGGAGTATGTATATAAACAAAGCCACGTTCGTTAAAGAATTTGTGGATCGCAAACGCCAGGGTGTTCCTTACACGGAATACAGCACCGAACGTGTTTGTTCTGAAACGCAAATGGGCAATCTCCCGCAGAAATTCAAGACTATGTTTTTTGGGCTGCAGAGGATATTTTTCAGCATCACTGTCACCAATGATCTCTATCGTTTCGGCTTTCAGCTCAACAGTCTGACCCTTGCCCTGGGACGCCACCAGGGGTCCGGTTGCTTTGACCGATGCCCCCGTGGTAATTCGTTTAAGAGTTTCTTCCGGCGTATTTGAAAAATCAACTACAACCTGGAGGTTATTATTGGTAGAGCCGTCGTTAAGGGCGATAAAAGAGTTATTTCTAAAAGTGCGCACCCAACCCATTACAGTGATTGACTGCCCGTCTGCGGTCATTTTCAGGATCTCTTTTATCTTTTTCCTTTGTCTCATACCAATTTTTTATGGAGTACAAAGATAATAATCTGATGCACCCGCCTGGTATTTAAATTGCATACCATTTACAAATTTGAAAAAATGAAATGGTTAGGCAGAAGGCAAAGTGGTAATATCAGTGACCGCCGCGGCATGTCAGGGGGCGGCCTTGCAGCAGGTGGCGGTCTTGTAGGATTGGTGGTATATCTTATATACAGCTTCCTTGGCGGGAATGATCCTACCATGCTGGAGCAATTCCAGGGTCCCGGACAGGAGACCGGAGTTCAGGGCGTTGCAAAAACCAACAATGCCGAAGAAGATCAGATGGCGGAATTTGCAGCAACAATGCTGGCAGAAACCGAAGACGTCTGGCATAAAATATTCAGTGAAAACGGCCGTCAATATCGCGAACCACAGATGGTATTATTCAGCCGCAGTACAACATCAGGTTGCGGAAACGCCAGCTCGGCCACAGGACCATTTTATTGTCCGGCCGACGAAAAAATATATCTGGACCTTTCATTTTTTAATGAACTGAAAAACAGGTTTGGTGCATCAGGCGATTTTGCGAATGCTTATGTCATTGCTCACGAAGTCGGCCACCACGTTCAGCAATTACTGGGCACTAGCCAAAAAGTTGAGGAGGCACGCCAACGTCTTTCGCAAAAAGAAGCCAATAAACTTTCGGTTGCGCTGGAGCTTCAGGCAGATTTTTATGCGGGCGTATGGGCGCATCATGATCAGCAAATGAAAAATATTCTAGAACAGGGTGACCTGGAGGAAGCGTTAAATGCCGCCAACGCTATTGGTGACGACAGGCTTCAGAAAATGAGCACGGGCGAGGTTGTACCAGACGCGTTTACTCATGGAACTTCCGCACAGCGTATGAAATGGTTCAAGGCAGGTTTTGAAAGCGGCGATATAAAACAGGGAAATACCTTTGATGAAGTTGAAAAATATTAGCCTTTAAATTTTTCATACTCCTCAGCACTGATCACTTCAGCCATATCAGAATAATGGAATACGAGATCCCTGATAAAATTGATCTCAGGGAATTGTTTTGCTTCCGTCACAGTGACTATTCGGCTCGCGCCCAGGGGACGCACTTCTTCAAAACTACGCTCGTTTATAATTTTAAAATAACTCCTGCCATTCTTATACCTGCGGTAAACGGGAAACACTATATCTTCAAATTTCATGGCCAAAGCGTTTTTACAGGAGGTTGCAGAGCATATTTTTACGAACTACGAAGATAAGGTTGAAAAGCTATGCATCATACTTCCCAATAAACGCGCGTCGCTGTTTTTGAAACAGCATCTGGCCAAAGCCTTCAATAAAACTATCTGGTTACCCACGATCATCAGCGCTGAAGAGTTCGTAGAGGAGCTCAGCGGCTTAAAGAACCTGGAAGAAATTGACCTTATCTGCCATTTATACAATAGTTATTGTAAATGTTACGGAAACGAGGCAGAACCATTTGACAGCTTTGTAAAATGGGGACAATTGATCCTGCAGGATTTTAATGAGATAGACCGCTACCTGGCCGATCCTGCGCAACTGTACGAAAACCTTAAGGACATAAAGGTGATTGAAAACTGGAGCCTGGCAGAAGAAAAGCTCACCGAGCATCAGAATAACTACCTGAGGTTTATGAGCAGCCTTGGCTCAATTTACAGACATTTTACAGAAGTTCTCTTAAAGAACGGATGGTCTTACCAGGGTCTTGCCTACAGGCAGGCGGTGGAAAAATGCGGCTCAAGCGATTATACCCAGAGATTTCATAAACTTTTGTTTTGCGGATTCAATGCACTGAATGCAGCGGAGCTGAAGATCTTCAACTATTTCCTTAAACTGGGAGCTGCCGAAATTCTTTGGGATGCCGACAGGTATTATCTCGACAACCCGAATCAGGAAGCAGGCCTTTTCTTACGAAGGAATCTTGAGATTTTCCATGAAAAGGACCCTTCATTTGTAGCGCAGAATTATCTTGGTGAGAAAGACATTGAAATAGTTTCTGTTCCAAAACAACTGGGACAGGCCCAGGTTGTAAAACAAACGCTGCAGCAGCTTTTAAACAAGGGAGTATCGCTTGATCGAGTGGCTGTGGTGCTTGCTAATGAAAAAATGCTGTGGCCGGTGCTGCAGCAACTCCCCGAACAGGTCCGCACCTTGAACATCACCATGGAGTACCCTGTGAAATACAGCGCCACTTTTAATTTTGTTGAGCAGATCATCCAGATCCAAACCTCTTTCTACAAACAAAACAGGCAACACAAAACGCTTTATCATAAGGATTTTATCGGGCTGCTGCGTCAGCCATTATTTAAGAAATACGCTGAAATAGTTAGTCCCCGACTACAACTGGGCAAAGTGATCGGGGAAGTTAGCAGCCGCAACCTTTCATTCATCACCAATCAGCAGCTCAATAAACTATTTAATGAAGAGTTCGAAACTCTCAAAATCTTTTTTCAACCGGTAAGCTCCGGCAAAGAGCTGACTTTATTGTTGCGTGGTACTCTCGAAAAATTAAGCGGCTATTTTTCTGCTCACGCCAGTGATAATCACCGGCGCCTGGAGATGGAATATTTGCAGGTGCTTATCCGTAACTTTAATCGTGTTGAGGAACTGATAACCAAATATCCTCAATTTGAGGGACTGGAGGCCTACAGACAATTGTTCTCGCAGGTGGTAGGCAACAGCACGGTTCCTTTTATCGGAGAACCTCTCACAGGATTACAGATCATGGGAGTGCTGGAGACCCGCACCCTGGATTTTGAGCATATTATCCTCGTTAATGTAAATGAAGGCGTACTTCCTTCAGGCAAAAGCATCAATTCGTTTATTCCGAATGATCTGAAGCGCGCATTTGGCCTTCCGCTGTACATCGAAAAAGATGCCATTTACGCTTATCATTTCTACCGGCTCTTACAGAAGGCAAAGCAGGTGTGTATTATTTATGATAGCGAGACAGACACTTTCGGGAAAGGTGAAAAAAGTCGTTTTGTAACACAATTACAATTAGAATTAAAAAATTATAATCCACACATCAGCATCAGCGAAAGAGTTGCTTCTTATACCAGCTTCCCGGAAAAGCAACCCGGGGAGATCACTATAAAAAAAGACAGGGTCAACCTTCAACCTATTTTGGATAAGGCCAGATCGAACGGAGAATACGGGGCATTATCACCTTCCGGCCTCATTTCTTTCAAAGATTGCAGTCTTAAATTTTATATGCGTTACGGTGTGCATCTTAAGGAAACTGAAGAGGTGGAAGAAAGCGCGGAAGCCAATACATTTGGTTCTATTCTGCACTTAAGCCTGGAAAACTTATATAAACACCTGGTGGGAAAGATTGTGCGGGCAGCGGATCTGAAAGAGCAGATAGATAAGATCGATGAAACCATCACTAATAGCTTCGTTACTTTTTTTGAAAGTCAGCCGGCAGGCAAAAGCATCCTCCAAAAAGAAGTGATTGCGGTGTACGTGAAAAAACTTCTTAAAAATGATATCCGTTTTATTGAAGAACTTGAAAAAGAAAAACAACATCTCACCTTATATGGCCTGGAACTGGAGGTTTCCGCGAATCTGACTGTCCCGTTGCCGGAGGGATCACAAACCATCTTTATAAAAGGTAAGATCGACAGGATAGATCTGAGTAACGGAAATTACAGGATCATTGACTATAAAAGTTCAGTGAAAGACACTG
>CBIHOL010000027.1:0-45433 GCA_966211905.1 uncultured bacterium
TCACATCATCCTTGTTGTCGGCAGCGACCCGCTTGAGGCGGCAGATGGCAACCGGCTCGGCCTTCTTGGTGACTTCTTCGACGCGGCCACGGCGGCAGGCCGGTTCGCAAGGACGGTCGCAGGTGCGGCCCAGCACACCGGGAAACACGTTGGAGTCCCAGTTGATCATATAAGCCTCGGAATATTTTCCTTCGGCAATGAGGCGGATGTATTGTGGAACGGGAGTGTGCGCGGGACAGGCGTACTGGCAATCAACAACTTTGTGGAAATATTCCGGATCCTTGATATCAGTTGGTTTCAAATTCTTTTTGTTTTAGAAATTCGTAACTGGGACAGACCTAGGGCAGTGATAAACTCAAAAATAGTATATTTTATTAAAGTTTGGCAAGAACAGGGGATTTACGGTGGTTTTCTTTCGAATTTGGTGTTTGGAGGTAGTTTGCGGCCTTGGGTGCAGGCGATACCCGTTGTTTTAAAGGCTCAAAATGATACCGTCACTTCGTCTTCTTGAAAAATACTAAGTGCCTTCTTAGTGCGCTCAGTGTTCTTAGTGGTTAATCCAACCGTGCTACCTATCCACCACCTCAAACGAACACACACTCGTCTCCCCCAGGTTATCCGTAACCTGCAATGCATGTATACCTTTAGGAGGGGTAACAGCAAGCTCATGAAATTTACTGGTGCTGCCGATGTACTGATTATCGAGGTGCCAGTACAATATGGCATTTTTATCCTTATGCGTTGCTTTTAAAACGCAGCTGCTTTTTTTCCCTGAATGATCAACTGGTACATAAATTTTAAATCCTGCTTTGGGGTATAAGATTTCGAGGTGATGTGAATTAAGATCGCCGCCACAATCGGACAGAAAAGGCGGAAGAGTCCTGTAGAACGAACTTTTTTGCCTGAAAAAATATTCCTGCGAGGCTGAAGCAACAAACCAGGGTCTGTGTTTCATTTTCTCAACCGGGTAACAGTTACTGTTTACCTGGAAACGTTCTGTTTCGTCGAGGTGTACTAGCTGATGAAATGGACACGGAGACGTTTTTGAAGCCCCTTTGGGATATTCCTTTTGTACTACTTCGTCACAAATTGCGGATGCTTTAAAACCACTGTGTGCGCAAACGATAATGGTCTCCAGGTCTTCTACCGGCTTTTTGAACCAGTTCTTTTTCGAAAGAATATTAAAAACTGAAAATAATAATGGTGCAGCTGCGGATGTACCTGTCAGTTCGGGACGCCCTTCTCCATCAGCATTACCGACCCAGACTGCCACTGTAAACTCGGGATCTACTCCCACTGCCCAGGCATCGCGGAAACCAAAGCTGGTGCCAGTCTTCCAGGCAATTTTTCTTTTGGATAAAAAATGCCCCCAGCCGGTCTGATCCTGCGGTCGCAGCAACTCGGTCATTGCCGAAAAAGTAAAATAAACAGAAGATGCGCCGATCAGGTCGCCGTATTGTTTTTTTGACGTTACGACTGGTGCATCTTTTTTCAGAAAATACAATGGCCTGTAATTATTTTGCGTATACCTGTTCCTTTTACCTGTATAACCTTCCAAGGCTCTGCCCATAGAGGCATATGCCCCCGCCAGTTCCCACAAGGTTACTTCTCCCCCACCAAGAATAAGCGACAATCCATAATGTGAAGCCGGCTTTACAAAGGTTGTAAAACCAAGTTGTTTTAATCGCTGATGAAATTTTTCGGCACCGTATTGTCGCAGCGAATTAACGGCCGGCACATTTAATGATCGCGAGAGAGCCTGGTTGGCGGGAACCAGACCATCGTACTCGAGACTGAAATTTTTTGGTCCATACGACCCCAGTCGTGTTGGAATATCCTCGAGAAGACTACCAGGCAAGATCTTATTTTCATTCAACATAAAAGCATAGAGGAAGGGTTTTAAAATACTTCCGCTGCTTCGTGGCGCTTTGATTATATCAACAAAATTCTCATGCTCATTTCCTGGTGAAGTACTGTTTCCCACATATGCGATTACTTTTCCGGTCCGCGTTTCGGAAATAAGTACACAGGCATTGTATACGTGATTTGCAGCCAAAGTTTTTATATGCTGGTTCAACAGGAGTGCCGCACGCTCCTGCACATTTTTGATAACGGTACTACCAAAAAGAGATTGTTCCTTATTCTCAGCAATACACCTGCTTAAAAGGTGTGGTGCCAGCTGTGGAAGCGGAAACGGTTTTCCCGGAAGCGTCTCAAGAACCGACAACCTGTAATCCATTGTATCAATAACACCTTTACTAAACAGCTTTCGTAATAAACGATCCCGCTTTTCTATTAATCGCGAATGGTTCTTCCCGGGGTAGATAAGGCCGGGTGAATTAGGTAATACTGCCATCAGCGCACTTTCCGCCCATGAAAGATTTGAGACATCTTTGCCGAAGTATCGCCACGACGCGGCTGAGATGCCAACAACATTACCACCAAACGGAGCATTTTGTGCGTACAGATTCAGGATGCTCTTTTTACGGTAGCTCATTTCAATTCTCAGGGCAAAAAAGATCTCCTTCAATTTTTGAAAAAAAGTACGATTCCTGTTTTTAAAATAGATCCTGGCAAGCTGCATGGTAATTGTGCTTGCTCCAGACACTCTTTTAGTATTGCCAAAATTATTTTTAAGCGCACGACCCATAGAAATGGGGTTTATCCCTGGATGGCAATAGAAGTATTCATCTTCGAAAGTCAAAATGCACTTTTCGAATTTTGAGGGCAACTGATCTTCCTGCTTAAATCGCCATTGGCCATCTCCCGCCGTCTGAGCTGCGAGCAATTCTTTATTTTCATCAAGCAGCACCGGGCTCAGCGGGTCGTTAAATAAATTGCCGGGTAACCAGATCCAGTACAGAAAACCCAGGCACAGACCGGCTATCAACCAGAATTTTTTATTTCGAAAAAAGCGGCTCACCAAATTCTATTTTACAGAAACATCCGGAGTTTTGCTATTCAATACCTTTATCCACTGTCCTTTGTTTCGCGAATAAATTGCATTATCATACATGGCTTCCACGTTCATAGCTGGCAGATAAAATCTCCCTTCGTAAGCCGCGTTCAAAGGGAAATTAAATGTTTTTATTTCGCCTGGCCTCAGATCAAAATAGGTAAACACTTTATCGTCCTTTATGTCCTGGTACGTATACACGGAATTTTTTAATGCTGCCTCATTGTCATCCATCCTCGAATTATGGATTTCCCACCCGGAAGGAATATAGCTGGTCAGGGCCAGGTTATTGATCTCGCCTGTCTGCCCGAGGTGACGTACTGAAACAGTCATCATTAGGTTCTTGCCTTGTACCATGCTCGCCGGATCAACCTCATTGCCATTCATGTCCTTGTAGGTCACTGAGGCGCTTATATTGGAACTTTCTTCTTTTTCAGATCCGATGGCCGGTTTCCCTCTTGTAATTATTCGTGCAAACAAGGAACCTTTCCCGTTATTGGTGATCTCAATTGTGGCATTACCATTCCTGAAATCAAGTGGAATTTGAGAAATTATCGCTTTTCCCTTTATCGCCACTTCCTTACCATTTACTTTGCACGTTGCTTGGAGGGCTGAAGATTCTCCATAACGTTTAATAAAATCTGCCACCGATAACAGACCAAAGGCAGTGGTTTGAGTGCTTAACCATGATTTGGAAGATAAAAAATCACTTACTTTTTTCAGCTGCTCATAGGCCTGGTTCTTTTTATTCATCCTGCAAAGAACCTTCAGGATTAAAGCAATATCACGTTCGCTTGAGCCATAAGTATAATCGTTAACGCGGTAACCAGGTATATCTGTTGATTTTCCTGCGATGATCTTTTCTGCAACGTCTATCTGACCCACCTCTGCATACGCACCAGCCAGCCACCATTGCGCCTGTGGACTCAAGCCTTTCGTTTCGCGTAATAAATTCATGGCACCCATGGCAGGACTATTTGCAAAAGCCAGCACATATAACCGATACGCCTGGAGCTGATCGTTACTATGGGAATTCAGCGTATTAATATTAAAATTATTTGTTTCACTTTGCATGTACGACAACCAGTTCTTTTTAAAGCCCGACGGCAATGCGTATCCTTTTTTTTCAGCACTGATCATAAAGTGCCCGGCATAAACTGTCCCCCAATTATTCGGGTCACTCATCCCCGGCCAGTAGGAAAGTCCACCACCAGGTAATTGAAAGTCGCGGATCCTGTATATTCCCGCTTTGATATTTTCGTCAGCCCCGGCTCTTCTTTCCGGTGAGAGATCCATGATGTCGCTTAAATAAAGCTGCGCGAATGACTGGGAAGTTGTTTGCTCCACACAACCATGCGGGTAGGAGATCAGAAAATCAAGCCTGTCTTCCAGGTTCATAGGCGGAATTGTTGAAAGTTCCACTAGCCCGCTGTTCGTTCCTGGCAATCCCGGTGCCGCGATACTTTGTTGCAGGGTCTTTCCGGCTTCCAGCCACGATCCTGCAATGCTTGTCTGGTAAGGATTGGGATTCCTGACATCCAGTTCCATGTCGTAGTAAGTTGTATAACCGCCACCTTTGGCAGTGATCTTAATTTTTGCGATGCCTGTTGTATTTTTCACTTTAAGATCGAAAGTCACCATCTGCTCGTCATCCTTGTTGACCGCCACATTCCGCGTTTTCCCGTTAATAATTTGCACCAGGTCGTTGGCTTCAATTGTTATTTCAGCATTTCCGATATTGGTTTCACCCCCAAATACAGAAACCGGTAACTTCACTTCTTCGGTAACACTTAACACACGCGGCAAGGTACCAAGGATCATTAATGGCGCTTTAACAGCCGTGGTTTTTTCCGCAAGACCATAACTTCCTTCCTTACCTGCAATTACCATGGTACGCACAGAACCTACATACATAGGCATCGTAAAACTCACCTCCTTTTTTCCGCCCTTAGAAACTTTATACGGACCGAAAAAACGCACCATGGGTTTAAACCTGTTTGCTTTTGCGGCATCGTTATTAATGGAACTTCCATCTCCACCAATACTGAGGATACGCTCAAGATCTGCTCCATAGGCGCCAATTACCTGGTCGTAAATATCCCATGTCTTCACTCCCAAAGCTTCCTTTGCATAAAATACCGGGTAAGGATCGGGCGTTTTAAATCTGGTAAGATCCAGCAGTCCTTCATCAACCACTGCAAGCGTGAAAGCCATTTCTTTTCCGTTTTCTTCGGAAACAGTGATGCTTACCTTTTTCTCAGGCTGCAGCACATCCGGCATGACAATCACCGGTTTTAAATGGGTTTCGGGATCCGAGATAGTAATAGGTATCACACCGTACATCCGGATGGGCAGATCATTCTTATGAACATGAGGTTGCAAAAGCGATACATGCACATAAATATTCGGTGCCATCTGGGCAGTTGCCTTAAATTTGAAAACGGTGCTAGCGGTTTCAGTCTCAAGCCAGTGGGCTTCAAGCACCCGACTTCCATTCTCGATCGTTACTAAGGCACGTCCCTGCTGAGGAGATGGAATAGTGATCTTAATTTCCTCCCCGTTCTTGTATTCGGTTTTATCACTCGAAAAATTCAGCATATTCGAAATGATCTTATTCTCTCCTGTCCCTTCCCTGTCCATCCAGTTAGCCCAATCGAAATAAGTTACGGTGGAGGCAGAATGTCCTCCGCTCACATCCACTACCCGGACAAGGTACCTGCCCCACTCTGAATTTTTGATATTCACCTTCACCTCAGCCTTTCCATTGTCGGTTGAAAAGACCTGTGTCTGCACCGGTTTATGATACTCGTCAAATGAATAGTTGGCGATCTCATCTGCATACTGATCCCACCACCAGCGCCAGTTAAGCTTATATAATTCAAATTTCAGATTTGAGCGGGACACTTTGTTGCCGTGCGTATCAACGGTCGCAATTTCAATGTATTGATCCTTTTCGGTATAAAGGATCCCTGATTTGTTTTCACCTTCAGGTAATTTAATCCCGGCATAAACTTTAAACGGTGAGTAGGTCATCGAAAAACGATCAACACTAAAAGCTCCGCCCGGTTCAGTGACCTTAGTTACAAATGCTGCTTTTAAAAACCCCGGCGCATTTTGCACATCAATGTTAAGCGGGAAGGAGGCATCGCCATTTTCATTTACATTTCCGTCAAATACAGACAGATTTTGTGCATCAAACCTCGCTGTCTGATCGTCAAAAATATAATTTTTGAATTTCGGGAACTCAGTCTTGGCAGAGCTTAAAGCCAATCCCACTTTAGCATTCAGATTTCGGGCTACTGCGCCTGTTAACCAGTTGGTATGCAGCTTTACGGTGTTGTTCTCTCCCATAACCAGCATCTTGTCATCTCCAACATTCACTTTTATTTTTAACCTGTTGGGCATGATGGTTTCAATACGAACGGACTTATTAAATTTTATTGAGCCAATACGAACTTCCGCGTTCCAGAATCCTGTAGGCGCATTTTTATCGGTCACCACTGTAAACCTATAAAAACCATCTACACTCTGGTTCGCAATTTGCCGCTTATACAACTGCCCCTGCGGGTTGTAAAGGTCGAAAGCAACCGGGTGATCCGACGGAATTGCCTCTGCTTTGTCCTCAAGGATAAATGTCATAAAAATAGAATCACCCGGACGCCATACTCCGCGTTCTCCATATATAAAACCCTTCACTCCTTTAGCAATAGATTCCCCGCCAACTTCATACATGCTCAAAGGCAATGTACCGCCCTCGTCGAGCCGCAGATAAGTAAACTGTTTATCCTTTTTCGCCACCAGGAATGCCGGCTTAAAACCTTTATCTATAAATGCCTGCCCGTCGGAGTTGGTTTTTTCAGTGTGGATCAATTGTTTTTGAAAGTCGTAAAACTCAAGACTTACACCACTTAAAGGTTTAGTAGTTATTATATCGTTGGCGACGGCAAAAAAACTACCATCGTTGCATTTCTTAAAGGTGATGGCAATATCTGTGGCAAGCACGTTCTTAGCCACAGTTCGCAAATAAGAATTGTAGTACGCGTTTTTGCAGGGATTGTTGCGGTTCTCGTACGAATTCTCTTCTTCCTCACTTTCGTCGTACTCGTAATATTCATAATCGTCGTAATACCCGAAATACGATTGCTGATCTGTTTCCACTTTTTCACGGATCTCCTGCATTTCGAAAGATTCCTCACTAGTGCCACCAGCACAAGGATACGAGGCATATTCCTTCTGAAAATTAAAGATCACCCGGTAAATGGCTCCCGGCTCGGTTTTAATAAGTTCAGACAGATCCAGCGAAGATTTTTTCCAGGCCGATAATTCCGCAGGACTGGTGATACCGAGGTTGATCCTTTTTTCCAGGACTTGCTTGCCCACATGTGCAAGGTAATTAGTGCCCTCGAGTGTATTACTTTGGAGGAACTGCAACACGTTGTTTTCATAGATCTTGATAATCTTCACATCCACCGCCCTGAGATTTACAGTTTCGAACGGAAGATGCTGTCCTCCCCCTGAAGGCAGAATATTTCCACTGGAAGTGAACCTTACAGCGGGCATCACTTCATTGAACACAACATTAAATTCCTGGTCCTTATCCAACGATACTTCTCTGCCGTCGCGCACTGCGCTGTTTACAGTAAGTTTATGTGAACCTGCCTGCAACCCCGAGGTGTAAACGAGCACCTGGTTATTGTTCACAATGTATTTCACTTCTTTGCGACCCTCAACTGTGATCAGCCCCTGAAGCGATTGTTGTTTATTTACCGGGTTACTAAGATTCAGTACGATGCATTGATCCTGGTCATTAATGGTTTCCACATTCAGTATTTCAAAATCATACTTTACCGGCACCTTCAACACCTGTTCGCTGGTGTAATTCACCGAAATTGGTTTACCATCGCAGGAAAGAGTCAGTTTTGAATCGGTCAAAGTCGGCCTTTCGATACTATCGAGTAAAAACTGGTGAGTGGTTCCTTTCTCTCCATGCACCCATTTAATTTTCAGGTCGCTGTTATCGAGTTTGGCCGACAGGGTTTCTTCTATTTCTTCACTTATCGCGTGATCAGCAGAGACCACATTACCCATTAGACTGTAATATTCGAAATCGTCGGCGCTATAACTGCGCAATGCACCAGCCTGCAGTTGCAGCGATTGGCGGATAACTTCAAACTGGAAATTAAATTCCTCAAGTTCTTTTTTTACATCAATTAGTTCATGCAGGTTAAAGGACACTTCGTATTTCTGTCCCGGCGTCAACTTGTCCTTTGGTTTAAATTCAAGAGTACGTGGATCTTTCCAGGTGGCTTCGCCTTCTATACCGGGAGAGATATCAAATAGCTCTTTATCAAGAGGCGTATTTAAGGGAGCGTTCCCGGCCAGGTCACTGCTGAATTTTATGCGTACCGGCGAACCCGATGACACATAACCGGAAGTAAAAGCGCTGATGTACGTAGCAAATTCCGGGTTGATCTCGTTTAGGCTACGATAGTTATATTTACTTCCCGTTAAATTTTTAAGTGTTTCTTTTTTGCTGTACAACCACACAGCGCAAGCGGTGATGATCATACCAATGACCATCCACGTAATTCGTTTTAACCACATATTAATGAAGGAGTTTTGATAAATGTAGGAATTTTGGAAAGCCACAGGATTTTAGTTTTTAACAGCTTCAGTCTGGCGCTTTGCTAAAAAAAAGAGAAGTTCCTTCCTGCTGCTTCGGGATGCCTCCCCAATTCACATTAATTCGCAGCATTTTCCTCCATACCGGCTGTACCAACGAATAGAAGCTGTATCTTTAAGTATTAAAATATTCACGATCTCCTGTCCTGCAATGAATGTTAATTATGTAAAAGCTATCCTTGATCACAGTCCCGAATGTATTGTACTTATTGGTAAAAATCATGAGATCCTCGCCTTTAATAAGGTGATCCAGGAGGTGCTCAGAAAATACCATGGTAAAGACATCGGGATCGGTGATAAATACTATCCTGATTTCGTTGTTGAAGATCTGAGGGAATTATACATCAGTACTTTCAATAAGGCTGTTACCGGTGAAACCCACGTAATTCAGACGCTTACAGAAAATGAAAACACATCTATCTGGTTCGAATACACGATGCGTCCCGTGTATGATGAAAAGAACGAGCTGCTCGGCGTAACGCTCAGCGCAAAGGATATCGATGCTGCTAAAAGGTCGGAGATCAAGATCCAGTCACTTTCTGAAAAATTAAAAGCCATCCTCGACAGCTCCGATGATGCTATTACGTTGCTGGATAACGATTACCAGATCCTGGCCATGAATCAGATGGCTATCAACACATTTAAAAAGAATTCATATCCCATTGCATTGGGAGATAATTTCAAAAATGTATTGCCAGACAGGTCACACAATTTTTTCTCCTATTTCCAGGCGGCCTTAACGGGCAAATCTTCAGAAGTGGAGATGTGTTATACCAATGCAAATGGTGGCCTGCTTTGGTTTATGACGAAGTTTGCGCCCGTGTACAGGGAAAACGGTGAGATGATAGGCGTCTCGGTGTTTTCAAAGGATATCACTGAACGGAAGCAGCTCAAATCAACTTTAAAAGAGATTGCGTGGAAACAGTCGCACCTGGTACGTGCGCCATTAGCGAGAATGATGGGCATCATCAATCTTATGAGTGAGATGAAAACCGGGTGCGCACAATCAGAAACGTATCAGAAACACCTTATCGAAAGTGCCCGTGAACTTGATCAGATCATCAACGACATTGAAATTAAAACCCAGCTCTGACCAGCAAAAAAGCCAGCGCAGGGCTGGCTTGATTTTTTTTCACCGTACTTTTTTTCCTGTGCAACGGATGCACCCGTTAGCGATAGGAACTGCGCCGGTGTCTCTCAGGAAATTTTAATTTCCTTTTTCGGCTTCTTTGTGCTTATTTCCTTTTTCGGAATTGAAACCTTTAAAATGCCGTCTTCATACCTGGCATTGATCTTATCTTCATCTACATTTTCAGGTAATGAGAACGACCTGCTGAAAGAGCTGAAGGAGAATTCGCGCCTTTTCATCTGGTTATTTCCCTCCTTCTTCTCTTCCTGCTTTTCGCTCTTGATGGTCATTACACCTTCCTCGAGATCAATCTTAATATCATCTCTTTTCAAACCAGGTACACAAAGTTCTACAAGGAATTCTGCGTCGGTTTCCTCAATGTTGGCAGATGGCAACCGGGTACCGGCTCCTGAAAAGAACGAAGACGGAAAGGTCGACATGGATCCTCCAAAAAAAGGATCACTGAAAAAGTCATTGAACAGAGCAGGCAGAGAGTTTCGTGACTCATCTGATGACTTCCTGCGGGTTGGAATAATTGCATTCATAATGAGTTGGTTTTTAAATTCACTATACTATAAATTAAAAAGTGTGCCAGAATTCTTTGCATAAAGAATGTGCCTGAAAATCAATAAAACCAACAAACACCAGATAAAAAATGACATGAAAAAATTTCTGCAAAAATGAATTTTTGTCACTTGCTTCCGCGACAAATTAGTCCAAAAAAAAGCCCGGATGTTCTTCCGGGCTCTTTATGATAATGCTCTAAGTACTATTCTTTGATGATCTTCGAATACGTTTCACCAGTGGAGTCTGATACCCTCAGGATATAAATGCCCGGAACTGCTTCACCTAATGAGATGTTATTTTTCAGGTTAGAATTTTGTACTGTTGAGATCAGGCGACCGTTAATGTCAAATAACCTGATCGTTCTTTCAGTTTCAGTTGTAAATTGAACTGTTACAAGATCTGAAGCAGGGTTAGGGAAAATATTTATGCCCGACACCCCGGTGTTCTCCTGGAGACCAGTGCAGAGTTCAACTATAACACCAACTACTGCCGAATTTTTACAGCTGTTGGAATCAAGCCCTGTGGCTGTATACGAATCGGTTACGCCCGGATATATGGTAACAACGCCACCGGTCAGCAATAGCGGTGAATTGGTGGAAGACCACATATAAGATTTTGCTCCAGACCCCGTTAAAGTTACCGCCTCGCCAACGCAAATTACCGCTCTTGAAGCCCCCGCGTTCACAGTAGGTTTCTTATTTACTATTACCGGGACGCTCATGTTGCTGCTGCAATTATTTAAGCCGGTACCAATTACATTATATGTTGTGCTTTGTGTTGGTTTATCAGTTACCACCGCCCCAACAGGACCATGACTCCATACGTACGAATTTGCACCCGAAGCAGTAAGGATCACCTGGTCGCCGGCACAAATAATTGGCGGAGAAGCATTAATATTTAAAACAGGTGAAGGAATTACATCTATTAACGTAGCTGCTGTGGCCGAGCACCCGGTTAACGTGCTTGTGCCGGTTACTATAAATGTGTGGGTTCCTGTTACAAACAGTGTGGGAGCAATTACAGAAGTGATCTCACTTGTGCTCCATATAAATGTATCTCCACCTGAAGCAGAAATGGAAACCTGCTCGTTAGTACAAACTGTGTTGGCGTTGCTTACGGCAGTTACAAGAGGAATATTGCCGGACTGCGGTGTACAAGGTATGGTAATTGAAATGTCGTCGATCATCAGATAAGGAGCGGCTCCAGCAGCACCGGTTGCACGGATAGCTAAATAATAGAGTCCCGACTGGCTCACTGTAAACGTGTTTGATAATAATTTATAGGATCCGCTGATTGCGGGAGCTGCAGTGACAATATTTGTAAGTCCTGCCGGAGTCTGCGCCATGCCGATGAGCATTGAAAGATTGGTCCAGTTATTAGCTCCTGTATATTCTGTAGCATAATGGAGAGCTGCAGAGTAAGTGATGCCAGGCTCCAGCTGAATACCATTGGTATATACATGGTTGGTATTAGTTGGCGCCGAAAATGCCCCGAATTTTGAACCGCTCTTTGGAATGCGGTTCCCTGTATTAGCAGCAACATAAGTCTGGAATGTGGTGCCGATATTTGGTGCAAGCCATGAACAGTTTGGAAGGCGGTTTGGTAATCCAACTGATTCAAAATCCTCAAAATAAGGAACAACGCTGGTGGTAGGTCCGCCTACCATCACTGTGCCGGTAACTGCTGTAGTTGAACCCTGGTTAGTGCAGGTAATTTCAACCTGGTACCATGTTGTGGTGCTTAAAGACGGAGTGGCATAGGTCACGTCATTGCCATTTGAAGGCACTGGTACAAAAGGTCCAACCGCTGTTAAGGTAGAAGTGGTCCATTGATAAGTAATACCACTTGAATAATAAGGTGCAGCTAGGGCAAGCTTAACATTTTCCCCCGGGCAGATAGCGAAGGATGGTGAGATCACTGTGTTTCCATCAGGAGTTCCTACACATGGTGGAGGCGGAACAAATTCAAAACGGATATTAGGCCGGGTGTTAGTTGAACTGCTGGCGCTGTTAGCTATACATTGACCAGGAGCGTCAGCATTATTCCATCTTGAAAAAGTTGCACCGGTCAGTGTAGTTGTCCACATCGTTAAAGCATTGGTGGTGTACGCGGTGTTATTAAAACACGTCTCGACCACCAGGTTTTCAGTGCCATACCAGTTGAATGGAGTAATGGAATGCATATTCCAGCCAGTAACCGGAATATAATTGCTTGGCGTTGAACTTCCGACAAATCCGGAAGAATAATACGTACTTGCGAGCGGATCAGTAGCCGTTGTAGTAAAAACGTTTATTGAAAAGTTAACATGGCTTGTACTGTTGGTGGTTCCTACATTAAAACCTAAACCTTTAATGTTACCCATGGTAAATCCTGCAGCTTTTAACTCTGCCGCAGTAACAAGGAACTGGTGCCGGGCTCCGTAATACCAATTCCCATAAGGAGCCGGATAGCTGGTGGTGGTATTAAAAGTAGTGCCGTTTCCGGCTACCACAAATTGGGATTGAGCCTCGGTTTGTACCGGACTGGCTAGAATGGCACAAAGCATAAGAGTGCCCTGGGTGATCCTGGAGAATAAATTTTTCATCGGGTGTTGAATTAGTTAAAAAGCTAATGTATTAAATAAAATAATTGCCGTAACATTTTTTTAATTTTTCTGATCACAATCATAACAAATAAATTAAAAAAAAATATCGCGATTAATTTTAGATGGCCGGAAGTCCTTTACCAACAAGCGTTTGGGAGTTTAAGATTGAAATAGAATTAAAAAATCAATTAATCGACTTTTTATCAAAAAAAATTGGAGAGTTAACCAGAAACTGGAGCACAATAATGAGAATCAGTGTAGTTTAAATAATTAGTGATCCTATCTGACCCAGCAGTGCCTGGATTTACTGCACTACGATCCTCTGAACTTTCTGCGTTCCACCGGTTTGAACCGTCATAAAATACATTCCTGATGTAAGTCCGGTAACAGACGTCACAGCTTGTGAAGAAATATTTTCAAAAACGATATTCCCAAAAGAGTTGGTGATGCTCACTTTTGATTGTCCGTTGCAACGAACAAAGAACGAACCGTTGTTTGGATTTGGATATACACTGATATCTGATAAAACAACATCAACCTGCACAGTAACGATCTTTGAATACTCAAAGGAATGATCGGCATCCACCTGCTTCAAGCGGTAATAATTTAAGCCAGATGTGGCCGACGCATCTTTATAATTATAATGTAACATCGCTTTGCTATCACCATTCTTTGCAATGGTGCGAACGCTGTCGATGGCAATAAAATTTCCGTCCTCCATTCTCTCAATAACAACATGCGATGCATTCCTTTCACTGGCTGTCGTCCAGCTTAAGCAAACCGATATTTCACAGTTCTTCACTTCAAAAGAAGCCAGCTCAACAGGGAGCACACCAGCACAGTTTGGACCACCTGCAGGCAGACAAGAAGGACCGGTGATCTTGCCATTCGCGCTGCTCCAGTATTCGAGACCGCAAATATTGATCCTGTTTGAATTACCGTTTGCCGGTGAAGCAATTTCTGCTGCCGGAAAAATAAAAACCTGTGAACCGCATGAAAGATTTAATTTGTTACCATTGGAAAAAAACAACTTACCCTTTACCACAATTTTAATGATACAGTTGTAGGTTTCCTGCGAAACTATAGTTACAGTGTGACCACCTGTAATAATAATGGAGTCACCGCATTGTGGCACCTGGTTACCTGACCATGTGGACTTATTTGACCAGTCACCGCTGGCAACTGAAGAACGGGTCACCGCATTTATGTTTATTATCGAGGCCAGAAAAAGGATGGTGGAAAGTACTGCGGTTTTCATTTATAATTTGTTTTCCCCTTAATATCTAAGGTCGTGCCGCAAAGTCAACCAGCTAATAAACAGCGAGTTGTAAAGAATCGAAACTTACTCTTATTCCATAATCTGGAATAATTTCCAAAAATTTGTCTGCATTTCCAGCGGAATGAGCCGGGAAAGCACCCGAAAATGCCGGAAATCACCCCAAAAGCCCGATTAGTAAGACTTCCAGCGAAAACAACAATGCCGGGAGAAACGTCCAAAAAATGGAATTATCAGCAAAAACGCGCAACTTTCAGGATTTAATCAGAGTTTAACCGTGCTATGACAATAAAGATCTTTTTGGTTGAAGATGATGCCTGGTTTGGAGAATTGCTCAAACGTCACCTTTCGCTTAATCCCGAATATGAGGTTACATTATATAAGAGCGCAAACGATTGCCTTGAAAATCTTTATTTAAAGCCGGACATTATTTCCATTGATTTTGGTTTGCCGGATATGGATGGAGATAAATTGCTCAGGGAGATCCAGCTGGTGAATAAAAATATTCCGGTTATTGTTATCAGTGGACAGGAAGATGTGTCGGTAGCAGTAAATTTTTTAAAAGCAGGAGCGGTTGATTATATAGTAAAGGATGAAAATACCAAGGACCTGTTGTGGAACTCCATCCTGAAGATCCGCGAAAATATCTCCTTAAAGCAGGAAGTTGAAACACTGAGAGAAAAGCTCAGCGAAAAACATGATTTTGAAAAAACGATCATTGGCGCCAGTCCCGCCATTAAACAAACCTTCGTGCTGGTTGAAAAAGCTATTAAATCAAACATCAATGTTTCCATAGCAGGCGAAACAGGCACGGGTAAGGAAGTTTACGCAAAAGCAATTCATTATAACAGCGAGCGCCGCAAAGGAAATTTTGTGGCCGTTAACATGGCAGCGATACCTGCAGAGTTGATGGAAAGTGAATTATTCGGTTACGAAAAAGGAGCATTTACAGGAGCCGTAGGAAGAAAGACCGGAAAATTTGAAGAGGCCGATGGAGGAACATTATTCCTTGACGAAATTGCCGAGATGGATCTAAGCTTACAAAGCAAGATCCTCAGGGTGCTCCAGGAACGTGAAGTAGTGCGCTTAGGAGGTAATCAGGGAAAAAAAGTGAACATACGCTTAATTACTGCCACACACAGGGATCTGGCGGAACAGGTAAAAAAAGGAGCCTTCCGTGAGGATCTTTTTTACAGGATCATAGGTTTGCCTATAAATCTTCCCCCATTAAGGGAAAGAGGTACGGATGTGCTGATGCTGGCAAAATTTTTCGCCGATGAGTTTACAAAGGAAAACAAAATGAAGAATATAACGTTTACCCCGGAGGCCAAACAAAAACTGCTGGCTCACTCCTATCCCGGAAACGTTCGTGAATTAAAATCGATCATCGATCTGGCCATTGTAATGAGCGATGGCATTGAGCTGAAGGCAGACGACCTGATCTTTAATACCCTGAAAAATGACCGCGTATTCTCTGCTTCAGAAAAAACACTGAAGGAATATACCATTGAGATCGTATCAGGTTTCCTTAAAAAATATAATAACGATGTGATTGAAGTAGCTAAAAAACTCGACATCGGGAAATCTACCATTTACAATATGATGCAGAAGAATGAAATTCCCCGTGCCTGATAATTCAACTCGTTATTTATCCTGTTACAAACATTAAATGAACCTTAGCGTAGATCTTTTATACTCACTTCATAATGATCTTAATCATGCTATCCTCATGCTTGATGAAGATCTGAAACCATTGCTGACCACCGAGCCCTTTAAAGTCCTTTTAAATATTCAGGAGAATGAAAATACTGGCCTGGAAGCTATGAATAACATGGCTGCCGATGCCGAAACCTGTCGCAAAAAGAACGAGAAGATAACAGAAGCTAAACAGAACGCATTGCGCGTTATCGAATTAAAAGACGGACGGTGGCTTGAACAAACGTACCGGCCAATTATTCTCCAGGGAAAATTCCAGTGTCACGCCTTTAGTTTCGAAGATATCACCGGCAGAAGAAAGACCGAGGGCATGCTCATGACCATGTCCAACATTCAGCATACGCTGCTCAATGGTGTTAATTACAGTATCATTCAAACAGATCTCAAAGGCACTATTATTTCCTTTAATGCAGGAGCTGAGCAAATGCTTGGTTATAAATCACGTGACCTCACCGGAAAAAAAAGCGTGCTTTCGCTTCATTCGCCTGAAGAGCTTAAATTAAAAGCAGCTCAGCTGTCGGCAGAACTGAAAAGGGAGATCGCTCCCGATTTTGAAGCTATCACTGTACTTGCCCGCCATGGCGTAGTGGATACAAGAGAATGGAAATATATCACTGCAAGTGGTGACATCATTAATGTAAGTCTTTCGGTGTCGTCTATCCGCAATGCTACCAGCGAAGTGATCGGTTACCTGGGTATTGCAAGAGATATCACCGAGCAGAAAAAAGCGGAGAGCTTATTAAAATTAAGCGAACGCCGTTACCAGAATATCATTGAGAACTCTACCGATATAATCTACAAAACAGACAGGCACGGACGATTCACCTTCGTAAATCCTGTCTCGCAGCGGATAACCGGTTTTTCTGAAACAGAACTGCTTAGCATGGATTATCTCGACCTGGTGCGTCCGGACAAAAGGGACGAGGTTCGGAAATTTTACGAGCAGCAGCTGGAAAAAAGACAAGCGTCTTCGTATTACGAATTTCCCATCATCACCAAAACAGGAAGTGAAGCATGGATCGGCCAAAGTGTGCAGATATCGGTGAGGGAAGACAGAACCATAGAGCTCATATCACTGGCCATTGACATCAGCCGGCAAAAGGACGCCGAAAAAAAGATCATTGAAACCAACCAGGAGCTTCTTTTATTTAAGAACCTGATCAATAATACCACTGATGCTATGCAGGTGGCCACAGAACATGGTGAGCTTCTGTATCTGAACAATGAGTCTTCATTGCGTTTAGGCATTCCACCGGCGGAAGTTACGCGGTATAAGGTGTCTGATATTGACCCGGTGTTTTCCACCCGCAGTAAATGGGAAGAGCATGTGGCCGAACTCAAACAACAGAAATTCAAAACCTACGATAGTATATATATTAAACAGGGTACACTCGAGGAATTTCCTGTTGAAGTGGTGGTAAGATATATCGAAATAAACTCCATGGGGTATATCATTTCAAGCGCCAGGGATATCACTGTCAGGAAGAATGCGGAAAAAATCCTGAAAGCACAGGAAGAGAAATACAGGAATATTATTGAGAATATGAAGCTCGGATTGCTGGAGGTGGACCTTGAAGAGAACATCCAGTATTTTAATGAAGCGTTTGAAAGCATGTCGGGCTTTTCTGAAAAAGATCTTAAAGGCAAGAATGCCGCTGAACTCTTTGCCAAAGGTGCAGCAAAAACAGTAGTGGCTGAAAAAAAACAAAGAAGGGAACGTGGCGAATCCGACAGTTACGAAGTGTTTGTAAAGAATAACAAGGGCGAAGAAAAATGGTGGATGATAAGCGGGGCGCCAAATTACAATGATGAAGGACAGATGATCGGATCAATAGGGATCCATTTAGATATTACAGAACAGAAGAAACTTACCCAGCAGCTCGAATTGGCCAGGCTTAAGGCCGAAGAAGCAACCGAAGCCAGGGAAGCCTTTCTTGCTAATATGAGTCACGAGATTCGCACCCCGCTGAATGGTATCATCGGCATGATCAGGGAACTTTCTTTCGAGGAGCTCAGCAGCAAGCAGAAAAAATATGTGAACAATGCCTCAATGGCTTCACAGCATCTGCTCGCGGTCTTGAATAATATCCTCGATATTTCGAAGATCCGCGCTGGAGAGCTGGTGCTGGAAAGTTATCCCTTCAAGCTTGCCGATACACTGAGAGAAGTAAAGCAGATCATGAATTCTTCCGCCCGCGAAAAAGGTCTGATCTTAAGTCTTGCCAATCACGAAGTAAAGGAAATGGTTTACCAGGGAGATGCTTTCCGTATTAGACAGATCCTGCTGAACCTGGTGGGTAACTCCATTAAATTCACAAATACAGGTGGTATTTATATAGAGTGCCGCGTGGAAGAGATGTCGGCGGCCACACACAGGATCATCATTTCAGTTGAAGATACCGGTATAGGAATGGAGGAAGAGTATCTTGAGAGGATCTTCAAAAAATTCACACAGGAAGATTCATCCACATCGCGGAAGTTTGGTGGAAGCGGCCTGGGCATGGCAATTACATATGAACTGATGCAATTGATGAACGGGAATATTCGTGTAAAGAGCACTAAGAACACCGGAACTGTTGTGGAGATAGATTTTCATTTGAACGTTGGACAAATGGCACCGGGCCAGACAGGAAAACCCCAGATATCCGCAGGAATGCTGGAGGGAAGACGGATCCTGCTTGTTGAGGACAATGACTTCAACCGTGCAGTAGCACGAAAAACACTTGAACGATACAAATGCAGGGTGGAAGAAGCAATTAATGGAAGAGTAGCGGTTGAGCTGCTGGCAAACGACCAGCAATTTGATATCGTGCTGATGGATCTCCAGATGCCGGAGATGGATGGTATCGAGGCCGGGAAACACATCATTGAAAAAATGAAGCTGCGCATCCCCGTGATCGCTTTAACTGCAAACGCATTTAAAAGTGAACTGGAACTTTGCCGGCAGGTGGGATTTGTGGATTACATCACCAAACCTTTCCAGGAAGATGTTATGCTGAACATCATCGGTCAGCATCTTTCTATAAAACTATCTTCAGATGCAGAAGTACGGAAACAAAAACTGTACGATCTTAATAATCTTAAAACGATCAGCGGCGGGGACGAAGAATTTGTCAGGGACATGATAAAGCTGTTTATAGAGCAAACTAACAACACCACTCTGTTAATGCAGGAGGCACTCAGCAATAAAAATTATTTGTTGTTCTCTCAGCTTGCCCATAAAATTAAACCGAGCATCGATAACATGGGAATCGTGGTTCTGAAAGAAAAGATCCGGCAACTTGAAACGAACGCAAAACAGCAGCTAAACCTGGAAGAACTTCCTGCATTATTTTCAGGCGTAAACGATATTCTATCGCAAACAGTGGCCCAGCTTCAGGACGAAATTACTTTGAAATAAGCCATCATTGTTTTCCATTTCCTGGAAAAACTGACCGGATTCTGGAAAATAACCAGGCATCTGGCACACTTAATCACCTATATATCACTGTTTTACGTTTACGGTACGAAATTGGGATATGTACTGGCATGAAAACAGTACAACACATTATTATCTGCCTGGCGATCTCAGCCACTCAATTTTTAAACGGGCAGAATCTCCAGGTTAAAGGTCAGGTTGTTTCGTATAAAGACGAAGCCATTCCGGCACACTTTGCGTTATTCAGAAATGATACGCTGGTTCAATCCGGGTATACAGATGAATTCCGTTTAAAACTCACACTCGATCAGAATTATAAACTGCAGATCTATCGTTCGGGATTTCAAACCAAGTCCATCGCTTTTTCAACGACCACACCCATCAACAAACATTTTAAATTCAATTTCATTGTCACGTTAAATAAGCTTCCGGGTATCCGCGAAAAAGAGGAAGTAAAGACGGTTGGTTACGTATTCTTTGACGAAAAAAAGAAACACTTTGATTACTGTGTTTATTAGAAACTCAGCAGGATTTTAAACGAAAGAAATAAAGTTTCCAATTTAAACCAATGTTATGAAACAGATAGACAAAAAGTTCACAGTTCTGGTTGCCGACGACTCACCTGATGACCAATACATCTTCCAGGTAGCGATCAATGAAGTGGCTCCTAATGCAGAGATCATTTTCGTGTACAATGGTTCCCAGCTGGTCGATTACTTTACAGGTGATAACGCGGAAAAAAACAGCCGATTCAAGCTTCCTGATGTGATCCTGGCCGACCTTAACATGCCGTTTTTCTCAGGCTTTGAGGCTCTCAACAAGATAAGGATCAACAACTGTATAGTAGTTCCGGTGTATATTTTTTCCGGACTGGTAACACCTGTGGAAAAAGATCACGCACCGCTTTTTGGAGTGAACGGTATTTTCAGGAAACCAAGCTCCATTTCAGAACTTAAGAAGATCCTTTTACAGGTCTTTGAAACCTTGTAAAGGGGATACAAAAAATATCAGCGGCTTTTTGTTATGTATGCCGAAGTGAACCCCGTTCTAATTGTGTAATTTTTAAGAATTGGTGAATTGATAATTGGTGTAATCGTGTAAAACGTACGTGTGTTTCCGAACTGTAAAATCGTCAATCGTACATCGCAAATTGCTCTGTGTCACCAATTAATGATACATTTACAATGATTGCGCAACCGAATGCATATTTATACCAACTTCGCATTTATTGTCCTTCTGCTGATATTATGCCTGCGTTTCGTGATTTTCGAAACCTACATCAGCACACATAAACAACGGTTCAGGATTGAAGCGTTGCAAAGAAATGAGAAAGCTGTAAAAACCCTGGCAGTGCCGCTCCACGAGCTGTATAAAGATTTCGGAGGAATAGAGTGGAAAGATCAGAACCGGGAGCTGGTAGTAAATGGAAAATATCATGAAGTGCTGCATGTAGAAAAAAGAGGGCAGGATGCCCTGGTATTTATCATTGAAGATACCGAGGAAGATCTTCTCTTCGCAGAGTTTTTCAGCGAAAACGACGATCAGAAAAATAATTTTAACCTGCTGACGGCTTTTCTATTCGGGCTTAATTTCACGTCCCAGTTCCCAGACCTTGCATTCGATCACCCCTCAGATACGCGCATGCATTCTTTGACGCAGGAATTTCACGTTGCGCAGGGACATTATGCGGTCTGGGAACGCCCCCCTACCCCGCTCCGTTTTCGCAAAGGATAAATAACTCCATTTAATTCATTTTTAATCTACACAGATGAAAAACATTTTATTTTTCGTCTGCTTGTCTGTGATCATTGGTTTGCGTGCACAAACTGTGACTGTTCGCGACATTTCAACACGCGAAGGGATAAGCAACGTTTTAATTATCGACACCCAAAATAATACTGTACGAACAGATCTTAATGGCAAGGCCGATATTACCACATTGGACAAAGGTGGACTTACCATCTATCATCCGCTGTACAACGCCTTCTTATATCCAAAAGGCGCAACTACATCTACGTCGTCGTCACACTGGGATATTGTGCTGATCCCAAAGATCGTGACCCTCGACGAAGTTGTTTTCTCTGCAAATCGCATAAAAGAAAAAAAGATCGATGTGCCTTATATGATCGATGTCTTAAACCAAAAAGACATTGAGTTCACCAATCAGGCAAATACGGGCGATCTGCTGGCAACCACCGGCAACGTGGCATTGCAAAAGAGTCAGCTCGGTGGCGGCAGTCCTAATTTAAGAGGCTTTGAGGCGAGTCGTGTGCTGATAGTGGTTGATGGGATCCGGATGAACAACGCTATTTATCGCGCCGGACACCTGCAGGATGTGATGACACTTGACGCACAGATGCTGGATCGTGCTGAAGTGATCTTTGGTCCTTCGTCAACTATATACGGAAGTGATGCCCTGGGCGGAGTAATGCATTTTTACACCAAGAACGCAGATTTCAGCACCGAAGATAAAATGCTGCTTAAAGTGAACGCGCTGGCTCGTTACGGCAGCGCCAACCGGGAAAAGACGGGGCATATAGACTTTAATCTCGGCTGGAAAAAATTCGCAGCGTTGACTAATATCACATACTCCGATTTTGGAGATTTGCGCGCCGGATCTACCAAACTGGCGGGTTACTCCAATACATGGGACCGGAACTATTATGTAGAGCGTTTTGGAAACAGGGATTCGATGGTTAAAAGCGCCGACAATAATATTATGGCCGGAAGCGGATATAATCAAACCGATATCATGCAGAGATTCGCATTACGGACCGGCGAACATCTGACTCATAATCTGAATTTTCAAATGAGCCTGAATCAGGATCTGCCACGATTTGACAGGCTGGCGGGCGATTATCAAGGTGCGAATTTAAGATGGGCTGAAAATAAGTATACGCAGAACCGCTTGTTAACTGCATACACTTTAAATAATGACCGCAAAACAGCAATCAGCGATAATATAAAATTGATCCTCGCTTATCAGAAAATTGACCAGGACCGTGTAACAAGACGTTTCAGAAATAATAACCGTGTAAGCCAGATGGAAGATGTGACTGTGCTCAGTGGCAACCTGGATATCACGAAAGACATTACAAATCGTCACGAGCTCCGTTATGGTGCAGAGTTAACAGCCAACGACGTACAATCAAAAGCCAATACACATGACATCGCAAAAGACAGTGTATTCAGGGCAGATACACGTTATGCTCCGGATAACACAATGAATACTTATGCCATCTACCTGTCGCATTCATTTGAAGTGGATGAAAATTTTGTGATCACCGATGGATTAAGGTTTACCAGTACGTCTCTCGTAGCAAATTTTACCGATACCCTCCCTTTTGATTTTCCGTTCAAAACCGCAAAACAAAAAAGTAACGCCGTTACAGGCTGTGTTGGATTTACCTGGAAGGCTCCGAACGACTACAAATTCAGTGTGCTGGCGAATACAGGCTTCAGAACGCCGAATGTAGACGATATGACAAAGTTGTTTGAATCGGGCACTGTACTGATCGTGGCCAACCCTGAAATAAAACCTGAGTATGCCTATAATTTCGAAATGAGTCTGAATAAGATCATTAACGGTCGGTTCAAGTTTGATCTTACGTTTTTCTATACACTTGTGGAAAATTACCTGACCCTCGGCGATTTTAATTTAAACGGGCAGGATTCGGTAGATTATAACGGCACAAAATTAAAAGTACAGGCCATGCAAAACACCGATCGATCATACCTGTACGGGTTTAACGGAGGCGTGCAATTTGACCTCAATAAGCAGACCGCGATAAAAAGCACGCTTAATTATACGTACGGACGCTATACAGGAGTAAAGCTCGACACTGTAATTCCTCTCGATCATATTCCCCCCATGTTCGGACAAACCAGCCTGATACATAAATCACGAAACATGGAAGTGGAATTTTTTGCCCGTTATAGTGGTAAGAAGAACCTCAGCGAATATAGTCCAAGCGGAGAAGATAACCTGCAATACGCTACGCCAAAGGGGATGCCAGGATGGTTTACTCTTAATATCAGGGCAGGTTATAACTTTACCAGGCAGTTCAGATTGAATCTCGCATGTGAAAATATAACCGATAACAGGTACCGGACCTTCGCCAGTGGAGTAAATTCACCGGGAAGGAATTTTATTGTGAGTCTGAGGTATAAGCTCTGAGATTAAGAATTTACTATCTACTTATTACACACAACAGGTCGTGGATTTCCAGCAACTAAAGTCACCTAAAATAAAAGAGTTGAAAGTAATTTTTATCCCACGGATTCTGCTGAGAGATCTCAAAAAAATAAGTTTCCTTTGTAAATAACTTTTAAGTGGAAATCAGGTATGGAAAAACAAAATGGTTCAATAAGGAAGCTGATGTCTTTCACTATAAAAAAAGCAGCATGTCTGGCATGCCTTATTATTTTTTCCATGTGCTCCTCTTACCACGACCGGGGGAACGCGGAGAACAAAGCCATGCGTGAAGACAGCCTTGCTTATTCACGCAAAGGTGAACCGATAACTGTTGACGGTACTGCCAGGAACACCAAGAGGGGCGCTGTAGTGGTAACCGATAAGGCTGATGTATATTATATAGATGGCCGTCAGGCCTGGGAACCTGTTGTAGAAGAAGGACAACGGCTCAGCGTGGCCGGAGAGCTGATAGAAACCGACTATATTGAAGAAGAAGTAATGGATGCGGATAGTGCCGCCGCCAGGGGCACTCTTAAAAAACAAAAATTAATTATTAAGGCAAAATATTCACGCGTACCCGGTAACGCAGGTGCGCAGTGATCAACAGCGAGTTGCACTTGATAGGTTATTACAACCAATGACCGGTTTAAACTCAGTTGTAGGATAGACGATATATTTTTATATATTAGCTTACCTAAAAATCTGAACCTATGAAAAAAAGCAACTTTCAAAGAAAAGCCGCGCTGACAATTTTTTTGCTCGTATCTATTACCACAGCAACCATTAACGCACAATGTTCCGCCAATTTTAATTTCACCCTCGGTGCTAATGGTGCCACTACTTTGCAAAGCACATCCACAGGAACTACATCAAGTACTATCTATGCCTGGTCAACAGGTTATGGGAATTATTACAACGCAGGGTCGTACATAACGTTAAACTACCCTGACAATCGGATCTATACCGTAACCCTCACCATGTACGATTCTTCCGCAACACCTGCCTGCAGCGCAACAGTCGCAAAAAACCTTACGATCACCAGCGCACCTTGTTTTACAAGTCTTACAGTTTACACAATTTACGGACCCAACGGACAGGTCACTTTCTGGCCTTATGAAACCGGACCGGTTTCGGGCGGTTACACTTATTCCTGGGCTTTTGGAGATGGCGGCACAAGTAGCCTGGAAAAGCCCGTTCATACGTACACAGCTTCCGGTATATACAATACAACTGTAGTTGCTACGAGCTATTCTTCGATCTGTACTTATACTACAATAAAAAGTGTTTCTGTGACCGCAGTTCCCTGCAATATCAGTGCAGGCTTCAATTATACCGTGGGTTCAAACGGACAGGTGTTCTTTAGCAGCACACCAACCAGTACCGGCGTAAGCGTTCTGCACTATTGGGATTTTGGCGATTACTCTACCCCGGTTTATTCTTACTCACTTGATACTATTTCTCATACTTTCCCCGGAAATCTTACTTACAACGTATACCACCGGGCATATTACAATGCCACATTCAACTGCCAGGACACGCTCATAAAACTGGTTTCTGTGAGTAATATGACGAACTGTTCTGCTTTTTCAACGTTTACGCTTCAGAAGAATAGCATGCAGAATTTAACCTGGGATCTGTGGGCAAACTACCCTCCGAATGCAAGCAATGCAAGCTGGAACTGGGGCGACAACAGTTCCTCAACAGGTCTCACACCTTCCCACACATATTCTGCGGCAGGTGTTTATAATATTTGCGTCACTGTAAGTATGACTTGCGGCAATACATATAGTGCATGTATGTCCCAATATGTGTACCGTCAAAGCCAGCCGGCCGAAGGAGCTGCCATAGAAGTGAATGTCAAAAAAACGAATTACATTGTGGGTATGCGGGATAACGGATCCGTAAAAAATACGGTAGTGCTGTGGCCAAATCCAAACGATGGTAACTTTAAACTCGAATTAAAAGGTATGCAGGCGAACGAACCTTATCAGGTTGATATCAGCAATATCCTTGGACAGACTGTATATTCGGAAACAGTGCGATCCGAAAATTCCGCTTTAAATAAAGATCTGAAATTAAATGATCTGCCCGGCGGCCCTTATTTTCTAAAAGTGGCTTCGGAACGATCTGTTACGGTCTCTAAATTTATTATAACGAAGTAAAAAACCACATTCCTTTCATTTTTAAAATCTCCCTTGACCAGGGAGATTTTTTTATATAATTTTTTTTCGGTGCAGCTTTTTTGGATAAGAAGCGTCAAGTTATAAACGACAGACCACCAGACATGAAACAAATCCTTTACCTGCTGCTCATTGCAGCCCTCACCTCCTGTATAAAGGACACAGAATACAGGACATATACCATACGTCGCGCCGAACGCTCCATCCGGCCAGAGATCATAGAGAGCGCCAGGCTGCAGGCAGCAAGGCAGCTTGAAGATCCGGGGAGTTTTGTTCTTCTCAACAACACCATGTATGTGAACGAAAAGGATAAAGGTATCCACGTGATCGATTACAGTAACCCCGGCAACCCTGTCAATAAGGGATTTATTCCTATCCCCGGCAACAGGGGTGTTTCACTAAAGGAGAATTACCTGTATGCTGATTGTTATATGGACCTGTTTGTGTTCAGTGTCAGATCGAGCGACGATATTCATTTTGAAAAAACAATTTCCAATGTGTTCCCAAACAGGGAGCTGCCGGCAAATGCGGACTCATCGGTGATAAAGACCACATGGAGTTACAAGGACACCACTGTAACAGATGCTTTCTATAACCAGCAGAGGCAGTATTTTGATTCTTATTCTGGTAGTGCTGTGCCCGGAGCAGCAATTTACCCCACAGGCGGAAACTCAGTCGGAAGCAGCCTGTCGGTGTTTACAATAACCAGGGACCACCTGTACGCGTTAAGTGGCAATTACCTCAAGACCTTTACGCTCGCGGATAAACAAAACCCCCAATTGGAGGATTCACAATTTCTGATTGGAGAGATCGAATCCATCTTTCCTTTTAAAGACAATCTCTTTATGGGTTCCACAACGGGAATGTCCATTTACAGTATAAGCGATCCTTCTCATCCGGCCATGTCAGGCCGCTTCAGTCATGCACGAGTTTGCGATCCTGTGATAGCGGACGATAAATTTGCTTTTGTCACCTTGCGAAGCGGTAATACCTGCGGTGGATTTACTAACCAGATGGACGTGCTGAATATCGAGGATCTCCGCAGCCCGGTATTATTAAAATCATATCCGTTCTCAAATCCACACGGACTAAGCAAGGACGGCAACGTACTGTTTGTATGCGATGGGAACGCAGGTTTAAAAGTACTTGATGCAGCAGATGTCACAAATGTGACGCTAAAACAAACGCTCAGTATCGGCAACGTGCTGGATGTGGTAGCACTAAACCAGCTGGCATTTGTGATGCTTGACAATGCCATTAAAATTTATACGTACGACCAGCAATTTAATATTCAGTTAAAAAGCTCAATAATCATACATTAACATGAAAAGGATATTTTTTTTCTGCATAATTGTTTTGTTGCCTTGTATTAATTGTTACTCGCAGGTGACTTACGGTGGCATGCAACAGCTGACCCTGAATTATACGCAGTCGGGGGTAAATCCCGGTTTCCTGATGGTGAATGGTGTCAGGTTTTCCCGGTTCTTTACGGGTATCGGAATCGACATACAATTCAGGAACAGGAATAACTATTATAATTATAGTGCAAACTATTTTAATACCGCTGCGATCTTCCTTGACGGAAGGTACTATATTAACAAGCAAAAAAATCTGTTCTGCAAATTGAACGTCGGCGGCAACATAATTACCCAGGATACACCAGACGATCAAAGAGTGAGATACGATAAAAAAGCCGGCTATTATGGGGCTGCAGGAATTGGCTTCAAGGCGAGGATAGGTAAGGAGATCTTCTATTCATTTGATCTTTCGTATTGCATGAGGCAAACGAGGTATGATCAAAATTATCTGCCGTATCAAACCGACACGTGGTTTATAGAAAAGGTGGATCTCAGGAGAAATAGTATCATGTTAACGATGGGGATTGAGATACTTTGACACTGTTCCGGGTTTTCCGCCATAGGCGGTCCCGATAGCCATCGGGACGCCTTCGGTATCATCGGATGGCGGGCGGGTTTCTTGTTTCTTGTTCCTTGTTCCTGGTTTCTTGTTCTTTGTTTTAAAAATTCATGAACCCGATACATAAAGCAGCAGGGAAGGTATGCAACAACGCTGATACCAGGATTTTTCTTATTTTTATATGAATAATCCGCTGCATGAAACGATCCTTACTTGCCCTGCTTTTTATTGCCGTCACACTGACTTCTTATAGTCAGTCCAACTGCGGCAATCTTGATTTTGAAGATCAGGATTTTACCGGGTGGACCCTTTACACGGCCTCAACTGCGGCCACATCAACGGATGCACCTGTTAACATTACTCCATATACAGGCGCAAACATCACAGGCACCAATGATCCAACGGCCTTTCATGCTAATGTGACGCCAAACTATGCAAACTATTTTGGCCTCTTTTTTCCATCCAACTACACCGGAGGCACATTTGCCAGGGTCAATCATATGGGGAATGGCAACGGCGTCGGCATCCTGGACAGGACCTTCACGGTAACGTCGAACCAGCCATTCGTAAATTTTTCATACATGTTTGTCGCCATGACAGGACACACGTATCTTGATCAGCCATATTTCAGGATCATGGCATATGATCAGAATAACCAGGTAATCCCCAGTAGTACGCTTGAGATAGTAGCTGTCGGCTCAGGCACTGCGACTCCGGGTTTCATACCATACCCCAATCTTCCAAGTCATATTTATAAACCATGGACACCTGTGTCATTCGATTTTTCACAATACATTGGTCAACCTGTAACCATCCGTTTTATTGCAGCAGATTGCACGCAGGGTGGACATGGCGGTTATGCGTTCGTTGATTTTGATTGCGGAGGCTCTACAGCGGGAGTCCCTAACGTGTGGCCTGGCGATGCCAACTATGATCTGACCGTTGATTTTCTCGACCTGTTTTATGTAGGCGCTGCCAGCGGTTATTCCGGAACGCCGCGCACCAACCACGGAGCCAGCTGGGCGGCTGCTCAGTCTGTTAACTGGAATGCGTATAGCCTCTATCTTGTGAATGCAAAACACGCAGACTGCGACGGCAATGGTACAGTTGACAATGCAGATGTTTTGCCGATAGCACTGAACTACGGAAACACTCATCCTTTTAAAAAAAGTGTAGCGAATACGATCCAGCTCACTACCGCCGCTTCTGTTCCGATCAACATCATCGCCGATAAAGATCCTGTAAGCACCGGAGAAACTTTAACCCTCGATTTTGTTATTGGAGATAACCTGGTTGCCATTGACAGCATCTGCGCGATTGGTTTAACAATGGAATATCCCGATCAACTGTTCGACACTGCAGCTACCGTATTTGAAACGTTCTCCAGTGTCATCGGGCATCCTTCCACTAATCTTATTTCTGTGTCACATGGTCGCGCCGGCAGTATTGACCTGGCGGTATGCCGCAACGACCGTAACAATGTTTACAATATCTCTGATGGCACCGCCTTTAAGTTACACCTCAAAACCCGCAGCGATATATACATACCAGCTACAATGAACTTTTCCATCTCCAACATCGTCGCCATGGATCGCTCGGGAAGGAAGCTCAATTTTAATGCATCGCCTGCCCATGTTCAGCTGGTTATTCCAGAGAATCCCGCAGCTCTTAAAGAGATCCTGGCAGCAAATGTAAACATCGCTCCAAACCCGGTTGTCAACAAACTGTTGTTTACCAAGCCTTCTGGTATTGCCGGCACCTGCTATATTTATTCTGTTGAAGGAAAAGAACTGATGAATTCACCAATCAGCATAAACGGGTCCGAGCAAATTAACACAGCTGATCTGAGAGAAGGATTTTATTTTCTTCGACTCGACTTCAATGATGGGAGTACTATCAGTAAAAAGTTTTTTAAGCTTTCTGCCAGATAAAAAAAATACCAACCTGATGTAAAGTGAAAAAATATTTTCCGATAGCATGTTGCCTGGCGGTTTTTGTTTTATGCAGTTGCAGAAAAGATTCGGAAGAATGCCATTATTCACTAAGGATCCACAATAACAGCAAGTACACAATTACTTACGCAGTAACCGACACCTATCATTCTGCCTGTTTTGTAACAAGCAAGAGTACGCTACGTCCCGGCGAGATCTATGAGGATCTGCGGCATGAATGCTGGGAGGAATCGCTTAAAAAAAATGATTTTGAATTCTATTTTTTAACTCCATCCCTGGCACCATTGGGTACATCCACTCTCTGCGATTCGAATGATGCAGGCGCAAACGTGAGGGCAAAGTACCGGATAGGCGCCGGGGATCTGGACTTTCTTGACAGAACAGACTTCTTGTTTACATACACCGAACTTTAGGCGACCTTAACCAGATCCGCGGTTTAACATTTGTCGCCATTCGATCACCTTTCAGATGTAAGTTTTTCGTGTTTTAAGGCAAAAATGTGAAAAACTGATGCCATGCCGGTGTTAAAGTATGGCTTTTTTGTGGCATCTTTACGTCACTAAAAAAAGCAGCTCTGCTAGAACCATAAGCGAATCCGCCCATAAATGAAAAATTTCCCCTTCTCCGCCCTGCCAAAACCTACACACGTAAGATTTCAACAAATTATAAGTAAAATCAGCAGTAAAAGGCTACTGCTTGCTATTTTTCTACTGATATCGGCATGGGTAAACTCTCAGACAACCTATTATTCCAAATCAACAGGCGATCTGAATCTTACCTCTACGTGGGGATTAAATACCAACGGCTCAGGCACCAGTCCCGCCAACTTCACAGCCGGCAACTGCCTGTATATAATCACGAATCGCAGCAGCGCAACTATAGTGCTTGCCTGGACCGTGAGCGGCGCAGGATCAAAAGTGCAGACAGGTGACGGAGTTACGGGGACAGAATTTATTATCCCGGCAACCAGTCTTTTCACAGGCACAGTAGATGTTTCAAATTCTGCCACACTTACCATTCAGCATCTTACGAGTCCTGTATTCGGATCCCTTGCAAGCGGAAGCACCGTTAATTATGCGGGCACAGTTACACAGGCGGTTCGGGAAGCATCCTATTATAATCTGGTGCTTAATGGCGGAGGACAAAAACAGCTAGGCAACGCCAGCAATGCGAGTGTAAGCAACAGCCTGATCATTACTACAGGCTCCTTATTCAGACTACCCACGGTAAACACTGTCACATTTACTTTAAATGGCATAATTTCAGGAGGCGGGGCGATTGTTGGAAGCGCGAATTCAATATTATCTGTGAACGGCACCGGACCTGCCGGCACGATTACTTTTAGTACCACGTTAAGCTTATACAGGCTTATACTTGACCGGGCATCTTCAGGAAGTCTTACTCTTGGCAGCGCTTTAACAATAGGAAATGATCTCAATCATATCAACGGGACACTTGATCTTAACGGCAACGCGTTGACCTTGAATGGGACTGTGACTTTTCCTGTATCCGCAACCAACGGGGTTCTCAGGGGTTCTGCAACCTCAACCCTTGCAATAGCGGCGAGCGCTTCCTTAATGACGAATTCCCTGTTAATGGATCAGTCTTCTTCATCAACCAATGATCTGGGCAGATTTACATTAAGCCGCACCGGGCAAACGCTTACCATCGGCAATGCGCTGGACGTTTTAAATGCCTTCACTCTTTCTAACGGAACAATAGATCTGAATGGAAAATCGCTGGGTATCGGGGGTATCATTACATTTCCGGCAACTGCACTCAATGGTGAATTCAAAGGCTCAGCCTCGTCGTCACTAACCATTAACGGCGTCGGAGCAATTACCAACGCCCTAAGGCTGAACCAGGGTGCGTCAGCCAACAAGACCCTGCATACATTTATAATAAATCATACAGGAGGCACGTTGGTTTTAGGCACGGATATTACCTGTGCAACTTCTTTTGATCATTCGAATGGTCCCGTGACCCTTGGCACAACATCACTTGTGCTGAACGGAAACATCAGCTTTCCTCTCGGAGCAACAAATGGAAGCATGACTGGTTCTGCCACCTCCACTCTAGTTATCGGGGGGACTGGAAGCATTACCAATTCCCTTTTTATGAGTCAGGCGAGCGCAGCCGCAAGAACATTAAATTATTTGTCTATTGACCGCAACGCCCAGGTCTTTGCACTTGGCAACTCACTGAACGTTTCTACTTTCGAACATCTGAATGGCACCTGCAGTATAGGACCTTCATTGCTGACCCTGGGTGGCGCCATTACCTTCCCGGCTTCCTCTGTCAACGGAAGCTTTCGCGGGTCGGCCACCTCTTCAATAAATATTACAACCAGCCTTCTCGCCATTACCAATCAATTGCTGATGGATCAGAGTTCCTCTGCTAACCGCACGCTGAACCGGTTTACCTTCGATCGTTTAACGCAAACACTTACTCTTGGTTCTGACCTGGTGGTGGCGAGCGCTTATTCGCAGACCAACGGATTTATTGATCTTAATGGCCGCTCATTAACTGCGGGAGGAGTGATTGCATTTCCTGCAACAGCACTTACAGGTTACATTATCGGAAGCACTTCCTCGTCGCTAACAATAAACGGCAGTGGAGCCATCACTAATTCATTAAGGCTCGATCAAACCAATACGAACAGCAGGACCCTTCATTCTTTTATAATAGATCACACTGCAGGCACACTGATCTTTGGTACCGACATTGTGTGTACAGGTCAGTTCAGTCACATTAATGGCACAATAACCCTTGGTGCAACAAGCCTCACCTTAAACGGTGCTATCACTCTTCCTGTTTCTGCCAGCAACGGTAGTATTACCGGCTCTGCCACTTCATCTATCAGCATAGGTGGAACAGGCAATATCAGCAATTCATTTTTTATGAGCCAGGCCAATGCCGCCGCTCACACGCTGAATAGTTTTATTGTTAACCGCGTGGGGCAGTCCTTTACAGCCGGCAATCCACTGATCGTAAATACGTATGATCAGACAAACGGAAATCTTAATCTGGGAGGAACACTCGTAACCTTTAATGGTGCCGTTACTTTACCTGCATCAGCTGCAAACGGGAGTATCATTGGTTCTCCAACATCTTCTCTGACAATCGCCGCAAGCGCAGCATTAGTCACAAATCCGCTGGTGATGGATCAAAGCACTTCCTCCTCCAGGTCAATGAGCAGGTTTACGATCAGCAGAACAGGACAGACCCTGGTATTAGGGAACGACCTGATGTTGGTGGATGGTATCACGCAGACAAACGGAATTATAGACCTTGCAGGCACGTCACTGACAATAGGCGGAACTATTACCTTGCCTGTTGCATTGACCAATGGTTATTTTATCGGATCTGCGAGCTCTTCACTGACCCTGAACGGTTCAGGGGTAATAACGAATTCGTTGAGGCTTGATCAAACCACCGCAGGATCCAGAACGTTACGTGCATTCACTGTGGATCACACCGGAGGAACTTTAGTCCTGGGGAATAATATTATTTCTGACGGATTATTCGCTCACAATAATGGAACGATAACCATGGTTACCACGTTGCTCACTTTAAACGGTGACATTATTTTTCCCGTTTCCGCTTCTAACGGATCGATCACAGGATCGGCAACGTCCTCTCTCCTGATCTCGGGAACAGGTTCTATAAGCAACTCTCTTTTCATGAGCCAGGTAAACGCTGCTGCAAGAACATTTAATAACCTCACCATCAACAGGGCCAATGCCGCATTGTCGCTGGGAAATCCTTTAACTGTAAATACCTTCTCTCAATCCAACGGGTCAGTTAAACTAAATGGAACATTACTTACCCTCAGCGGAGTTATCACCTTACCAGCCACTGTCGGAAATGGTGCCTTCATCGGATCAGCAACGTCTTCACTCCTTATTAATGGAGCCGGAGCAATAACCAATGCGTTAAGGATGGACCAGGGAAGCTCTCCCAATCTTTCGTTATACGATCTTACAATGAGCAGGGCAGGTCAGACACTCACGATTGGAAATCCAATAGAAATAAGGAATGCGATTACACCGTCCGTAGGAACAATTGCAGGAAGCACTTTCATTAAATTAAAAGCAGATGCCTCACGCAGCGGAATGATCGGTGTTGTTGGCGGGGCATTAACAGGCACTGTAACAGTTGAAACTTTTGCACCTGGAGCATTTACAGGATGGACACAACTGGGACCAAGCGGCGTTACTGGATTAACCGTTGCCAACTGGGAAGGTCAGTGGCCGATGACGTGTCAGGGATGTACCAATAATGAATATTCAGCAGGCGGATATTTTGTATCTATACAACGGTACAATGAAGCTGGCGTCGGAAGTGCTGCATACGTTCCTCTGAGTTATACCAGCGCACTTACCCGTGGCAATGGTTACTGGGTTTACCTGGGAACAGGCGGATATACAACTGCCCCTGTTACCTATTCTGTGAGTGGTCCGCCGGTAACAGGAATCGTGACTATCCCGATCTCGGTTTCAAACAGTAGTTTTAATCTTGTATCGAACCCATACGCAGCGCCAATCGACTGGGACCTTGTTGTAGCGGATGCAGCAAATCTTTCCGCTATTGGTGGTGCGGTATATTTTTACAATCCCGATATTGGACAAAGTATTTCATATGCCGGAGGAGTTTCAAATCCGACCGGTTATATCACAAACGGGGTAGTACCGATGGGACAGGGGTTTTATGTCACTGCCAGAACCAACACCAACATTACTTTCAGGGAAAGTCATAAATCAACTGAGAACACAAATGCCAATCCCCTCCTCCGTTCCTCGCAGGCGACTTCTATCGGAAATGTTTTCAGGCTAAGCATCCTCGGTCCTGATAATGCTTACGACGAAACCACAATTCGCTTTCATGCGGATGCAACTACACAATTTGACAGATTGCTCGATGCCAGGAAGATGTTCCAGACTCCAGGGTACCTTGGCACCGGCGCTATGTACTCAAAATACACAACTATCAGCTCACGTTTTGGTGAAGACGATTATTCCATTAATAGTCTGCCATTAAATACAAGCGGTGATTATCTTATTCCTGTTCTTGCAAGAGCAAGCAAAACCGGTTCTTACACCTTTTCCGCGCATGATATTCAGAACCTGTCCCCGGACGCTTGCGTTATCCTTCATGACCGGCTGCTTAATAAAGACCACGACCTTCGCACCGGGTCCTACATGTGTTTGGTTGCAGACAGTACCTCTGCCGTAAGATTTGACCTTCGCATCTGTACCCAGCAAATAGTGGGCATTACGGAGAATAGTGAAAATGCAACAGCCTCTGTGCTGATCACTAAAAATTCTTCCGGGGTGCTGATAAAAAATGCAAGAGCAGATGGGAAAACCGCAAAGGTAAGTGCGTATAATCTCTCAGGTCAGAAACTAATGGAAGAGACTGAAATGGAAGACGAGTTATTATTGCCTTTTACCGAGATAGGCGGGCAGATAGTGCTCGTTAAAGTACAGACTGCAGACGGGCAGATCGTGAAAAAGATCAGCCTGGAGTAGGATCGACTGCCATCCGGTTACCACCAATACGTGAGCCAAGACCTTCCGAAATGCGCAGCTTTCGCGTGAAGCGATCTCTTGCTTCTGGTTATCAATTAACATCACTTATGTTTACCACACGTATTAAAAAGCACCTTTTGATACGAGATACCGGTGCTTCATCGCAGAAACTTTTACACGATTAACAGAAGATTAAGGAATTCAGAGCGTTTTCAGTTCGACACCAGGCAAAACATCTGAGCCTGCAATGCCGGACCACAAAGGGTTTTGCGGACTCATGCAGTTTGGAAACCGTCATTTATGTGGAACATCCTGTCATTCGCAGGTGGCGGGCATGCGATTTGTTTGCGAGGTTATTAAAGAAGCGTTCCATGAAAAAAATTCTGATGATCCTCACTTCTCACAAGGAGATGATGGATACCGAAAGTTCGACAGGGGTGTGGCTGGGAGAATTTACCGACCCGTATTACGAGTTTATCGACCAGGGATATGAAGTAACTCTTGCCAGTCCTGAAGGTGGTGAGCCTCCTGTTGATCCCATGAGCAAGATCACTGAGCATATAACCCCGGCAAACCGCCGTTTTAAAAGTGACAAAAAAACCCAGCAGCTCTTTAAGCACACGGTGAAGTTCCAACAGTTAAAGGCCGGCGATTATGACGCACTCTTTTTTCCAGGGGGGCACGGACCACTTTGGGATCTTGCCACAGATGAACAATGCGGGCAGCTGATCCTCGATTTTTTAGATCAGCAAAAACCTGTGGCAGCAGTATGTCACGGTCCTGCCGCACTTATTAAGGCAGCTGAAATGCGACCAGGTCTTTTAAAAGGTAAAAAAATGACCGGCTTCACGAATACAGAAGAAACACTGGCCCTGCGCAACGATAATATTCCCTATCAGCTTGAAACCCGTTTAAAAGAATTAGGCGCCGATTTTCACACCGCCATCGTGCCCTACACTTCACATACAGAAATAGACGGGTTGCTTATCACCGGTCAGAATCCATTGTCTGCCGGACCAACAGCAGAACTCCTGATCAACGTGCTGGAAGGAAAAACAGCGAAGATGGAATATTAGTTCTGCATGCGTAACCTATTTTACAGCTGTGTGGGATAAAGCTTTCTTAACTGCCGGCACGACCTTTGATCCGAACAATTCAATAGACTTCATTGTCAGATGATGCGGTACAGTGCCCACACTTGCCTGCGCGAGAAAACGTGTGTTACCAAACAGCTCATGTTCGTATAAGATCTTATCCACGACCTGTTCAACACTTCCCACCATTAACGCGCCTTTCGGTGAACGGAGATACTCATACTTGTCGTAGGTAAGCGGAGGCCATCCACGCTCACGACCGATACGACTCATCATTTCAGAATACGAAGGGAAAAATTCCTTCCCGGCCTTTTCAGAATCCTCAGATACATAAAAGTGATTATTAACACCAAGCTGTAATGAATTGAGATCTCTGCCTGCCTGTTTCGCAGTTTCTTTATACAAATTAATAAATGGAACAAACTGCTCGGGCATTCCACCAATGATGGCGAGCATTAAAGGCAGACCTAATTTTGCCGCACGAACTGCAGATGCCGGTGTACCGCCGGCGGCTAGCCAGATCGGTAATTTTCCATTTAAGGGACGTGGATAGACGCCTGCGGAAAAGGAAGGACGGTGTTTGCCTGTCCAGTTTATTTGCGTGGTTGTATTTAGTTTCAGCAATAATTCAAGCTTCTCGGAAAAAAGCTCATTGTAGTCTTCCAGGTCATAGCCGAATAAAGGAAAGGATTCAATAAAAGATCCGCGCCCTGCCATGATCTCCGCCCTTCCACCCGATAAGAGATCGACAGTAGCAAATTGCTGGAACACACGAACGGGGTCATCTGAGCTAAGCACTGTGACAGCGCTCGCCAGCTTAATATTTTTAGTTGTAACCGCGGCTGCCGCAAGAATTGTTGCAGGAGATGACACAGCATAATCAGCACGGTGATGTTCCCCTACTCCAAATACATCGAGACCCAGCTGATCGGCCAGCTGAATTTCTTCCATTAATTCCTTTAAACGCTTTTGTGCATTCTTTCCTGTTCCCTGGGTTTCCTCAGGCAGCATATCGGCAAATGTTATAAGACCAAATTCCATAGTTCAATTATAAGATGTAAAGATCGGTGAAATGAAATGAAAATTCATTCACATATGTGAAGTTTCTTATTCCCCGGTATAGTCAAACACATAGGCACATCGTTTTCATAGATTTTGTTTGGCTCATTTTTAGTAATCATTGAAGAAGCTTTGTTTCGCTTGAGATAGTTCTGAAGCTTGCATTAGATTTGGTTTTTCTGCGCGAAAACTATTTTTCCACTGTGGTTAAAAAATCAATTGTTAAACTAAAGGAAGAAAAATAGATTTATTAACGTATGTGTATTAAAATCGACTGTTGGGTGGATTAACTTTACTCTCACAAAAAAATATTAATCAATAAAAAAAAGAAATATGGAAGCAACAGCAGTAAAAACAAAATGGTCTATTGACCCAATGCATAGTGAACTAACATTCAAAGTAAAGCACTTAATGATAAGCAATGTAAAAGGCGAGTTCAGAAAATTCAATGCAGAAGTTGAAAGCAACGGCAACGACTTCTCTGGTGCTAAAGTGAAGGCAACAGTGGACCCTTCGTCTATCGATACTAATAGCGGAGATCGCGACAATCATCTTAAGGGCGCGGACTTTTTTGATGCTGTTAACCACAAAGAGATTAAGTTCGAAGGCACTACTTCAAAGTCTGGAGACGGCTACCAGCTGAAAGGAAACCTTACCATGAAGGGAATCAGCAAACCGGTAACACTGGACGTTGAATTCGGAGGAATGATGAAGGATCCTTATGGAAACGAAAAAGCTGGATTTTCATTTAACGGAAAGATCAATCGCAAAGACTGGGGACTTAACTGGAATGCGGCACTTGAGACCGGAGGTGTAATGGTAAGTGATGAAGTAAGAATAAGCGGCGAAGTACAGCTGATCCGCAGCAATTAATAATAATAATAATACAATAAAAAAGCCCGCGATCGTTAACCGACCGCGGGCTTTTTAGTGCCTGAAAAAAAGTTATTGTTTTACAACCTTTACATTCCTTGTTCCTGAATTATCGGAAACGCGGATAAAATAAACACCCGGCAGCTGGTTGGTGAGTGCGAACTCATGCTGCAGTCCGGATACTGAATTTTCCTGTAACAGTTTTCCATTAAGATCGAACAGTGCTACGGTACGGGCAGCTTCAGAATTAAACCTCAGGGTAACCTTATCGCTTGCAGGATTAGGATAAACCTCAAAATTTCCAGCCGGGTTATGTTCTGCGAAGCCAGGACAGGTTTCAACTGAAACGTTCAGCTGGAATGATCCCTGGCAACCGTTAACGTCGGTACCTGTTACAATATAGGTAGCAGGAGTCTGCGGATAAATTGTTACCGTTGCACCCTGCAACACCGCTGGTGAGCCACTTGAGCTCCACATGTAAGTGTTAGCTCCGTTCGCAGATAGAGTAACGCTTTCGCCCATACAAAGTGTAGGAACTGAAGCGAAAGCAGTAACTGTTGGATTTGGCATTACGGAAACCGGGATATCAACACTGCTCTTGCAGCCATTAGCTCCTGTGCCGATCACCTGGTAGGTGTTAGAAACGACAGTGGTGGCCGTAATGATCGGACCTGACCCACCGTTACTCCACGCATAGCTCACAGCACCGTTTGCCGACAGGATCACTTTTCCGCCTTTACATACAAGTGCAGGTTGTGCGTTTCCGTTCACAGCTGGTGCCGGAAGCACATTAATGATCTCTGAAGCCACACCAGAGCAACCGGTAAGGGTATTAGTTCCGGTTACGTAAAATGTAAATGTACCCGGAGTTGAAAGTGTAGGGCTATAAATCGGTCCAGGGTCTGAAGTTGAACTCCAGGTATAGGTCTGACCTCCATTTGCTGTTAACGAAACGATATCGTTCTGACAAACTGTATTTGAGCTTGCCACGAGCGAAATAGTCGGAATATTTCCCGACAGCGGAGTACAAGGGATCGTTACAGAAATATCATCTATCATCAGGTACTGAGCAGTACCGGCAATACCCGTAGCGCGTACTGCGATATAATACAGACCAGAAGAAGGTACTGTAAATGTATTGCTCAGCAGTTTGTATGGTCCGCTGATAGCAGGCGCTGCAGTTGCAATGTTAGTAGCAGTTGCAGGGAGCTGTGCCGAAGCCACCATGAGTGAAAGATTAGTCCAGTTATTAGCTCCTGTATATTCAGTTGCAAAATTTACAGCTGCTGAATAGGTAATGCCTGGCTCCATTTGAATTCCGTTGGTGAACACGTAATTTGTGTTTGTAGGGGCAACAAAAGCGCCAAACTTAGTTCCGCTGAGTGGAACGCGGTTACCTGTATTTGGAGCAAGATAGGTCTGGAAAGAGGTTCCTAAACCTGCAGCAAACCACGAGCAGTTCGGAAGCCTGTTAACCGCCTGAACTCCTTCGAAGTCCTCGAAATACGGAACAGTGCTGCTTGTTGGTGCAGCAACCTTTACCTGTGCAGATGAAGAAGTAGCTGTTGAAGCACTGCTAAGACAGCCTACCACCGCCTGGTACCACATGGTAACATTAATTGGTGGTGTAGTATACAATTCTCCGGAAGCTCCGCTTACAAGAGTCCATGTTCCAACACCTGAAAGGTCAGAAGCGTACCAGGTGTAAGTCAGACCAGAAAGCGTGGAGGTGCCAAGCACCTGGATATCCGAGCTTGAATTCGGACAAACAAGAGTTGGGGCAGCAATAGCAGATAAATTAGACAGTACACCTGAACACTGAGCTGGTGACCACCTGTAGATCTGCCCACTGGCCGGAACAAGTCCTGCGTTGTTATAATTCACGACACTGGTGTTTGCAGTTCCTGGTATTGAAGCTGCCCAAGGGTCGGTGCTGGTAGTGATACGGTTACTGTAATCAAGGTTAGAGTTACCGCGGATGCCCACCTCAGCCGTACCGGCCGTAGCGTTATTGGTAAAAGTACCATACATGATTTCCACAATGTTAGTGGTTTCCATCAGGCGGATCTGGAAATTAAACACGTCGCCGGTTGCACCGAACTTCCTGTAATTTTCGAACTGGATCACACAGGTACGGGTTGGTGCTGCACCGATAGTTTGTACGCGCAGCGTTGAACCTGTCTGTGCCTGGATGTCGCGGGAAAGACCTGCAACACGGTTCTGATACACAGCCAGAGCTCCTGAGGTAGAAGATATTACGTTATAGTTACTGCCTGTATTTGAAATGTCAACCGCCGGGGAAAGCGAAGAACGTCCAAAACCGATCCATCCGTTATTATTGATACCAATACGGTTAAATTTCTGGTCGTTAAACTTGAAAGTAAACCCGATGTCATAACCAGGACCAGTAGCACCACTCCCAAGCGGAGCGGTAGGGTCAACAAAGGTCTGATCGTCACTTGTTGTGCTTCCTACCAGCGTTCCACCAGTGATGGCACTGTAAGTTCCTGCCACTTGTGTAAAGGTGTAAAGCGTGGCCACCTGCGCACTACAGGTACCTGCGATGGCAAAACCTGCCACCAAAATTTGTAAAAGTTTAATTTTCATAGGCTTTGATTTTTAGTTGTGTATAGGAAAAGTATAAAAAAAAACTATTAAACCATTTTTAACCACAATGTTTAACAATTGTCTGTAAAAACGAAATAATGGTTTACCATGATAAAAATCAGCATGTTCGAAGACGTTTTAAAGAAGGATATGATGATGATCGGGTCCAAAAAATGCCGGCAATCTCACACGCGCACTCCAAAAACAAGCACGTCGTCAACCTGCTCAAAGGTGCCTTTCCACTTCTCAAATTCAGATTGCAACTCCTGGCCTATTTTCGGCAAAGGCATCTGATGAAGTGTGATGATAAGCTCCTTGAGTTTTTTATACATGAACTTTTTACCTTTTGGTCCGCCGAACTGATCAGGAAAACCATCCGTGAACATAATAACAAGATCGCCTTTTTGAACAGCCACTTCCTGCAGGCGGAAAGGAGTTATCCTGCCCATCGGTTTTCCTACAGGCATTTTATCCGGATGAAATTCCATAAGTTTTCCTTCTCTCACAATCCACAAAGGATTATTTGCCGCAGCGAACCGGATCTTATTTTCCTTAAAATTAAAATTAGCCATTACGGCATCCATGCCGTCTTTTCCTCCTTCATCACTTCCATCGTTGGCCATATGCTCCATTATGCTGCTACGCGCATAGTTGAGAATAGCTTCGGGACTTGTTAAGTTAGCGGCACTCACAGCCATGTTCAGGCATGAGATATTAAGGATGCTCATGATCGCTCCCGGAACACCATGGCCGGTGCTATCAGCCACTGCAAGTGCAAAAGAACTATCAGGCAGTTCGGCGGCCCAGTAAAAGTCGCCGCTTACTATATCCTTTGGCTGAAAGAAAATAAAGTGATCAGGCAACCTGGTCTTCAGCAGACTGTCGCTAGCGAGAAGCGAAGCCTGGATCCTTCTTGCATAGTTTATACTGTCGGTTATATCCCTGTTCTTATTTTCAATAATAGTAGAAGCCGCGCGAATGCGGAAATTATTAAAATAGTTGGTCTTGGTCAGATTATAACGGATGTTAGCGCCTGACAATGCAAAAATGATCATGAACAGCTGAATGATATTGGTGCTGATGATATTTGGCATCGAGAAATAAGGTTCTGGTCTGAAATAAAGAGTGGCCGCAATAATAAGGAAGTGATTACAGAACGATAAGGCCGCCACTGTTGATACCTTCTGGCAATACAATAAACCACGCACGACGGTTATCATTGAAACGATCCAGAAATAGGTGAATACATTATCCGGCACGGTATTTACAGCTGCAATTGTAGCCACTATTGATACCAGCACTGATGAACCATATGTAATGACCGCGTCAGGATATCGGACCTTTTTCCCGACCAGGTACATAAGAAGGATCACAAATCCGGCGGTGAAGTCCAGAAGCATGAACGGCGTGAAATAAGTGCGTTCGTTCCGAAAGCTGATCTCAACAAAAATGAAGAAAAAACAGCAGAATGCGGTCAATGGCCAGCTGGTGGACGCAGCCTTAAGGGTAATAGCACGTACTTCCTGCTTCCAGCCGGAATCGTTGTCTCCTTCACTCGCATGATTCATTGCTTCGAATATAAAATTAAAATTCTAAATTTTAAATTCTACTTTTCAATGCTAACGGAATCAAAGGATATCTTTTGGTATGACCTTGCGCGAAGTCGCTTTAATTTTTTTACGAAATGATGCCTCTTTGTCGGGATTAAAATCCTCTGTGATATGCCATGCGTTTTCCGGAAGGAACTCTTCTTCCACATAGCGTGAAACTGATCGGGTAATATTTTCTGACCTTACAATTACAATACACTCCGTATTAAAATTCGCGCTACGGGGATCGAGGTTAAATGAGCCGATAACAGTGATCTTATCATCTATGATCATGCATTTGCTGTGCAAGCCATATACAGCAGAATAACTGATAACCGATTGCACTTCGGGCGTCATTATCTTGTAACGAACGGCTGCATCAGGCTTAAATTCGAACACGTCGATGCCGGTTGATAAAACTCCTTCACGGTCTCTCTGGTAACCGCTGAATGCCTCATAATTATCAGTGGCTCCAAGGCTATTAGTGAGAACCTTCACTTTTACCCCGCGCTTCACTGTTTCACTGAATAGCTTTTTACCATCATCCGTAAGAATAAGATAGGGGCTCTGAATTACGACACTTTTTTTTGCCTGCCCTATCAGTGAAACAAGAGAATCAAGCGTTATACAACCCCTTTGCCCGGGACGGTCTTCGTTCTTTGCCGGGGGATCGTAAACAAAGCTGGCGTTGTCCACCCAGCCAAAATCTCCTGCAGATTGCATCGATTTGAAGTAGGATGGATAGTTCCTGATCTGTTCACGGATCTTATTTGAAAAATGTACGGTATCACATGCATACCTGTGAAGCTTGTTATACCGTGCCGGGTCCTGGTTCTTTTTTTTATTTTCATTTGCCAGCTCAGCATATGTTACGCATAAGGGATGGTTCCAGAAATCTTCGAAACAGGCCTCCACCTTGTTAACTTCCTTTCCCACCAGGAGCACGTCGCGGTCGCGAAAATTATACTCCCTGTCATAATCAAAATACTCGTCTGCGATGTTCCTTCCACCTGCCATGGCTACCTGCCTGTCGGCGATAAAGGTTTTTGTATGCATACGCCGGTGCAGCTTGCCCGCATTAGAGACTATCTTTTTTAGCCGGACCGAAAGCTTGCCGAGCTTTACACCCGGATTGTAGACCCTGATCTCAATATTGGGATGAGAATCCATGATCCCGATCTCCCTGTAATTGGGCTTAACGGTGATATCATCAATAATGAGCCTCACCTTTACCCCGCGATCGGCGGCACGCACAATAAAGTCGCAGGCAATGAGGCCGGTATTGTCTTTGGAAAAGATATAGTATTGGATATCGAGGGTTTTTGAAGCGTGATCGCATAACCAGGCTCTTGCTATCAGGCTTTTTCCACCATCTTCCAACGAGTACAGACCTGTGCTGTTTGCGAGCTTTTCTTGAGGAAGTCCCAGCTGTTCGGTTAAAGGTCCCGTGCCGGAAATATTATCACACACCGGCACTGGTTCTGTGGATTCTGTATGCCGGTAAGAGCATGCAAACAGATTAAAGGCCAATACAGGTACCAGGTATTTTAAAAGCATACAATGAAGCAGGGGTTATTTAATCAGACCCTTTTTTATCAGTGGTTCACGCTCTCTATGATAATTACGTGCCAGCAGTTTGGTACAAAAATCAAAAACCCCATGACTTGAAATAGTCATGGGGAATTAAAATGTATTAAACAATTCTGCTTCCTAGTCACCAAAGATCTCGGCGTCGCTTACGCATTTGCATTTTGGTCCCAGGCGAGGCATTACAGTAACATCGAAGGGCTTCATCGCCTTGGTTTCCTTGTCAAACTTCAAGGTCATGCGTACATCGGATTTAATGGTCACACCGTTCTTTACAGATGGGTTCCAGAGGTTCATATTAGCGATCGCCCCTTCCACCATCTTATTAAAATCAGGGTTAGGTCCGGTTACGGTAGCTTTCTTAATGGAGCCGTCGAAATTTAACTGAAGGCGCACCGAGGAGGTCCAGCTTTTGGCTTTCTTTTTTTGTTTCTTGCTCAGGGCTATATTATCCTTGAAAAAGGCGTTCAGATCATCATCCCCATTCTCATAACAGGCCGGTCTGCAAGCCTTCGGATCTTTTGCACGTTTTGGTTTTGAGAACCCGGCTTTTTTAGGCGCCTTGGTCTTGGTTTCTTCGGGCAGATCCATTGTAATATCATCGGTAGGATCCTTTTCCTTGGTTTTCTTCTCTTTTTTCTTTTTCTCAGCTACCGGTTCTGCCTTAGGTGCAGGGGTCTCCTCTACTTCCGGCTCTTTTACTTTTTTCTTTTTTTCAGCAACAGGCTCTTCTTCTTTTTTCTTTTTCTCAGCAACCGGTTCTTCTTCTTTTTTCTTAGACTCTTCTGCCTTCTTAGTTTCCTTCGGTTCGGCGGCTTTTTCTTCCCGTTTAGGTTCTGACTTTGCCGCAGGCTTGGCAACTGCCGCAGCTGCTACTGCAACTTTGGCCTCCTCGGCGGGTGGTTCAGAAGCAGCAGTTTCATCTCCTTCGAAATACACGTAAAAGCCCTGTTGTTTTTTAAACGCCACACTGTCGCCGTTAAAATTACACTGGCACATATTTATAAGCGTAGGACTATAATCAAAATATTCCGGGTAAGTTTTCAGAAGGTTCTCCCATCTTTCGCGGTTGGCCTCTTCACGTTCACGACGGTCGTTTTTGTCCATTTCGGTAAATACCAGCACAATCTCGTTGATCGTTAAAGAAGTCGCGGAATCCGCGCGGTTATTTTTGTTTACGCCATTTGTTCCACGTTTCGAACGGATATAGGCATAATTTTTCCCTTTCGCTTTATAAGCCCGGGTTATTGAATCCGGTTCAAATTCAAGTTCTTCGTAAGTTACCTGTGCCGAAACTTTCAGCGCCGCCATAAAACATAAAGCAGCAATAACATATGTTATCTGTCTCATCATATATAATGGCATAATATTAAATAAAAAAATCCTGAATTCTTCAACCTTTTAATAGAAGATTAATAGTGTCAGGGATAATTTCTTTGAAATTACTATAATGTAGTAGCGGCGGGTGTTTCAGATTTATTTAGCTACGAGGGGGTCAGATGCAATTCCGTATTTTTTACC
>CBIHOL010000028.1:0-45118 GCA_966211905.1 uncultured bacterium
ACTAGTGCTGTTTATTGTGCTGAACCTTAAAAATCGTTCGTTGTTCACTAAATACGTCCTGGCATTGTTCAGGCAACCCAATGTAATTGATATCAAACAATGACGAATTATTTTTTATTATACAGGCCTTTCCATTTTTCTTATTGCACGCTTATCATTGAGAAATTCTTTAAGAATGAAACCAATGTCCTCATCTCTCACTTTGCCGGCACGCAGATACAGGCAGGGGCAAATGGGATTATTCCGGTCGCCATCGGTAAAGGATCATTAAAAGATATCGCTGAGATGAGGCGGTGGGTGCGCACCATGATCAAAACAGCGAAGAGCGGCGAAACTGTGAATGTTTTTATACCACACAGCCTGGGCATACTTTCCAACTTTGCTTATAATCAGTTAGCCAGAAAATACAAGAATGTCCACATACATATATTTTATGAGGGCATTATTGTGTTTTATAATTACGAGCATCCCTTCTGGAAAAATTTCGGTTATTATGTCTCACGGAGTTTGATGGGTGCCCTGTGTGGCATCCGTTATCATGTTGAAAGCAGGCTACTCGACCTATATGATCCAAGGATAGAGAATATTTATTCTCCCTTCTTAAATCTGAAAGCTCCTGCCGAAAAATTAATAAAAGTGGAACTGAAAAAAGTGGAATATCTACCTCTTTTTGATACCTGTGTAATTCTGGGTTTGGACCTGGGTCCGGATTTAAAAGAGGACATGAAGCGTATTATAACTGAAATGTATAATAAAGCGATGTCTCTTGGTATTAAGAAAGTGTACTTTAAGCAGCATCCGAGTGAGAAAAATCTGTTGTTTGACAGTATTGCTGAAAAGATGGGAATAACTCTGCATCCCATTAACAATTCCCGTCCAATTGAGGAGATAGTGGGGGAATATAAGCCCGGTTTTGTTTTTTCCATCTGGAGTTCAGCCATGGCGAACCTTACCAGTGTGGTGCCGGAGACAGTTAGAATTATCAGTTTTGTTACGTCAAATCTTTCACAAAACACTGAACATAAAAAAATTCTGGATAGATTTGAGGAGATGGAGATAGAGGTGATTATTGCATAATTGAGTAGCCTGAAAACAATTGGTCTAGATATAACAAGTAATACCAGCACAAGAATATTCAATATTTTGTTGCCGGTCGTTCTGGGGATTATTCTCTTTATTTGTTGCCTGTCGGTAACTACTGGCAGTGAAGCGGATCAGCAGGTTGTATTTACGGAATTTACCCCTCTCTCGTACATTTCGCTTGTCCTGTTTATTGTCTTAACCTGCTTTTCACTCTTATCCGAGAGGATATATTTTTCCTTCCTGATCTTTGTGGTCTTTGCGTTTCCCGCTCCCGTCAATGATTTTTTCCCAGGCGTTTATATGGGTGATTTCAGGGAACAGGGCGCGGCCATCTTTCCTTTTTTCACGCACGTCGATATTTTTCTTCTGGCCGGTGTATTGAAAGGGATACTTCTCAACAAATCGGTTTCTTTCACAAAACCACGATTGCTTCTTTTTACCTTATCGTGTCTTTTCCTGTCCTTTTTATTTAATTTCTTTAAAGAGACGCGTACTGAAGAGACCCTCCTGCTGGTTCAGGGCACATACCAGATCAGGTACCTTATTGAACTTTTTTTATTACTTGCGCTCCACGATGTGATCAGGTTCCGGAATAATATCCTGATTGGTTTTATGCTTTCGGTGGCCTTCCTTCTTGCTGAAGCGATCATATTTACAATTAAAAGTCATTTGCCTGCGCTATCAAGCGGCTCACTGGCAAATAACACGTTTGCCAGTATCATTGCGGCCATCCTGTTATTCCTGCTTGTGATTCGCCGGAGCTATAAATTTTCACTCTTTTACAGGCAGCTTTTCTCTATAACTATATTTCTGGCTGTTTGTATAGTGATTGCTACCGGCGCCAGGATGGCTATCCTTGCGTTTGTTGTGAGTTATTTCCTCTATGCGTATATGCGTGATCGCAAGAGGTCAAACCTTAGCAAAACGTTGTACTGGATATTTGCCATTATCATTTTTCTGGCGGCAGTGTCATTTGCTTCCGGATTTTTACCTAAACGGTATAATCCAAAAACCATTATCGACCGGATCCATTTTTCTGAACTTTCAACAGATCTGACCCAAACCATCCGTATTGAAAGGTCGTGGGAGACGAATTCACTCATCACCCGTTTGCAGCTTTACACTACATCCATAAAAATGTTTATGGAACACCCTGTGGAGGGAATAGGGGCGGGACGATGGAATCTTTATAAAAATGAGTATGGATTTCCCGAATTCCTGCTTATTGACTCACACAACGGGTACCTCTCCGTATTGTCGCAATATGGCTTGCTGGGAATACCGCTGATCTATTTTATTTATATTTTTCCCATTGTACGTATTTACCGCCTTCGTAACAATAAAGAAATGCCATTCCTTTTTTTCCTGGCCCTCATCAATTTTTATATTTCTATTTCGGATCTGTCAAACTCGGGCATTTTCAAACATCAGATCTTTGCACTTCTGGCATTCAACAGCCTGTGCCTTTTACAGATAAAACCACCGCAAACCGCACTCATTAGTCAACCCTTAAAGTTACCTTATGAAAATAGCAATCCTGGGAACTAGGGGTATTCCAAACAATTATGGCGGTTTTGAGCAATTTGCTGAATACCTTTCGGTGGGGCTAGTAGCTTACGGACATGAAGTGTACGTCTATACTTCACATGACCATCAGTACCAGGAAAAAACATGGAATGGCGTGCACCTCATCCACGTGCGCAATCCTGAGAAAAAAGCAGGGACATTCGGCCAGTTTATTTATGATTTTTATTGCATTGCCGATAGCCGTAAACGAAAATTCGATATCATTTACCAGCTTGGATATACCAGCAGTTCTGTATGGGGCCGGTTGCTTCCGCGTAAAGCAACGATCATAACTAATATGGATGGGCTTGAATGGAAACGTACAAAGTACAGCGCCAAGGTTCAACGCTTCTTGCTATATGCAGAAAAACTGGCTGTAAAAACCAGCGATCACCTGATAGCAGATTCTCTTGGAATTAAACATTACCTGGAAAAAAAGTATCATATATTGTCCACTTACATTCCCTACGGCACGTATCTTTTTGATAATCCTGATCCTGCACAGCTTCAGAGATACAATATGTCCCCCTTTGGCTACAGCATGCTAATAGCGCGACTGGAGCCGGAAAACAGCATTGATGTAATCCTGGAGGGTGTTAGTAAATCCTCCAATAACGATCCCTTTCTAGTGATCGGCAATCACAACAATAAATACGGTGAATTTCTAAAATCCAGGTATAAAGAGTTCACTAAAATAAGATTTGTGGGCTCGGAATATGACATCGATTTTTTGAACAATCTCCGCTACTTTGCAACTCTTTATTTTCACGGTCATACTGTGGGCGGGACGAACCCTTCTTTACTTGAAGCAATGGGTTCGCATGCCCTGATATGCGCGCATGCGAACGAGTTTAATAGTTCAATACTGGGTGAAGATGCATTTTATTTTCAATCGGCAGCAGATGTGACCTCTGTAATTGATTCGAAGATCAGTGCAGATACCCGGTCAGGTTATGTCCGGTCCAACATTGAAAAAGTTCAAAAAATGTATTTGTGGCCACAAATAGTTGAAGAGTATGAAAAGTTCTTTTCTTCTCTCCGAAGATAATTTTCCCCGCTCAACGCTGCATAGCATTATCCGTATTGCCGCGGTGCTGGTGTTTGTATGTACTCTTCCGTTTGGCTGGCGCGTATTTCAACCGGTAAACAATATCGCTATAATGGTGCTGGGCGTGAACTGGTTGTTCGAAAGCTCACCCCGCTACAAAATAAATCTTCTTAAAAATTCGAACCTGTTTTTTTTCATTACCTGCTATTTTCTTGTGTACGCTGCAGGATTGTTGTACTCGAGCAATATCCATGCGGGACTCTTTGTGCTTGAAAAAAAATTACCGCTGATTGTATTTCCACTTGTTTTCTTACTGGGCAAGCCGCTAAATTTCAGTCAACTGAAACTCATCCTTAGCTTGTTTGTTTATTCCTGCGTTGCTGCAACCCTCATTTGTTTTGCAAAGGCTGTCATTATCAATAACAGCGAAGGGTACACTTTTAATTATGTTTATGATTCCCTGGTACATGGTGTTCATGAAGAGGGAAGATACACGTACTTTAATTACTGGTATTTTACAAACAAATTATTTGCCGCACCCATAGGGATGCATCCGGTTTATTTTGCCATGTATCTTGTATTTTCAGGATGTGCTGCCATCTATTTATGGTGGAAAAACAGCTCAGCGGCCGTCAAATTTTTTCTTTGCAGCCTGCTTGCTTTAAATCTATTGTCAATAATCCTTTTGTCGTCCCGCACACAGCTATTTTGCGCCGTTACTTTCCTGTCTTTCTTCGTTATATTATATTCCAGCCGGAAAAAAAGAGTGGTTCTTCCTGTAGTTTCTCTTTTAATAATTTTTGCTGCAGGGGTTGCAATGATCTGGTATAACCCCATTTTAAGAGAAAGGATCATTGAATCCAACGTTCCAGGCACACATTTTTCGGCCAACAAATACGGCGAGGGCGGTCTTTCCTTACGTTTATTTAAATGGAAATATACTCTTGCTGCCATTGGCGAAAATCCTCTTTTGGGTTATGGAACGGGGGATGGGCAGAATGCGCTTCAAAAGATCTATGCGGATAATAATTTTGAGATCGGTCTTGAAAATCGCTTCAACCCACACAATCAGTATCTTCAATCTGCTCTTGATGTCGGAATAGCTGGTATAGTTTCGTTTTTACTGTTACTTTATCTGCCATTAAAAAAGGGGATCTCAATGCATAATGTGCTTCTGATCTTATTAGCGATTCTTTTTTCGATCTCCTGCGTTACAGAATCCATGCTGGAAGTTAATAAAGGAGTGATATTCTACTCGTTTTTTTGTGCGTTGCTCATTAACGCAGGGATCACTCCAGAAGAAAACAGTGTCAGTTTTTCTGAAGAACGCGCGCCTGATCTTCTTTGAGCGCTGCAAGAAATCTTTTCACCGCCAGGTCAAAAGTATAGGTTCTCTCGATCTCACCAGCAATTTTTTCCAGGTCAGGAGCTACTGAGGGTGTTGCCAAAAGCTTCTGCAATGTCTTCTTCAAAAGTTCTTTTTCAACCATGTTTATATGATTTTGGTTGAAGAAACTGAAATCAGACATAGCTGTGTGGTTGGAACAAATGACCGGGATTTGCAGCGCAGCCGCTTCTATCGGTGGTAGTCCGAACCCTTCGGCCAGTGAAGGATATACCAGGGCCCTGGCTCCCCGGTAAAGATGATACAGATCATCAATGTCAGCGGAGGGTATGATGGTGATGTGACGTTTAATTTCGGTTTCCAGACTTTTGTAATATTCAGTAAACTCCGGAACAGGTAAACTGTTATGCCCCACCAGTACAAGACAGATATTTTGTTTGTGTAATTGGAGCTCTGTATAAGCGCGCAAAAGATGGAGATGATTTTTTCGCGGCTCAAAACGGCTGACATACAATATATAATTTTCCGCCCTGAATTTGTTGGCCACGTATTGACGCGAGATAGCGGGATCGTAAGGCCGGAAGTAGGAACTGTCGACACCATTTGGCAAAATATGAATATGCTTTGCCTGAATCTTAAAGTGGTATTCTATTCTTTGCCTCGAATATTCCGAGACAGTTGTTTTAATATCCGAACGTCTGATACTGTAACGGAAAAGAAATTCGCGGCTAATCCGGTAAAAGCGGGGAAAATAGCTTTTGAAATCGAGGAATAAGACATCGTGAGTTGTGACAATGGTGCGACAACCTTTTATTAACGGAATTATATACTGAAAATGCGCATAATCGATACCCAGGCGTTTAATATGAAACGGCACTTCCACCAGCAATCGCATCAGCGTTGATTTAAAACGATATCTGACGAAACGTGCGCCTGGTATTTCAGACAGCTCTGCCTTAAGGTTTTCGATATTGCTGGCTCCAAAATACAATTCGTAGCCTGGATGTTCGGAGAGCGCTATATACAGTCTTTTAATGAACGACCGGATGCCCTGGTGCTCCTTATCAAACGAATGTGCATCAACAAATATTTTAATTTTAGTTGCAGAAGACATTTGCTTGCGGTAAAAAAACCGGTGAGTTATCTTGCAGACTGGCGCGGAAGAAGCCAGAAGAGTCCGATGATATACCCTAACAGGATTGCTACCAGTATATAAACAATTATTCCCAGATCGGATCGTTTGGCGCTTTTATTAAATCCTACAATCACTTCAAAGCTATTGATCAGAGTTTGTCTTTTATTGATCTGCATCTTTCTTTCAAACAGGTCCATGGCGCGTTTGTAAATAATCACCGGATCCAGTGGTTCGCCATAAATGATGCCGCTACCGTTACCCCGGGGTATGATAGATTGGTTCACGATTCTTTTTAAGCTGTCGATCTCCACCATTTCCCTCACAACATGCTGTTCGGTGCGTTCCAGGCTCTCCACATCGATATTCTTTCTGCTGCTGGCAAAGTGATTGGTCTCCAGGTATCTCAACAGTCCAACCTGCAGGGAATCAAGGATCAGGCGATCATAAACCTGCACTTCTACTCTGAACGGCAATAGCACAGAAACAGAATCCGCGAATCTTTTGGCTACATTTTCATTAAGAGCACGATATTTGATCCCGCGCACTTCTTTGGCCAGCCTTTTTGAAATATGTAATTCATTTGCAAGAGTTGCATTCTCCTTACCATCCATGTACGTGTCGAGATTGTTGATCAGCTCCCGGCAATAGTCGTTATCGACACGGGTGTGAGCAATAGTGACGTAGGACGTGTAATAACCCCGCTTTACAAAATACAGTGATAAACTTATCACGATAGCAACAGTTATAAAAATAAGAAGCCGTCCGAAATTGTTAAGTGAGAATCTCACCAGCCAGGTAAATCCCGAGAAAAATGAATTGATACTTTGCTTGATTTTCCGGAGCACATATAAGATGTCCAGATCCTGTTGTTTTGTTTCTTCCATTAATTTTTTTCCCGCGTTTGAAAATTCTGCCGATCAGAAAAAATGTGTGATGCAGGCGTCCGAAATTAATAATAATTTACGTATGGAGTTATATTTTCTGCTTTTTTCGAGTTGGCTGCAAACAGGTATGACCGCCCGGAACTTAGTATTAGCCTATTAATGGTATATTTGTGATCAGTACATGAAAACAGTCATCACCAGCACCGACCGCGCAGGTATTAATTTTTCTGAGCTTAAACGCTACTCCGGACTGTTCAAATACCTGTCGTTGCGCGACGTTTTTATACGGTACAAACAAACCTGGATCGGTTTCGGCTGGTCGGTCATCAGGCCTCTGATTAATATCCTGATTTTTGGCTCGATTTCTTACCTGATCGATCCCTCGCAAAATTTCAGAGAAAAGTTCGTCATGGTTTCGGCAGGTATTGTTTTCTGGCAGCTTATTTCCTCAGCCACTACGGATGTCAGCAATTCCCTTGCAGGAAATGCGAATATTCTTAGCAAGGTTTATTTCCCTAAATTATTGCTGCCATTTTCGAGCCTGCTGGTTTGTTTAATCGATTTCCTGATCTCTTTCGCACTCTTTTTGGTGCTATATTTTGTGTTGAAGGGCCTACCACCATGGCAGATCGTTTTTTTACCGCTCGTGGTCGTGTATGGACTGGTTTTTGCTCTTGGTCTGGGATTATTGTTTGCCACAGGTTCCGTTAAATACAGGGATGTAAAATTTCTGCTTCCATTTCTTCTGCAGATCTTATTTTATGCATCCCCGGTTTTTATCAGTTCTGAGTTTATTCTGAATAAGGATTTTCCGGAATGGTTTAAGGTCATTTACCAGCTTAACCCGTTGCTTTTTATCATTAATGGATTTAAGTTTTGTTTTACAGGCCATTTCGAGAGTTTTAATATGATGTACGCGTTGATCGGGGCGGGATTTACGATCGTACTTCTGATCACTGCAGTGAGATACTTTTTTAACTTCGAAAAATCATTTGCCGATTATATATGAGTGGTGTTGCAATAAAAGTTGAGAATATCAGCAAAAAATACAGGATCACTCATAAGCAAAAGAACGAGGACGATTCGCTGATCAGCGCATTTTCCGGAGGTATCAAAAATATTTTCAGGGCAAGTCAAAAACAGACCATTGAAGAATTCTGGGCTGTGCGTGATGTGAGCTTTACGATCAACCAGGGCGACCGCGTAGGGATCATTGGAAGGAACGGGGCTGGTAAATCTACCTTGCTGAAGATCTTAAGCCGAATTGTAAAACCCAGCAGCGGACGGATCGAATACTATGGCAGGATGGCCAGCCTGCTGGAGGTCGGAACAGGTTTTCACGGGGATCTTACTGGGAGGGAAAATATCTACCTCAATGGGTCTATCCTTGGCATGACGAAATCTGAAATCGACGCGCGGTTTGATGAGATCGTTGCCTTCAGCGAAGTGGAGCAGTTTCTCGATACGCCTGTAAAACGTTACAGTAGTGGAATGTATGTGCGTTTAGCTTTTGCCGTGGCAGCACACCTTGATCCGGAGATCCTCGTGATCGACGAAGTGCTCGCGGTAGGAGATGCGGCTTTCCAGAAAAAAAGTGTTGGAAAGATGGAAGAGTCCAGCAAAAAAGACGGCAAAACGATCCTGTTTGTGAGTCACAATATGGGACAAATAGCCAGTCTGTGTAATAAAGGGATCTTACTCAATAAGGGGATCGTTGAAGCAGAAGGTGATGTTCAGCCGATCATGAAAAAGTACTTTAATAGTGGTGATCCCGACTCCAGCGACTATCATTTCAATGCACAGGATTCCGAATACGCGATCAGGCGGATCACTCTTATGAATCAGAAAAATGATAAGGTCCGCAGTTTCGCTCATAACGAGCCCATCACGATAGAGGTGGAGGTGGAGTGTAATAAGAAGTTAAGTGATGTATTATTGGGCCTGAATTTTTTTGATATGTACGACAAGAGGATCTTCACCACTCAAATGCCTGTTTGGGATAAAATCGATAATGGCGCGAAGAAAACCTTTCGGATTACAATACCGGAATCTATCCTTACACCAAATAACTACCATTTTTCTGTAGGATTGCATATTCCCAACATCCAGCTGGTGGATGAAAAAAAGAACGCAGCATCTTTTTCAGTATATGACAACGGATCTGAATTCTATAAATATTCGAATGTGGATATAGGCGTTGTTTTTGTAAAATGTAACTGGCAATACTAAAGTATGACCTGTAAGATCTGTCATTCGCCCACAACACAAGTTTTCAGCAAGACCATCCTGAATAAATATCCTTCTTCTTTTTATCAGTGTAGCAGTTGTCGTTTTGTTCAGACTGATGAACCTGTATGGCTGGAGGAAGCTTATTCTAATGCCATCACTACGCTGGATATCGGCTTAATTGACCGTAACCTGGCGCTGCGTGACGAGACCATTGAACTGATCGATGCCTGTTTTCCCGAAGCAGGGAAATTCCTCGATTATGCCGGAGGATACGGTATGTTTGTACGTCTGATGCGCGACAAGGGACTGGACTTTTATCGCCAGGATGTTTACTGCGAAAATCTTTTTGCAAAATACTTCGATATCGAAGACGTAAAGATCAACAGGTTTGATGTAGTTACTGCGTTTGAAGTTTTCGAACATTTTAAAGATCCTATGACCGAGATCGCTGAGATCCTTAAGTATTCGGATACTATAATATTTTCGACAAAGCTGCTGCCTCAAACTGTTAAGGAGATCTCAGAATGGTGGTACTTGTCAACAGAAACCGGGCAACACGTAGCATTTTATGACCCTGCAACACTTTCTTTTATTGCCAGACATTTTAAGAAGGAATATTATTTTAATGGCAGAAATCTTCACCTGTTCACCAGTCGCAATATTGAACAGGAGCGATTGGATTATGTTTTTAGAGGAATCAGGTCCCGATCCAAGAACTTCGGATTTTCGCGTGAAGACATCAGCTATAAGGTTCACCGGTCATCGTTATTGCAGAAAGACTATGAATATATTCAGGGCATCCTGAAATCGCGGGGTACAACTTAAACTGAGAAAACCATTTTACATATTCAGGCAATGGGTATTGAAACAGGGGCTGGCGATTTCGGATCTGCTGGAAAGATTATTGCCTGCAGGCAAAAAGAAACTGTTGATCGTAAAGTTGGATGCGATCGGAGATTACCTGTTGTTCCGGAATTATTTAAGTGTGATAAGACGATCACGGAAATTTCAGGATTTTGAGATCACGCTTTGCGGAAACTCAATATGGAAAGACTTGAGTGAGGGGCAGGACAGTGCTTTCGTCGACAACTTTATCTGGGTGGATGTAAATGGAATGACAAGCGAAAATTACCAGGAGCAGTTATGTTTTGATCTTCGCAGGAAGAAGTTTACGGTTGCTGTAACCCCCACTTATTCGCGCTCGTGGCAGATTGACAGGCTGGTGCTGGGCAGTGGTGCAAGAACCAAAATTGGCCCTGCCGGCGATAGTATTAATCTTGCTCCCCAGCAAAAAGTCATCAACGACAAAAAGTATTCAGGGCTCATAAGCGATATCCCGCCACTGGCATTTGAATTTGAACGTAACCGGTCATTTTTTTCAAAATTGCTGGATGAAGAGCTGGCGGCAATTCAACCAGTTTATGAGACATTTGGTCAGAAGGAAAATAAGGTAATTGTTTGTCCTGGAGCTAACTCCGCATCAAGACAATGGTCTCCGTCGAATTTTTATCGGTTGTGCGAGTACATTAACACCCATGTGCCATCTTTCACATTTTATATTTGCGGGTCTGCTTCTGATAAGGATCTTGCAGCGGCAATAGTGAGAAGTGGGAATTCCTTAAAATTCACCGATCTTACTGGGAAAATGACATTGAGCGATCTGCAGAAATTCATGTCGACGTCACAACTGGTGCTATGTAATGATTCAGCCCCGTACCATATGGGGGCTATGTTAGGTATCCCGGTGATCTGTATCTCAAATGGCAATCATTATGGACGATTTTGTCCTTACCCCTCAATATACAACAAACGCAATCTGGAGATCTTTCCACCTGCCCTTTCTTTGCCTCCTTCTCCGGAAAAAGTAAAGCAGTTGCAGCTGCAAGGCTCAACATACAGTATCAACGACATTACGCCTTCACTGGTGATCGGTGCAATGGAAAAAAAACGCTTCCTTCATGATATTATCGGTCATAACTATTAACCTCAATAACAGGGAAGGGTTGAAGCGCACCATGAGGAGTGTGACAAGTCAGAAATTCCGTGACTTTGAGTTTATTTTGATTGATGGAAATTCCACAGATGGAAGCAAGGAGATCATCAGGAAGAATGAAGGGGCGATCTCTTACTGGCTCTCAGAAAAAGATAACGGCATTTATGATGCCATGAATAAAGGCATCCTCAGAGCCAACGGCGAATATCTTCTGTTCCTCAATTCCGGAGACACGCTGGTTTCTGATGAAACATTAATTAACGTGATCCCGACACTGGGCAAGCACGATATAGTGTATGGCAATCTGAAAATAAACGACAGGGGCAAAATTGCCGACGGTTTTATGCCCGACATTTTAAGCCTGGACCATATGATGAAAGACACCTTGTGGCATCCGGTTTCCTTTATCAGGAAACATTTGCTGGAAAAAGGATATAGCACTGCATATCGGATCTGTGGGGACTATGATTTCTTTTTCCGTTCCATTATCGTTGATAAAGTGTCATACATGCATATCAACGAGTTTATTGCAGAGTTTAACCTTGAGGGATTAAGTTCGTCACCTGAAAATATTGAAAGAATTAAAAACGAGAAAGAAATGATTCAGGGATCCTACCTGGCCCCGCAGCAGCTGCAGCCTTTCAGGGTGTCCCAGGAAAAAAAGAGCCTCTTTAAAAAGATCATGCAATGGTTTCGGTAATTATTCCTACATACAACTACGGGCATTTTATTTCAAATGCTGTTGATTCGGTGCTTGCTCAAACATATAGCAACTGGGAATGTTTAATTATTGATGACGGTTCAACAGATAATACTGCTGATGTAATTAAAAAGTATTTATCTGATCCAAGGATCAAATACATTAAAAAATCAAATGCAGGCCTTGCGGCTGCCCGGAATACTGGTCTTAAAGCTGCTCAGGGCGATTATATCCAGTTTCTTGATTCGGATGACCTGATCGAAAATCGAAAGCTTGAATTAAGTGTCGGGTATTTAGAAAAGCATGCTGATGTGGATCTTGTTTATTCCGATATGAGATATTTCAGATCTGAAAGTCCAGGTATATTGTTTTATAACTTTGCCTGCGATGAGGGTTATGATAAACCATGGATGCCATACATTTCAGGGAAAGGCGATATTATTCTTACCACGCTCTTAAACGGTAACTTTATGGTGGCAAGCTCTCCTTTTTTTCGAAATCCCGGTAAAGATAAACACCTCGTTTTTGACGAAGATCTGAAAGCCAATGAGGACTGGGACTTCTGGTTATCGTATGCTGCCGCAGATAAAAAGTTTGAGTATATGAACAAAGCGGGAACAATGACGCTTATCAGAACGCATGCATCCAGCATGAGTCGTGATAACTTTGTCATGTTTGTCTCAGGCCTGAAAACGCTGATAAAAAGGCGCAAATTTAATAAGAGGCCGGAACTCCGCGACCTTTACCTGCAAAAGGTAAGAGATCATCTCGCAATGATCCGCACATCGCTTCTCACCTCTGACAGCGCATCTATTAAAAAAAAACTTGACTTCTTAAAGAATAGTGGCGTTTATCAGCAGTTGTTTCGCAGGAAAATAGATAATCCGCTGTTGCTTAAATTGTACCTAACCTTCTTTTCCCTGAAATTAAGGACATGAGCAGGCAGCCATTTATAAGTATTTGTATTCCGGCATATAACCAGGTGGAGTTCCTTCGCCGGAATCTTGAAAGCATCTGTATCCAGGAATACAGGGATTTTGAAGTGGTGGTCACCGATGACTCGCCTGGCAGTATGGTTGAAGATCTCGTGACAGAATATATGGAAAAGCTGCCACTTATTTATTACCGGAATTCTACATCCCTTGGTTCTCCCGCTAACTGGAACAGGTCAATTGAACTCGCAACGGGCAAATATATTAAGATGATGCATCATGATGACTGGTTTTCTTCAAGTGAGTCATTAAAGGAGTTCGCTCGGGCAGCAGTGAACGATTCCGCATGCACTTTCTTTTTCTGTATTTCTAAAATCCTGAATGTGGCGGAACAAACTGTATCAGTTAACGCACCTGAAGTTTCCCTCCGGAAAAAGTTGTCAGAAGATCCTGCTGTTCTTTTTAATTACAATTTTGTCGGATCACCTTCTGCTGTGATGTTTATGAACAATGGTCAGCGATTCGACGAAAAATTAAAATACCTCGTGGATGTTGAATTCTACATCAGGATGCTTCGCCTGGATAATCACTTCAGATATATTAACCAGGCATTGATTGTAAATACCAGCAATCATGCCGGGCAGGTAACTGCTGCTTCTTTGAATCGCGAGATCCAGGTGGGGGAGTACAGCTACCTTTATAATAGAGTATTTGGAAGAAAAATTCCCGGCCGCGAACTGTCCATGTTTTTCACATCACTGTTTAAAATGCACGGCATCAACCACCTGCGGGAAATTGAGGACTTTGGTTATCCTGTTCCCCGCCCAAAATGGTATTTCAGGTTGCTGGTGTATATGGGCAAGCTAAAAAATAGTTGAAATTGCGCTGGAAGTATTTAAATTTAAAAGATGATTAAGAATTTGCTGGGAATAAAGAAAGGACGCACAAAGTATGAGGATCCTGCGCTGAACCTGAACGCTTCGGAATTTGAGGTAAATAACTGGCTGATATCCGAATTTGTTGTGGACAAACTTGTACCCGTTGTGGGCATGCATCCCTTCCCATTAAATGAACTGATGCTTATGACTGCGACTGTATGCCGCTATAAGCCTGAACTGATCTTCGAATGGGGAACTAACATAGGAAAATCTGCACGCATTTTTTATGAGATTACAAAAGCATTCGGTATCCGCTCCGAAATCCATTCTATCGATCTTCCTGATGACGTGTACCATAATGAGCATCCGCAGAGCAACAGGGGTATGATGGTAAAAGGCATCAGGGAAGTGACCTTACACCAGGCGGATGGATTAGAGAGATCGTTCGAAATCTGCGATAAAAGAAAAGTGAATGGAAATGTTCTGTTCTTCGTTGATGGAGATCACAGTTACCAGTCGGTGAAAAGGGAACTTGAGACCATCCTTAAAAAGTTACCCGATGCCAGGGTACTGTTACATGATACTTTTTACCAAAGTGAGGAAGCAGGTTATAACATTGGACCAAGACAGGCAATCAATGAAGTTTTATCTTCTATCGGGAAAGATTATAAAACCATTTCAACAAATATGGGATTACCGGGAATGACCCTGGTTTACAAAAGCTAAATGCCGGCTTCTGACACTCCCAAAATATCTGTATTACTGCCAGTTTATAATGCGGAGCCATACCTCGCAGAAACAATTGATTCGGTTCTGAATCAAGGCTTCAGTGATTTTGAGCTTATTATTATTAATGATGGCTCCAAAGACCGTTCGGCTGAAATTATCAGGTCGTATTCCGATAAAAGGATAAGGTTTATTGACCAGGAAAATATAGGCCTTTCAGCAACTCTTAATAAGGGGATCGCTGTTGCTCGGGGCGAATACATAGCCAGGCAGGATAATGATGATATCAGTCTTCCGCAAAGATTCAGTAAGCAGGTGGAGTACCTCGACACACATCCTTCAGTAATGTTACTGGGCACTTCAGCTGAGATCATCGACGATAAAGGGAGAAGAACCGGACGTTTTCTCGATCACCAGCAAAGCTCTGCTGCTCTGAAGTTCAATTTGTTGTTTAATAATCCTTTCGTGCACAGTAGTGTCATGTTCAGAAAATCGGTGATCCGGAGATCCGGCGATTACCGCGTCAACAATGATTTTTTTGAAGACTATGATCTCTGGTCACGGATTGCAAGAATTGGGGATGTTGCCAACCTAAAAGAAAGATTGCTTTTATACAGGGAGGTACATTCAAGTATGTCGCGCACTACCAGTGACTATATGCAACGGGTCATTAACCAGAGCATCAGTAACATCCTGTACTATTGTCCCGACCTGTCGGAACAAAAAGTGGCTACGTGCATCTCTTATATTTCCGGCACAGCGCAATGTAATGATCTAAAGGATGGGATCACTCTTATAGAAGAAGTGCTGAATGCGCTCAGTGTTGCGTTCGCTGATAAAGAGTTTGTTCCACTTTCGCTTGTTAAGCGTGAAAGCAGGAAACAAATTCTATCTTTTAAAAGACATTATTACAACAGCATTCTTTTGTCACCCACCGCTGGCCCTGTTTTAAAATTAAAAGCCAGGATAGGTAGAAAATTTATATTAATAAGGCAGGAAATTGGTTTCTAATGAAGATATTACATTGTGTAGAGACTTATTATCCTGTTAAAGGTGGAATGCAGGAGGTGGCCAGGCAGCTGAGTGAAAGACTGGCTCGCATGGGGCATGCAGTTACGGTGGCCACAAGGATCCATATTGATCGTAAAGAGAAGATTGTAAATGGAGTCCAGGTCATCGATTTTGATCTTGCAGGAAACAGTGTCGTCGGCATTTCCGGTGACCCCGTACCTTACCAGGAATTTTTATTAAAAAGTGATTTTGACATCATTACTTTTTTTGCAGCCCAGCAATGGGCCACTGACCTGGCCTTGCCCATTCTAAGACAATTAAAGGCGAAAAAAGTATTTGTTCCCACGGGGTTTCCAGGATTGTACTGGAAAGAGTTTACCTCTTATTATGAGGGAATGAAAACATCCATTCATGATTTTGACAGCATCATTTTCTTAAGCAGCGATTACAAAGACATTAATTTCGCGCGTGCCAATGGTTTTACACGATTTGAAATAATAGCGAACGGTGCTGATGAACAGGAATTCCTTGTTGATTACCCGGTCGATGTGCGGAAGGAGTTGAATATCCCTTCCAGCGCTGGTCTTGTGTTGCATGTAGGTTCATATTCTGGTTTTAAGGGACAGCTGGAGGCGATGGACATCTTTTTAAGGGCGAAAATACCGGGCTCAGTTTTGATGATGATCGGAAACGGATACGAGGATTTTAAGATCCCGCGCCGCCGACCGGATCTATGGGCGAGATTCCTGTTGAACAGATGGTTTGGAAATAACAGGATTATCATCAACCAGTTTTCCCGCGAATTCACAGTGGCGGCGTACAAGGCTGCGGATGTTTTTCTTTTTCCATCCAATATCGAATGTTCCCCTATTGTTCTATTTGAAAGTGCAGCTGCGGGTTTGCCCTTTCTTACAACTGATGTCGGGAACGCGAAGGAGATAGTCTCCTGGACTGGAGGAGGCGAGCTTATGCGGACTGCAATAGATAAAAAAGGGTTCAGTCACGTGTCTGTAAATGATGGTGTGAAAATGCTCAGGGAACTTCTACAAAATTCCGAGAAACGCAAACAGTTGTCTGAGCGCGGTTTTAAGAGCTGGAGAGATAAATTCACATGGGCGCAGATCACTAAAGAGTATGAAAGGTTATATTCAGAATTGTTAAGCAAAGGATGATAGTTGTTAAACTAATGGGTGGGTTGGGAAACCAGATGTTTCAATACGCAGCAGGGCGTGCGCTGTCGTTAAAACATCATGTGCCTTTGTTGTGTGATGAAGAGTTTCTCAATAGAAATCCTAAAGGTGCATATACACAACGCAGGCCCGAACTGCACCAAGTTAAAATAAAAGCTGAAACGGCCAGCAGAAATATATTAAAGAACTTTCAGCAGGATAATTTCTGGGACAAGATCTTTAGGAGGAAAGATGCTGAACCTGATGTATTAATTGAAGGACAGGCTGTGAACTCCCGCTTTTTTACTGTGGGTAAGCAGGTGTATCTTAATGGTTTCTGGCAAAGCGAAGAATATTTCGCTAATTACAGACCGGCGCTCCTTCACGAATTTCAGCCTGCCTATGATCTTGATGAAACAGCTAAAAAGTATTTGCATCAAATCAGAAATTGCAACGCGGTTTCTATTCATGTAAGGCGTGGTGACTACGTGCAGCATCCGGGAGCAAATCAGTTTCACGGTCTTATTGGGATGCAGTATTATACAAAAGCCATTGAACATGTAAGGCATTTAAAAGAAAGCTGTCATTTTTTTATTTTTAGCGACGACCTTCCCTGGTGTAAACAGAATTTTAATTTCCTCGATAAAATCACATTTGTTGAAAGTAATTCGGATTTTAGTTTTACTGATATGTACCTGATGAAGCACTGCCGGCATCATATTATTGCAAATAGCAGTTATAGCTGGTGGGGAGCATGGTTATGCGAAGAACCCGGCAATATAACGGTAGCTCCGGGGCAATGGCTCATGGATAAAAACCTCTCAACCGAAAAAATATACTGTAAAAACTGGATCAGGATCTGATGAACCTCGCATTTTTAATACTTGCCCATAAAAATCCGGAACAGCTGCAAATGCTTGTTGATTACCTTCACCGGAATAAATGTGCCGTTTTTGTGCATATTGATAAAAAAAGTGAGGGGCTTTTTGCCAACTTCGTCCGAAACAACAGGAACAGGGAAAACGTTCATATCTATTTAAAATACAAGGTATACTGGGGTGGTTACAGCCAGATCAAGACCACTTTTTTTCTTTTGAACGAATCGCTCAAAAAATTTCCTTTTGATTTTGTTAGTTTGCTGAGCGGGCAGGATGCTCCTGTAGCAACAATTGCAGCCTTTGCTGAAAAGTTAAAGCAACATCGGAATTCATCTTTTGTTCAATGGCACAAAGTGCCGGCTCACGGCACCTGGGATGGAAACGGAGGGCTCGACAGGATAAACTACATCTGGTTTACTGCTTTTCCCCGCTCTCTTGCTTTTTTTTATAACAGGGTGGTCAATCTTACACAAGCCCTGCAAAAAAAGTTCGGTGTATATAAAAAAATGGATCTGCCTTTGTTTGGTGGCGCCAACTGGTTTACATTAAACAAAGAAATGGCGGTGTATGCGTCGCGGTACGTACGCGATCACCGCAGATTTTTTCGAAAATTCAGATTTACACGTTGTGCAGATGAGATGATCATGCAGACCATTTTATTGAATTCGCCTTACAGGAATGATATTGTTAATGATACACTCAGATTCATTGACTGGAATACAGGCCCTGAACACCCGCGTATATTGAGGGCAGAGGATACGGAACGTTTGATGAGCAGCGGGCATTACTTCGCGCGTAAGTTCGACAGCAGCGTCGACAATGAAGTTCTTCACAATCTTTATAAGTCACTTTGATGCCAGAACTGTCGGTAATAATGCCCGTTTACAATGCGCAGAGCTATTTGCGCGAAGCCGTTGACAGCATTTTGCAACAGACCTTCCGCGATTTTGAGTTTTTGATTATCAATGATGGCAGTACTGACAAAAGCGAAGAGATCATCCTCTCGTACAGCGATCCGCGTATCCGTTATATCAGGAACGAACAGAATCTGGGTTTGATCTCTACATTGAATAAGGCCATTGGCTTGTGTACGGCAAAGTATATAGCCCGGATGGACAATGATGACATTTCCGATGTGACACGTTTTGAAAAACAATTATTGGTCCTCAAGGCTGATCCGGCTGCGGCAATGATCTGTTCGCCCATTATTGGGATTACTCCTGCGGGGAAGCTTCGGGAGCATTGGCCGGCCGATTATGAGAATCGTACGCCTGAATCCATTCGCAAAACTCTTCCACATGAAAATTGTATCGCTCATCCCACGATCCTCATTAAAGCGGAGATCTTGCAAAAATACAGGTACTCTGAATCACAGCAGGGAAGCGAAGACTGGGACCTGTGGCTCAGAATGACAAGAGATGGGTTAAAGATCATAAAAACTGATGAAGTGCTGCTGAAATACCGGATCCATAATAATTCGATGACGCTTCAGCATAAAAGCAGGCAGGGACCGCAGATCAAGTCCGCTCTTGTTAAATGGAGATTCACAATGTCGTCTTTGCGCAAAGCGAAGTTGAACTTCTTTGTGATCATAACTTTTCTCTACATTTTTAAAGATCTTGCTTACCATGTGAGAACAAACTCGGGTATTTCCCTGCTGCGAAAAATAAAATGGTTGCTCACCATCAATCCATTTACGGCCTGGTCTCAACTAAACCTGTTGAAGCACCGATTGCGTTCTGACTCACGTTTTTTTCTTTTCTTTTCCTATTCGCACATCGGGGGAGCAGAAAAAGTTCATTCCCAGATCACCGCGTTGCTGGAAGATGAAAACCCATTTGTGTTCTTTACCGGGCTTAACGATAAGGGTGGAAATATCGATGCGTTTGGAAAGAAAGCTAGTCTTATACACGCGGCCAGTGCGCTTTATCATCCACTATTTGCCAGCAGAGCTAAGCGGGTTATTTTGAAGAAGATCAATGCTACCAGTGACGCGATGTTATTTGGAGCGAACACCCGTTTTTTTGATGAGTTAATTTTAGAAGTGAAACCGGGAGTCTTTACAGCTGATCTTACACATGATGTAAATCTTCACGACCCTGCCCATACCAGCCAGCGGCGTCTTGCGGCGAGTCTTCGTTGCAACAGGCGCGTTTTTATCAGTAATAAGGCGGTGGAACGCACAAAGGAATTTTACGATCGGAATTTTGTGGACGATATTTTCTATGAGAAATTAAAGATCATTTATAATTATGTGGAAATTCCGGCGGCATTTCCTTGCCGGGAATTTTCTACTCCTTTTAAGGTTCTGTATGTTGGTAGAGATACCCCCGAAAAGGCGGTAGGGCGTATTTTTGAGCTTGCAGCTAAGTGCCTTGAAAGCGCGTTGAATGTTCAATTCACTTTTGTAGGCGATGTTCGCAAAAGAGAGTCGCTGAAGAACATAAAATTTACAGGTGTTGTAAAGGATAAAGTGGAATTGTCGCGGATATATGCTGATCACGATTTTGTGATCATTACATCTGTTTCCGAAGGCTTCCCTTTAAGTTTATCTGAAGGTATGGCTCACGGCTGTATCCCATTTGCTACTTCTGTGGGCGATATTCCATTCCACATTAACGCGTCAAGAGGTTTTTTAGTTCCTTCGAATAATGACACGGCAGACAACATGTTTGAAATGCTTATGGGGATATTTCAGAACAAAAGTGATCTTGCGGCCATGTCACTCGCTTGTCGTAAATACGTCGAAGAACATTTTAACCGCCGGCGATTTGAAGCAGAATACAGGAATTTATTTAGTTTAGATCAGCCTCTGCTACGCGGGTAAAATTTTTTCCCCAGCTCTCCCAGTTTAGCTGCTGTTCGTAATGATCCCGCGCCGACCGGCACAATGCCTGGTATTTTTCTTTGTCGGTAAAAATTTCCACTATTTTCTGAGCGTACGTTTCTCCTTTATCATCATAAGGAATGAGAAATCCGTTTATTCCTTCTTTTATATGGCCTTCCACGCCGCCAGTATTGGCAGATAATATCGGGAGCCCAAAAGCGCTTGCCTCGCAAAATACAATGGGAGTGCAGTCAAACCGGGTAGGGAGGATAAAAAAATGATGGCTGGAAAAAAGTTCCCAAAGCATCTTTAAACCTTCTTTCGAATTTTTATCGATAAATGGAATAATAGTCAGGCGATCGTTTTGAATAGGCTCCGGAGGGGTACAACCAACGATCGTGAGCTTTGCGTTTATATTTCTTTTTTGCAGTTCCAGCAATGTATTATAGGCAATATCAGCACCTTTGTTAATCCAGTATGTGCCCACCAGCAGTAGGCGGCACTCATCCATTTGCCTGATCTTTATTGCTTCATCATGCTCCGGTACTTTATCCATATTGGCACCAAATGGCTGCACCACGATCTTGTTGTTGTTTAATTGGTAGAGTTTTTTAGCGTGATCAGCGGCCCATTGCGACGAAAAGAAAACACGGGTGGATTCCAGCATCGCTTTTTTATCGGTGATCACACTTTGGTGAGCTGACGAATTCCAGAGATCTTTTAAGATAAGATGATAGTTAAGTGCTCCGGCAATCGTCCTGTCGAGCACATAATATATTGGTTTGTCTGACTTAAGATATGCGCCGTATTCGGTTCCCCCGCAAACCACCACCAGGTCATACTGCAGCTGCCTGAGTTTTTTCGAAAAGATCCTGCCAAATGCTTTGCTATAGGTAACGGAATGCCTGTAATCAATTCGTTTCTTAAATGTTTTAAGCGAAATTTTATTAGCAGCGGCAAGAAATAAGCGGGTTAAAAATGGTCTTGCAGGTCCAAGAGCTTCCACGATGTATCCCTGTTGCTGCAGGGCTTTGTACACATAGTGGGCGGTACCCGACCATGCGTGTTTATCGCTTACAGAAGTCTCTGTAATGTATGCAATTCTCAGCGCTTTCAAGGTCGGTAAAGATAATACTATTTTTTTTGGCCGCGTCACGCCACTATCTGCGCTGCTACCACAGCTTTTGCCAGTAAAATGCAGCTACTTAAATTGAGTTTCTTTGTTCTTAGTGGGCGGTTGGCGCTTTGTGCTTAAACGTCGGGAAATGTTATATTTGTAGCCGCATCAATGAAAGTCTTATTATTATCCGACACCTACAGCGAACACACTGAAAAATGGGCGCTAGGTCTTGCCGATGCAGGGATCGTTGTGGGCCTTTTCAGTTTTAATAAGGCCTCTTACGATTGGTATAATCACCCCAATATCACCGTATTTTTTGAACCCGAAAAGAAAATAAATGCGGAGAGCACACTTACTAAACTGTCTTATCTCAAGTATGTAAGTATTCTTAAAAAGATCATTAAACATTTTAGGCCTGATATTCTGCATGCACATTATGCGACCAGCTATGGTCTGGTTGGCGCGTTAACGGGATTTCATCCCTTTATCTTATCGGTATGGGGTTCTGATGTTTACGATTTCCCGCTCCGTTCAAAACTGCATAAGAGGGTTTTCCAGCACAATTTAAAAAAAGCGGACGTGCTTATGTCAACGAGCCACGTGATGAAGGCTGAATTGCAGAAATATACTGATAAACCTGTGCTGGTCACTCCGTTTGGTGTAAATGTAAGTGACTTCAGCAGGAAGGAAGTAGCAAAAAAAGAACCGGGCATCATTTACGTCGGAACTATCAAACCTATCGAGGAAAAATACGGGATCGTATATATCATCGAGGCGGCGCGTATTCTGCTTGAAAAACATAAAGTCCGGAAATATAAATTTCTGCTGGTCGGACCAGGGAATGATCTGGATTTCTATCAGAAAAAAATTAATGAATGGGGCCTGGAATCCTTAATCGAAATTACCGGCCGGATCCCCTTTTCCAGGATCAGTGAATACCACAACCTGCTGGATATCTTTTTAAATGTATCGGTTGACGATAGTGAAAGCTTTGGTGTTGCTGCGGTTGAAGCCATGGCATGCGAAAAGCCGGTGATTGTTTCTGATGTCGGCGGATTAATGGAAGTGGTAAAACATGGTGAATTTGGTTTAGTTGTGAAAAAGAAGGACCCTGAAGCTCTGGCTAATGCAATTGATTTTCTTTCCGAACACCAGGATTACGCTGATAAGCTCGGTAAAAAAGCTCGTGCACACGTATTGAAGAATTACGACTGGGAACAGAATCTCCGGCAGGTGATAAAGGAATATGATAAGCTGGTGACGCCGGTTACAACATGAGAAAACTGTATTATAAAAATAAATTGCTGATCAGGCTGAGCAGCGCTTTTGAGAACCGCAGGTTGTTCACCTCGTTGCAGCTCGCCATTTATACTCTCAAAGATTACCGACTTTGGCCGGATAAGGTGATTGCGCTGGATGCTTTTTGCCAGACAGGCTTGCAATGGACGAGAATATTTGCAAATGAAGCTTCTTATCTTGAGATGTGGGACATTGATCCCGTAGCTTTGAAATATGCGAAAAAGGAATTTCCTAAGGCAAAAATTGTTTGTGGTGATTCGATTGACGCGTTCAGGCAAAAAAAGTTCAGTCGCTCTGATTATAATTTTGTGATGGTAGACACGCCGATCCCTTTCCGAATAACCGATGGATCATTTGAGCATTTCGGTTTTTTTGAGAATATTTTCAGCAATACCGCCTCTGAGGCCATTGTTATCTTCGATGTGATTCCTGATATTCAAAGGATCCTGGGAAGGCATCCTCAATCTGCCGAATTCACCGCCTTGTGGGAAGCAGCTCGCAGATCCTTTTACGGAACAAATGATGGTTTTTATGTTGACCCGGGAACGATGATCGAATCGTATACAAATAAAATAAAAGCATTATGTCTTAATGTCAGGCTTCTTAATTACAATGCGCGAAATGCTTATTTTGGATTTATGACACTTGCAGTTTCCAGATGATCAGTATCCGGCAGATAGATTCCGGTAACGCGGATTACCAGGCACTGGCATTAAAACATGGTTCAGTTTTTAACCAGCCCCAATGGCTGCAGCTTTATGGCGGAAGCTTAATGCTGAATGGACTGTTCAACCTGAATAACGAATTGATTGGCGGATTTAATGTTTATAAGGCCGGTAAGTTCGGACTATCGTATCTTATCGTTCCCCCATATTCCCCTTCCAATGCGCTCTTTTTTATAAACCCGGCAGAAAATAATTCCAATCGTATCACCTACGAAAAAGCTGTGCACGAGTCAATCGCTGCCTGGTTCAATGCTCAGAAAGGTTTTTTAAAGATCTCCTCTTTTCCTCCTGGCGTCAATGATATTCAGCCATATTTCTGGAAAGGATTTAAAGCTGTTCCTAACTACACCTACCAGCTACGCCTTGATAAAGATGAAGAGCAGTTATTTGCCGGTATGACTTCTGAAAAAAGAAAATCTGTCCGTAAAGCCCAGAAAGATAAAGTGGAGATAAAGTTAGTCAATGACTATAAAGTGGTTAAACAGCTTGTTCAGAAAACATTCGACCGCAAGGAAAAAAAAGTGAATGCAAGCTTCCTGGACAAGATCCTTTTTTCTTATGCCAACGGTGAGAATAGCTTTTCATTTGTAGCGTATATAAATAATCAACCGGCCGCCTGTACTTTTTGTGTCCACGATGGTAAAACGTCATTTTATCTGTTCGGTGGTTACGACAATGCGATTAAGCATCACGGTGCCGGTCCGGGTTGCATGTGGAATGCTATTTTACACGCAAAAAAATCGGGGATTAAAGTTTTTGACTTTGAAGGAAGCATGTTGCCTGAAGTGGAAAAATATTTTCGTGAATTTGGCGGTGACCTTGTTCCATATCATACCATTCAAAAAGGCTGGGTCCCGGTGGAGATGCTTTTAAAATTAAAAATGCGAAATCGTTTTTAAATATGAAGGCAATTATTTCTCACGATATCGATCACATCACCGTTTGGGAGCACCTGTTTAAGGATACTATTCTTCCAAAATATCTCACAAGGATGCACATCGAATTCTTTTCGGGTCGAATCACCTTGCGTGAGTACACTCTACGCTGGGCTGATTTTTTTAAGAACAAATGGCAGAATGTAGATGAGCTTATTACATTCAATAACATCAACAATATTCCATCCTCTTTTTTTGTAGCAGTTAACAAGGGTGTGGGATTAAATTATTCAAACACATCTGCCTTGCTTTGGATCGAGCAGATGAAACATCGTAACTGTGAGATCAGCCTGCACGGGATCGAATTTGACAAGCCCGACCTGATGCGGCAGGAGTACGATCTTTTTAAGCAGCTTACCGGCATTCAGAATTTTGGCATCCGAATGCATTATGTGCGTCAAAGTGCATCTACATTCCAGCTTCTTTCACAAACCGGGTATACATTCGACAGTACAGAACATTCTTTTAAAGATCCATATAGAGTAGGGGATATGTGGGAGTTTCCCTTCCAGATCATGGATGGCTGGATCATTGAAAATTATAAAAAATGGCAGTCTTTAAACCTTGAACAGGCAAAGGAGAACACTAAAAAGCTGATCGGGAAGGCACAGGATCTAAATCTTAAATATCTTGGAATTGACTATCATGACCGGTATTTTTCGCATGCCTTTAAAACCTGGCTCGAGTGGTATATGTGGCTGGTTGAATATCTTAAAGCAAACAATATTCCTTTTGTTAACTACCAAACAGCGATCCGCGAATTAGAAGCAGCAGAACGAAAATGATCTGGTACGGTGATATAAATTGTAAAATGCTGAATGTCTTAAACAAAGGGACTCTCGGCGAGAACTTCGAAATTGAATTTACAGAGGTTGGTCACAATTTTCTAAAAGCCACTATGCCCGTAAAAGCAAAACACAAACAGCCATTTGGCCTGTTGCATGGAGGAGCGTCTGTGGCCCTGGCCGAAACCATTGGTAGTGTTGCCAGCTGGTGCATGGTAAACCGCGAACTGTTTATGGGTGTAGGAATTGAGATCAATGCAAATCACCTCAAATCTGTCACAGAGGGTATAGTTACCGCAACTTGCACGGCTATTAAAAGCAGTGGGAAGTTGCATGTTTGGGACATCCGCATAACCGACCATTTGGGTGACCTTTGCTGTTTATGCAGGTTTACTTGTATGGTGGTAGCGAAACCGAATAGTCCGGTTTTTCCTAACCACTGAGAACACAAAGAGCACTAAGTTTTCACTAAGAACAATTCGTGGAATTATTAATAATTGGTGGATTAGAGTAATTGGTGTAATTCGTGTTAAAGGTAGGTGTTATTACAAATCCCCATTCACCCCCATCCTAAACAACGCAAAATCATATTTGATTGTTTTCTTCGGAATCCAATTCGTGTAATTATATATAATTGGTGGATTAGAGTAATTGGTGTAATTCGTGTAAAAGCTGCCGCGCGGTTATATATCCCCATTAACGCCCATTCCAAACAACGCAAAATCATATTTGACCGGATCTTTAGGATCAAATGTCCGGAGCACGCTCGTGATCTCCTCCACCGCCTGCCAGTCATTTTGTTTTCGTTTTAATAAACCGAGCTGACGGCTGATGTTTCCTGTGTGAACGTCGAGTGGAAGACACAGTTCTGAAGGAGAAATTTTTTTCCAAATGCCGAAGTCAACTCCTTTGTTATCCTTTCTCACCATCCATCGCAAAAACATACATAAACGTTTGGCACTTGATTTTTTACCTGGATCAGAAACATGTTTTTCAGAACGGGCCTGATGTTTGGTTTCCATAAAAATGGTCCGGAAGTTGCTAATCCTTTCTTTGAGGCCCTGCCTCTCACTCGTCCAATTAGTGTAATTATGCATAATTGGTGGATTAGTGTAATTGGTGTAATTAGTGTTAAAGCTGCTGCTGTTAGTATTAAATGCGTTTTCAAGCCCACCGTGATTTTTATAGATGTTCTGCAGCGAACGGATAAAAAACACACAATCAATTCCATTAAAGGTGCGGTGAACAAAACTTCTGAATGCGTGCAGATCTTTTTCAGAATGTGCGATGATAAACTGGTATGGACTCATGTCCATTAAGTGCATGAGTTTATTTGCGTTATTCAGGATCGAACGGCGGTTGCCCCAGGCAATTGTTGCTGCCAGAAATCCCGCTATTTCCCGGTCTTCTTTTCCTGAAAATAAATGAGGAATACTAATGGGATCGTGTTCAATAAAAGCTCGTTGATTGTATTGCCAGACTTTTTCATCAAGCAGATCTTTTATGTCCGGATATTTTTTCTTCAATGGTAGTAAGTTCCCGAGGGGGTAACAACGGGCATTAAATTATCCTTAATTTCGCCAATTCTAATATTATATGAAAATTACATTAAAAAGAAGTGTTGTTCTGTTCTTGTGTCAGATCTTAATTCAGGGTTTTGTTTATTCGCAGCCGCAAAAAGGTCAGGTATTACTGGGTTGTGCAGCTGAAATACGGAATTTAGTTCCCCAGGAGTCAGGCAATCCTATGCCTAATGTTGCGGTCAGAAAAGAGAAATACTATAAGGCAGGCATACAGGCGGGATATTTTCTTACGGATAGAGTTGCAGTTGGCTTGCTTTGTCAGGCAGATCACCAGGAAAACCAATATGTTCTGACAGGAAACCCGATTTTCGAAAGCAGCGAAGGAGAGTTTTTTTCAGCTGGAGTTTTTGCAAGATATTATTTGGGAACAGGACATTCAAGGGTCTTTTTTTTCGGACATCTGGCAGGTGTTTATGGGGAGGGTAAATATTCTTCGGCTAAAAGCATGAATTTTGCCACTTATTCTACCATCTTCACCTTTAACACTGTCGAATACAGGTACAGTGCTTTTCTGATGCCGGGAGTAACTTATTTTGTTACCCGTAGTTTTGCGTTGGAAGCCACGGTGGGTGCTATCGGCTATTCACATAGCAAAAGCAACACCACGTCCAACAGCGTTTCTCCTGTGCCTCCGCGCGACCCGGCGCAATACTCACAATTTGACTTTTCGATAAACCAGTTTGTGTTCGGTTTTCACTTTTACCTAGGCAATAAGACCGCAGTTGAAAAGGTAGATTAAGGTCTCCGTCGTTTCAGCTTTTTACCTTTTAGGTATATAATCATCCGTTTGTAATTTTTAGAGACCATCTTGCTCTTTTCGCTAACTGTAAGCAAAATTTTCATGTAATTTTATATAGCCTCGCTATGTGTTACCTGAAGCTTTTCTGCTTTTTCATGTTCGTGCTCGTGAGCGCGGAGGCACAGCATTTAAGATCTGTGAAGGCCGCCAGGATTTATGAGCACCCCGTGATTGATGGGATTCTGACTGACAGTTGCTGGAAAGTGGCAGAGATCGCTACTGATTTTATTCAGAACGAATTACATCCTGGCATGCCATCCGTACAACGATCAGTAGTTAAGGTCGTGTATGATGATGATGCTCTTTACATTTCTGCCCAGCTCTTCGATTCTGCCCCCGATAGTGTGCTAGGGGAATTAAGCACCCGCGATAACGAAGCTAATGCCGATCTCTTTGGTGTATTCCTTGATACTTATAACGACGATATTAATGCTTATGGTTTTTTTGTAACAGCCGCGGGAACTCAGATCGATGCCCGTTACAGCAGCGAAGGCGAGGATTTTAACTGGAACGCCGTGTGGAAAAGCAGTGTGATGATGAACAGGGAAGGGTGGGCGGTGGAATTCAAGATCCCTTATTCAGCTATCAGGTTTTCGAAAAAAGAGGTGCAGACCTGGGGCTTTAATGTTATACGCAAGATCCGCCGTTTGCGTGAAACCAGTTTTTGGAATAATGTCGATCCAGCTATTGATCAGCTCATCAGGCAATCGGGAGATCTCGAAGGTCTCGAAAATATTAAACCTCCGCTTCGTCTGTCTTTTACACCATATATCGCTGCTGTTGCCGACCATTATCCTTATCATGATCCTAACATCAAAGATCTCAATTACAACATCAGCGGAGGAATGGATATTAAATATGGGATTAATGACGCCTTTACGCTTGATATGACGCTGGTGCCGGATTTCAGCCAGGTGCAAAGCGATAACCAGGTTCTGAATCTCTCGCCGTTTGAAGTGCCGTTCCAGGAGCGTCGTCCTTTTTTTACGGAAGGTACCGAGCTCTTTAATAAAGGTGGTTTGTTTTATTCCCGAAGGGTAGGTGGGCAACCATTGAATTATCACGCGCCTTATACTGATCTTAAAGAAGGAGAAAAGGTGATAAGAAATCCTTCGCAAACCCAGCTGCTGAATGCCACTAAAATTTCAGGCAGAACTTCCAGGAAACTGGGAGTCGGTGTTTTTAATGCTGTCTCCCGTCAAACTCACGCTCTCATACAGGATGAGGAAGGCGGGGTAAGAAGTTTTGAGACTTCCCCTCTCACAAACTATAATATTGTAGTGCTTGATCAGACCTTAAAAAACAATTCCTATATCACGGGCATAAATACCAATGTTACACGTGAGGGACATCACTATGATGCGAATGTAACGGGGCTGGGAGCAAGGTTTAATAACAAGGAGAACCGATATTTTATCAGTGGCTCTGCAAATATGAGCCGACTAATGTTCACTGATAGTCTGGGCACGCAAAACGGGTATGCTGCTAATCTCGATTTTGGAAAAAGCGGGGGGAATTTCAAGTATACTTTTTATGGCAGGTTAAAAACTGATAAATATGATCCTAACGACCTCGGGATCCTGTTGCTCAGTAACAACATGGAAACCGGCGTTACCCTGGCCTATAATATCTACAGTCCTTTCTGGAAATTAAATAACATGTTCAATTATGTAAACATTATCTACCAGCGTATGTACGTTCCGAACGCATTCTGGAATTTTGGAATTTACGGTGAGAATGTCACAACGTTTACAAAACGATTCCTTACCTGTGGAATTAATTATGGCCTGGAGCCGGTGATCACTTATGATTATTATGAGCCGCGCATACCCGGGCATTTTTATACTTATCCCATTAACTTTAATATGGGAGGTTTTATTTCAAGCGATTACCGAAAACCTTTCGCCCTCGATGTATGGAGCAATTACAGGATCTTTAAAGAGAACAACCGCAGAAACTTTGAACTTGGGATCTCACCCCGATACCGTGTAAATAACAGGCTTTCTTTTGTTTATGAAATAAGCGATGCGCGCCGAACAGATGATATCGGCTTTGTGAATTACAATTCCGAAAACGATACAATTACTTTCGGGCGACGTAACATGGAAACGGTGAACAATGTTATTTCCAGTATTTATAAATTCACCAATAAAATGTCGTTGTCATTCAGGTTACGGCACTATTGGTCAAAAGCGGAATACCAGGGCTATTATCACCTGGGCAATGATGGATATCTGAATCAGTATGATTATACCACCGATCATAATGTCAATTTTAATGCCTTTAATATTGACATGGTTTTTTTCTGGCAGTTTGCGCCGGGAAGTGAGCTTAACATCGTATGGAAGAATGCGCTTTTAAAAAGCGGGCCTGCCATCATCCCGGATTATTACACCAATTTCAGACGTTCCTTTTCTGCCGACCAGAATAATACCTTGTCGATAAAAGTGCTTTTTTATGTTGATTATCTTACAGCGCGCAACGGTTTGAAACGCTTACATTAGTTGCATGGAACCTCTCAGGGAAATGTTTAATCGCGCTTTTTTTCTAAGACTGGCTGGTGAATTTAAAAAGGTTTATCCTCCGTTCGAAAAAGAAAAGTTTCTCGTAACTGTTATGACCGGCCTGCAGGAATTGTCCCTGAACCAGCGTATGCGCAGGGCTACTGAAGTGCTGAATGATTATTTGCCGTCAGATTATGCAAGCAGTATTGGTGTTTTAAAGGAAGTGATCAGGAACCTGCCCCGCGGATACACCAATTTAGTATTTCCAGATTTTGTCGGGCTATATGGTTTCGGGCATTTCCAGATCTCAATGGACGCTCTAAAGTACTTTACCACGTTTGGTTCTTCTGAATTTGCAATCAGGGAGTTTCTAAAAAGAGATTTTAAACGAACTATTACCATTATGGAAGCCTGGGCATCTGATGCTGATCCCCATGTCCGTCGCCTGGCATCAGAAGGTTCCAGGCCACGACTTCCATGGAGCTTTAAGCTGGATGAAGTGATCATGCATCCCCAATCAACAGCTAAAATTCTTGCTAAGCTTAAGGCGGATCCTGAATTATACGTGCGCAAGTCGGTTGCCAATCACCTGAACGACCTCTCAAAGGATAATCCCGATTATATGTTGAAGGTATTAAGCAGTTGGGATATATCTGATCCTCATACAGCATGGATCATCAGGCATGCATCCCGTTCGCTGATAAAAAAAGGAAATGCGGATTCGTTATCCGTTTTTAAATACGAAAAAAACGCGAAAGTCGAGATCCGTAATATGAAGCTCAATAAAAAAGTAAAGCTTGGAACCGATCTCATTTTTTCATTCGACCTTCACTCCGGCAAGAAAAAAGATCAGAAGCTGGTAGTAGATTACATTATTCATTATTGCAAAAAGGGAGGTGGTTTATCTCCCAAGGTCTTTAAGTTAAAAGATCTTACCCTTGCGTCTGGCTCTGTTTTAAACATAAGTAAAAAGCAAAAATTACAGGATTTTACAACCAGGAAACATTATCCTGGAAAGCATCAGCTCCAGCTGCAGGTAAACGGAAAAATAGTTTATACCGGGCATTTTCACCTTTCTGCATAAGGACGATGTACGTATTAAAAGATTTTTTACCTTTCTGCGCTAATCACGCTCCATAAAACTGCAGCTATGAATCCCGACGACGACGAAAACGATTTTAATTTTGATTACGACGATCTTTCTGAGGAAGAAAAGGAAGAGCTGGAAAGACAGCAGCAGGAAGAAGATCTGCGTGTTGAAAATCATCCCCTGAATGTACAGGCAAACGAGATCCTGCAGATGATCGATGTGCTCATCGAAACTTCCAACAACAGCGACATGAAAGAAATGTACGGGAGCACTCTTCGCGATTCAGCTATGATCATAATTACTAAGCTGGCTTCGGGACTAAGCAGTGATTCCTACCAGATCTGCATGCAGAAAGCAGCTATAATACGCGATCACGGAGAATACCTTCGCCTTTCAAATCATATGCTTGATAACCTCGAGTGTTTTGATCCCAAATATGTTAAAGCTTTCAGAGAGGAAATGGAAAAGTTCCGCGAGCTTTTTATTGAATGGGCTAAAGAGATCCACAAAATGAGCGATGAAGTGGATGACGAATGGGGGCTATTTACGAAAAAACCCTGACCGTTTCGGGTTCCTGGTTCCTTGTTCCAGGTTAACCAGAAACTAGAAACTAGAAACCAGGAACAATGAAATTCGCAAGAAACGGGTTTTAAACCGCTGTTAGCTTCATTATCTTTACGTTGTGGTAACCGAAGAACTCAATTACAATCGCATCGAAAAGGCAATCGTCTTTATCCGCAATAATTTCACCCTGCAACCCGACCTGGAGCAGGTGGCGGCGCATGTTCAACTGTCACCATTTCATTTTCAGAAGATGTTTACTGAATGGGCCGGCGTAAGTCCGAAGAAATTCCTTCAGTATCTCACGGTTGAATATTCAAAAGGTCTATTACGTGAGCAGCAAATGTCACTATTCGACACCGCCCACTCAAGCGGACTTTCAGGTACCGGTAGACTGCACGATCTGTTTGTAAATATTGAAGGGATGACACCTGCCGAATTTAAAAATGGAGGTGCGGCTTTACGGATCCATTATTCTTTTGCACTTTCTGTTTTCGGGGAGGTATTGATCGCTTCCACACCACGAGGAATCTGTTACCTGGCTTTTGCCGACGATAAAAAAAGTCAATTAAAAGAATTACTCTCGCTGTTCCCGAATGCGGATTTTCACGACTGTGAAGACCCGCAGCATTCAGTTGCGCTGGGTATTCTTGCAGATCCAAAATCTTCTGTTTGCGACATCAGGTTGCATATAAAAGGAAGTCCTTTCCAACTAAAAGTCTGGAATGCCTTGCTTAAGATCAAAGAAGGTGACCTTAGTACATACGGCAGAATTTCCTCAGATATTCATCTTCCCGGATCAGCCAGGGCCGTAGGAACTGCTATTGGCTCTAATCCGGTGGCTTTCATTATTCCCTGCCACCGGGTAGTGCAGGGTAGTGGTAGCTACGGACAATACCGCTGGGGAGAAAACCGGAAAAGGATGATGATCGGTTGGGAAGCCGCCCATAAAAATAATTCAGTTCTTTCAAATAAAAATGTTCACTGAACCTGTAAATCTTCTTCCCCGATCCGGAACCGCTTTCCTTTTTCCAGGATTTTTTTCCCGCTCCCAAAGCGATCATTATTTCTCCGTTTTACAAAAAGAAATACAATGGAAACAGGAGCCTATTTACATTTTTGGTAAAGAAATTATGCAGCCACGCTTAACAGCTTCTTTCGCTGACGAGGGCATTTTTTATGGTTATTCAGGAATTAAACTGCAATCGGAAAAATGGACAGACACGTTAACTGAAATAAAAATAAAAGTTGAAGAGGCTGCGGGCCAATCATTTAATACGGCATTGTTGAATTTTTACCGTGATGGTAATGACAGTATGGGTTGGCATCGGGACAATGAAAAAGAACTAGGTGTAAATCCGGTGATAGCTTCCATCAGTTTTGGGGCTGAACGAATTTTTCAATTCCGTGAATACAAAGGATCTTCCAAAGTGTTATCCGGTAAGTTAGGTCACGGTGATCTTCTTATTATGGGAGGCGAAAGTCAGCATCACTGGCAACACCGACTTCCGAAAGCAACAGGAATAAAAGAGCCGAGAATCAATATTACATTCCGCCAAATAAAATAATTATCTGTTCCCCCGTTCAGGCCGCATTCCCTGCTCATCCTCATTTTTTGGTGCATCAGGCATTCCTCCGGATTTAAAATGGCGGAAGGTGTAAATAAGGCTGAACATGCCATAACGACGAAGCGCCACAGTCTGGTAATCTTCAGTATATAAGCCGGTAACCGTGCGTCCGATACTGCGGTTCTGATTTAGAAGGTCAAATACTGACACACGGGCCTCCAGCGCGCGGCCTTTCAGGAACTTATATCCGATAGCAGCATTCCACAGCACATAATTTTGATTAAATGCCTGGTTCAATCCGAGGTATGAAGTGTGTGTTACGTCGGTATTCAGCACAAATCCTTCCAGGAAGATCCAGTTCAGCTTCGCACTGGTACTCTGGTTTATAAAACTGTTGTCCGATTGCGTTTGAGCGGTGTTTTTTACAATAGTGTAATTAATATTATAACCAACCGAAAAATCGAGATCCTTATTAATATTACTGCCAACAAATAAGCCGGCATTAGTGGCGTAACTGTTTGAGTAATTCAGAACATCATTTACAAGGGCGGGCGTGCGGTTGTAATTTACTCCACCGTTAAAATTCAGATTGCTTTTAATTCCGGTAAAGGGGAAACCATACACAAAATACAGCCGCCCGTTATAGTAACCGTCCAGGTTGACGGGCTTGGTCAGCTGACTGCCTGCTCTTACCAGGAAACCCTGGATCAGCGAATCACGCTGCAGAATGTAGGTGGCGTTACTGATATAATTGCCGGTTGCACTTACGTTGGCAAACAACATAATGTTTTTGGAGGTCACGGCATCAAAGCCTCCATACCGCGCAAAAATGCTGTGTTCAAAGGTTTGTTTCAAACCAAAATTTCCGGTCCTTACCTGCAATGGGTTGCTGATGTCAACCACTTCCTGCAATTGTGATACATCGGGAATATTTGTGCTGCTCCTGTAATTGATCCTGAGGTTACGTGATTTGCTGATCCTGTAATTGAATCGGGCATTGGGGAGAATGTTGCGGAAAGATTGCGAAAGATGATAGTTATAAGGGAATTCCTGCTCACCGGCAAGTTGCGATTCCTGCGCGTCTGCACCGAAGCTAAGGTTTACATTTTCTTTGCGGTACCGATAGCTCATGCCGGCACGCTGTGTAGTGTATACATTATTGTATTTATTGGAAAGATTTGGATTAAAATCATTGTACTCATTCAACGAATGATCGTAATCATTTGTGATCTTGGTCGAATTGTTTTCCGTGTAGGAAGGCTGATAGTTAACCTGTAGCTGTGAATATTTGTTCAGGGGTTCGGTATAGGCAAGGTTTGCACCGAGCTTGCGTGAAAGGCCATACGTGGTGTACAGCTGGTCCAGGTTACTGTTTATATCACTGGAATCAATGTATTCGTTCAGTGAATTGTAGCGCCCGTCGATATCCTTTTCGTTTTGCTGGTTTTGCACATTGAGTGAGATCGTCCTGCCTCTTTTTCGGAACTTATGCTGGTATAATAATGAACCTGTAAAATTGTATTGGTAGTTATCACTTTCCGCCGCACTCCGCGTGCTGCTTAAAAATACATTGTCAAAATGACTGTTATTTCCGATGAGCAGATTGCGCGAGGAATTATCCTGCAGATTCAGTGCAGGAACAAAGGTGAGTTTGTTGTTCGAATCGATCGAATAATCCAGTCTCAGGTTAATTCGGTGGTTCCGGTTAACGAGTTGGTCGGTGTTAGCTTCGCGATAAACCAGGTTGTCGTCGCTGAAGATATTTCGGGTTATCACGGAGGACTTCCTGTTGTCGCTGTAGTTAAAAAAGTAACTTCCGGACACCTCCAGCTTCTTGCCCCACATGTCCGAGTAATTCAATCCCGCAGCATGCGTGGTGCTTATACCATCCTGCGTTGGTGATGTCATTGAACCATTGCGCCTCGTAGCGCCCCGGCCCTGTGCACCCGAAGAGGCTACACCCCCTGATACATCAGAAAGACTGAAGTTCTGCTGGTTGACATTGTTTGAGAGCAGGAGCAGGGTCACTTTCTGTTTATCATTAAAGGAATTGATGGCAGCCCCTGCGTTGTAACGCGTTTCCGAGTTTTCATCCGCTCCCGCCCCTGCGTAAACCCTGCCAAATTGCCCGATGTTCTTTCCTTTTTTAGTAACGATGTTAATGGTCTTTTGTTCTCCTCCGTCATCAAAGCCGGTAAATTGTGCCTGGTCGCTCATCCGGTCGAAAACCTCCACCTTATCAATGATCTCCGCCGGCAAATTCTTTAGCGCAGCATTAGGATCATCACCAAAGAACGGTTTTCCGTCAACAAGGATCTTCTGCACTTTCTCGCCGTTCACTTTCATTCCTTCATTATCGCTTGTGATCCCAGGCATCTTTTTTACCAGGTCTTCGGCATTTGCATCGGGATTTACTTTAAATGCATCGGCGTTAAATTGTGTGGTGTCGCCTTTTTGCTGACCGCGATTCTGGATCGTTTTTACTTCCACTTCCGAAAGCGTTTGCGCGTCGTCCCGCAGTGCAATTTTTCCAATTTCAATGGTGCTGCCTGTGGCGGAAACGTTTTTATATTGCGACTTATAACTTATCGATGAAAAAACCACGATGTACTCGCCTCCGGATGTCACCGGGATACTGAAGCTGCCATCTTCACCGGTCAGAGCGCCTGTAACCATGTTCGAATCCCTGTTAAGTATCTTAATGGTCGCTCCGGGCATGCCTTCGCCGTTTTTTTCGGTAATAGTGCCTGTAAGAATGGTCTGTGAAAGAAAAGAACTGCTGGTAAAAAAGAGAAGCAGTATAAGAAATGACCTGGAGGAGAAATTCATAGTTCTGTTGTTCTCCTTAAAAGTAGACAATAACAACAATGTGATATTTACACGCCTGTTAAAAAATACTATCAGGTAATCGTACCGGTTATCAGATAGTAAAGCGCTTTTAAAAAAAACCTTGTATTTTTATCACATATGACGATATACAGATCCGTTCTAATTTTCGGTTGTCTATATTTAATGGCGTTTGCTAATGCTCAGCAAAAATACACTCACGCCGATACGTTGAAAGGTACGTATAGCAAGGAACGTGCGTGGTGGGATGTTTTGCATTACGACCTTTCCGTGCGATTTTTTCCAAACGACAGCTCCATTAGTGGAAAAAACCGTATGACCTATAAGGTCCTTCAGCAGCCTGCAGAGATGCAGATCGATCTGTTGAGCCCTATGAAACTTGACAGTGTTATTCAAAACGGGCGCTCGTGCAAAGTACGCACTGATGGTGACGCTTATTTTGTTACTGTTGATGGCGCCACGCAGATAAACAGCATTGGTGCGCTTGATATTTATTTTCATGGTAAACCGCGCATTGCTAAAAATGCGCCCTGGGATGGCGGCATTATCTGGACAAAGGATAAAAAAGGAAAACCCTGGATCTCTATTGCGTGCCAGGGAATGGCAGCAAGAGTGTGGTTTCCCAATAAAGATCACCAGGCCGATGAACCAGACAGCGTATCTCTTCATTTTACTGTGCCCCGTGATCTGGTGGCAGTGTCAAATGGTGTTATGACAAACCTTACTCTTGAAGAACCTGCTCTCAGCACCTATCATTGGGCAGTGAAAAATCCGATCAATAATTATAATATCATCCCATACATCGGAAGGTATGTTTTGATAAAGGACACATTAAAAGGTAAAGGAGGGAAGCTGGATCTTTCTTATTGGGTGATCAACGAAAATTATGAAAAAGCCAAGATCCATTTTGCACAGGTAAAACCGATGCTTCGGTGTTTCGAGGAATGGTTTGGGCCTTATCCATTTTATGAAGATGGTTACAAACTGGTGGAGGCTCCTTTTCTTGGTATGGAACATCAGGGTGCCATTGCTTATGGAAATGAATTCCAGCAAGGTTACAAGGGGCGGGACCTCTCGCTCACGGGCTGGGGATTAAAATGGGATTTTATTATTGTTCATGAATCGGGTCACGAATGGTTCGGTAATAATATAACAGCAAAGGATGTGGCAGATAACTGGATCCACGAAAGTTTCACCGCCTATGCCGAGAACCTTTATACGGAATATCTTTTTGGAAAGGAGGCAGGAGCTGCCTATGTTATCGGAACCCGCACTGCCATCACAAATGATAAACCGATAATAAGCGATTATAACGTTAATTCCGGCGGCTCCATCGACCTGTATTACAAAGGCGCTAATTTGCTGCACACGATCAGGCAGATAGTCAATGATGATCAGTTGTGGAAGGAGATGATGCGAAACCTTAATAAAACATTCTGGCACCAGACCGTCACCACCAAAGAAATTGAAGACCACATGAGTGCCTTCCTTAAGCTGGACCTGCAGAAAATTTTCGACCAGTATCTGCGTACGGTCCAGGTACCAGTCTTTGAATATAAAGTCGGCAAAAAGGAGATCTCATATCGTTTTATCAACTGCAACAAGGGCTTTACTATGCCAATGGTAATTTTTGATGGTTCTGAGCGCGTAGTGTTGAATCCGACCGAAAAGTGGCAGAAATATTCCAGGAAGAGCGACCTGTTTAAGCCTGACATTAATTTTTACGTCGGCTTGAAAGATTCTGGCAAGAAGTAGGGGAGAACAGCAATGCTTTTATGGACATCCCCGTTGTTAACAATCCTGGTATGACAATTTCCCGAACGAAGAACTTTCTCATCGGATCATTACATTAATTTTAATGAATTAATAACTCTTCACCTGACACTTAAGTCCCATATTTTTTTTCTCTCTTTTTTATGCGCTCTGTTCGCGCTTTCATGCAAAGAGGAAGAAAAGCCGAAGCCCGTGGTAAAGCAGGTTAAGAAAGTAAGAAAAACCGGTCCGTGCACCCTGGACTCTGCAAAAGTGATTCGGATCCTCGAGAGGCACAAAGCGAGTTTATCTAACAGGACAGGTGTTATATCCTTTTACTCTCAGCGTCACTATACAGGCGCCTGGGTCAGCGAGTTGGGTGTAAACGAGTTTGCGGGAAGTTTTATCAACATCCTCAATAATGAAGAGATCCTTATCACTGATTCACTTTCCGTTGCTTCAAAGCCTGATGCGCTTTACCGGGAGGTGATCTCCAATAAAAAGCTGAATTGTGGTGATAGTATCCTTCCGGAGCTTGAAGTGCTTCTCACCCTTAACTTCTTTCAATATGCTCGACGTAACTGGGGAGGCGTTAATGAGGAGATCTCTAAACGGGCTGGCTGGTTCATTGCGAGAAAAGAAGTTGATTTTCAAAAATTGCTGAATGACTTTCTCACTAACAAGGATCAGTTCCGCGTTAACGAACCAGTGTATCGTCAATACATCCTGCTCAAGCAATTTCTCCGGAAGTATAATTATGTTGCAGAAAACTCTCAGTGGCCGGCACTGCCTGAAACTCTCAAAATAAAACCAGGCAAAAGATCAGAGGCGATGCCTGCCATAAAACAGATCTTGTTCTTAACCGAAGACCTTGCAGCTGCAGATAGTTCTGATCTGTATGATGATGTGACCGAAGTGGCAGTAAGAAATTTTCAACGTCGCCATGGTTTATCCGAAGATGGGAAGATAGAAGCTAAAACACTTGCTGCGCTTAAGATCCCTGCCAGGGAACGAGTGCAGCAGATCCTCATCAATATGGAACGAAGTCGCTGGGTACCTGCCGAAGTGAAGGGTGATTACATTTTGGTCAATATTCCGCAGTTCAGGATGTTTGTGTACGAGAACAATGTCCTTCAGTGGAGCTGCAACGTGGTGGTGGGCAAATCTAACCCGGTAAACGAAACCGTGGTGTTTAATGATTCGCTTGAATTCATCGTATTCAGTCCTTATTGGCATATTCCTAAAAACATCCTTTTTAATGAGATCATCCCGTCAGTAAAAAAAGACCCTTCTTATCTCGAAAGGAATAATATGGAGGTAGTTACCAATAAAGGAAAACCAATTACCGGGACTATTAACTGGGATCTTTATACCGAGAACTTTCCGTACATCGTGCGCGAAAAACCGGGAAGAGCAAATTCTCTTGGTCTTGTAAAATTCCTGTTTCCTAATCCCTTCGAGATCTACCTGCACGACACGCCTTCAAAATCCTTATTCAGCAAGCCCAGCAGAGCTTTCAGCCACGGTTGCGTAAGGGTAGAGAAACCACTGCAACTTGCTAAATTCCTGCTGCGCGATGATACTACGTGGACTGACGAAAAGTTGGAGGAGGTTACTACATCGGGAAAGGAAATGTTTGTAAAGCTGAAAAAAAAGGTGCCGGTATTTATCGCCTATTTCACTTCGTGGGTCGACAGCGCAGGACAGGTAAATTTCAGGGAGGACGTGTATGGCCACGATACCACCATGAAGCAGCTCCTATTTGTTAATTAACGAAAATCTTTTTTCGGCTTCTTGCTTAAAAGCCTTTAAAATCGCATCTTTATAACTTTCCAATTCTTACTGATGCACTACCGTACTTCTTTGACAAAAAGAGCCAGGCTTTTTATCTTTTTTGTTTTCCTGGCAACAGTAAATAGCGGTTTTGCGCCTGTAAGGAGCGACAAAAAGAATGAGCCGGAAAAATCATCACTGTGTCTTTATGAACAGCTGGGCCTTAAAGAGCTTGGTTTAAAAGAAGAGATCTTCGATCGTGCTCTGGCCGGTTTAAATAAAGTAGCGCAAAAAAATCTTCTGGAAAAACCTTCCATTTTGTCTATCGCCGATCTTTCCCAGTCATCTAACTGCAAACGGTTATACGTTATTGACCTCGAAACAAAGCAGATCATGTTCAATACGTACGTGTCTCATGGTATGCGTTCGGGGGAAGAGTTTGCCTGCAAGTTCGGCAACAAACCGGAGTCACACCGCTCAAGTCTTGGCTTTTTTATTACCGGCGAATCTTACGAAGGTTCCCATGGTTTGTCTTTACGGTTAAAAGGTCTTGAAAAAGGGATCAATCATAATGCTGAACAGCGGGGTATTGTAATTCATGGCGCCGACTACGTGAGCGAAAAGTTTATTCGTGAAAATGGTCGCCTGGGCCGCAGCCAGGGGTGTCCTGCTGTGCCGGCCAAAGAATGCGAGCCAATCGTAAATTCCATTCAGCAAGGGTCCTGCTTTTTTATTTTTTATCCCGACAGGAACTATTTTAACCAGTCACCGATCTTAAAGGATTAAGGTAAATGTCTGCAACGGGGAAAACACTTCGTATCTGCCGCAAAGGACATTCATTTTATAAAAGCAGCAGTTGTCCCGTTTGTCCGTTTTGTGAAGCGGCTAAAAAACCCACTTAGGGTTTTCTTGCCGGTTTATCTGCTCCTGCCCGCAGAGCTCTTGAAAATGCAGGTATAACTGATCTTAAAAAACTCTCCTCTAAATCTGAAAAAGATCTTCTTGCACTGCATGGATTTGGCCCTGCTTCACTTCCGAAATTGCGACAGGCACTCAAATCAGCAGGAATGAAATTCAGTTAAATAAGCCCGCGATTGTTCGGCGTATGAGACTGGTTTTTGCGCGGCTTTATTGTTGCGCTAAATGGCTCACAGGCATAGTTACGGCTACATTCGGAACTTTCCTGTTCTTTTTCTGACGTGAATACCAGATCATAAATCCTGTAATCGGTAAGCTGGCCGCAATAGCAGAAGCAAAAAACACAATAAACTGACCGATAAGCCCAAAAACCTTGCCGGTGTGAATATTATAATTCGCAGCTTTTATGCGGTCTCCCGCCGATGCCTGTGAGTAGAGTTTTTCTTTTAAAGTAGCTCCACTGTATTGATCAAAAAATAATTGATGCTGTTTCTTAAAAAAACCATCTTCCGATTCTACTACGTTCACCCTGTAACTTCCTTCTTTGTCTTCAGGATAACTGATACTAATGTCTTTACCGGGAAATCTTAAATGAACGGCCTCTGAAATTAAGTCAACCTCTATTTTCTTTCCTGCAGGCGAAATAGATTTTATTTTTTGCTGCTCCTTTTTAGAGCCACTTAGCCAGTACATCGTCCCCTCGGCCCATTTAAATGACCAGATCAATCCTGTGAGCACAGAGAAAATTAATACAAATGAGGCATAAAAACCCAGTACCCGATGCAAGTCGAGGTTGATGCGCTTTTTGGTGGACCCTTTTTTAAAGGTGATGGCGTTTTTTAAGGCATAACGGCTATGGGGCCACCACATAATGATACCTGAAATGATCATGATCAGAAATATCAGGGCGGAAATCCCGGTGATCATCTTACCAGTCTCACCAAGAAGCAGGCTCCGGTGCAGGTTCAGAACTACCGCAAAGAACTCTGTCTCCATGTCAAGTGATCCCAGCACTTGTCCGGCGCACGGGTCAACAAATACCACGGTTTTATCTTTAAAATGAACCTGGACGCTTTTGTTTATTTCTGCTGGATATACGACGTTTTTTATTTTCGGGTCAGCGTGTGCTTTCTTCGCCAGTTCTACAACAGACGATAAACTTTCTCTGTAAGTGCCCGGCTCAGGTACTTCATATAAGTTGCGGTGAGTCACCTGGCGGATCTCTTTTTCGAAACAATAGAGGCAACCGCTTACAGCTACTATAAAAACGACGACACCGCTGCTGAGACCAAGTATAAGGTGTAGTTTACGAAGAAGTTTCTTAAAAGCCATTCTTATATTTAGAACTTACAGGAAAGAGTGGCAAGAAGCTGGCGGGGTGCGATCGGATTGATGGAATTATCGTCGTGCGCGTTGTAACTTAATACATTAAAAATATTCGAGGCCTTTAAACGAATGCTCACCTTATTGAAACTATAACCAACATGAGCGTCCACCAGTGTATATGCCTCAAGTGGGATAAGACGGTATACATCGTTTTCAACAGTAACACGCGTTGAACGGCCAGCCTGACGTTCGCCGATATATACTGAACTCGCGCCAAGACTTACACCTTTAAGTTTTCCCTGGCAGAAGTTATAATAAAGACTCGCATTGGCTGTGTGATTTGGATTGTACCTGAGCAGGCTGCCAACTTCATAAGTGTTACTGCGGGTGTAACGGGTTTCATTAAAGCTGTAGCCGCCTATGATAACAAAGCCGCAAAGCGATTTGCTCATCAGATCGATCTCAACACCTTTGCTTGTAACCTCACCTGAAAGTTCCTTTATGTTGCTATTGGTGTTTCCGTTCTCCAGGCTGGTTTGGGCCAGGTTACTGTTTACGATCTGGTACGCTGTAATATTTGCCGACATTACTTCATTGAAGAGGTTGGTCTTAACTCCCGCTTCATACTGATCGATCATGGAAGGGGCAAGAGAGTTGCCATTCACATCAACCCCGGTATTCGGACTGAATGAGTTAGCATAGCTTCCAAATAATGACATCTTTCTCGAAGGTTGATAAACCAATCCAAGACGCGGGGTAACTGCAAAGTCATATTGTTTTGTTTCCGAAACTGAACCGGAGGCATGCGTTAATACACTACTTGCTGTTTCAAGATACGAGAGACGTGCTCCGGCCAGTAACTTTATTTTCGATGTCAGGCTCACAAGGTCCTGTGCGTAAAAACCTGCGCGCTTAACGGGGTTTTTTGTAGTAGTTCTTTCTGTCAGGTTAGGGATGTCGTTACGCTGCTGAAATTTAGAAAGGTCATATACATTCACCGAATCATATTTGTTTAACGGGTTATAGGCAAGTGTGCTGGTTTCGTACTGATCAAGATCTCCGCCAATCAGCAGGTTGTGACCAATAGAGCCTGTACTGAAACGTCCTGTAAGATCAAGCTGTGTAATTCCATAGTTTTCATTTACTGCAGTACGTTGCACTCCTCTTACCCAGTTGCCATCCGCTTTCACGAACTGGCTGTTTGAATTCGGCCTGAAATTACCGAACAGATCATTGTTATAACGTTGTGTAGAGGTAACACTTTTTAGCTGCCATCTTGAATTAAAGTGATGCGTAATGGTAGCAGTCGCTGATTTTTGCTCGGTTTTATACGAGGACCATTTTATACCGATAAAGCTGTTCCTGGGAATATCAACAATTTCATAATTGATAGTGCCCACCCCGAAATCCGCGGTGCGGTTATCCCTTAGATAATCACCTTCTACAAGGAGGTCGGTCTTTTTACCGATCTTCCAGGCAACGGATGGATTCAGGTAAATTCTCTCCGAGCTTACATCATCCCTGAAACTGTTTGCTGTTTCATATGATGTATTGAAACGGAATGCCAGATTCTTTTTTTCGTCGATCGTACTATATACATCAATAGTTGGCTTATAAAGATCATAACTTCCCGCCCTGAAAGAAACCTCACCGCCCTGGGTGAAGGTTGGTTTTTTTGTAACCAGGTTAATCACACCTCCGGGTGCCACATTGCCAAACAAAATGGCCGCACTTCCCTTAAGAACTTCCGCTCTTTCCAGCGAACTCATTTCGGGAGTGATAGCGTTATTAAAACGTACTCCGTTTTTAAATGTATTACTGCTGCCGTATGCAAAACCTCGTCCCGCTATTTCCTGCTGCACGCCGCCGGTATTTCCCATTACATAAACTCCATTGAAATTACGCAGAACATCTCCCATGTCCTGGGTTTGTTGCTGAACTATCACATCCTTATCAATTGAAGCTATTGATTGTGGCAGGTCCATCGGTTTGATCGATGTTTTGCCAATGCTTAAGGGCTTTTCGTTCATGGTACGTACTGTTGTTACCATCACCTCATTCAGCTTCAGTTCATTTTCTTTTAAAATGATCTCAGGAACTGTGGTTACCTGACCTTCTTTAACGGTAACGATCCTGTCTTCCGGTTCCAGGCCAACAAATGAAACGCTTAAAGTATATTCCCCGGCGCTCATATTTCTAATAACATATTCTCCCTGAGAATTGGCGCTGGCACCGTATGTGGTTCCTTTTATCCCCACGCTCACCATCGAGCCCGGTTGCTGATCGGCAGTTTTTATCACACCCCGGATCTCTCCGGTTTGAGCAAAAAGCAAAGAACAGGTGAAAATGATAAGGAGTGTATAAAGCTGTCTGAGCATAAATTAAAACTTGTGTGAAATTTTCTGCTGCAAAGAAACCGCTTACCTACAGAAGCGACAATACCTAAAAAGCGGTATTTAGAAATGTTCTAAATAAACATTAAGCTTTAACGTATTGATATACAGTATAATATTAAGGTGCATGGAGTGCGCAGCTGTATTATGATAATAATCATATAAGAGTGACTTTACACGACCTTAACCTGAAAAAAGAAACCCATTCTAAATTCGTGTCATCTCCATTAATTAGTGTAAAGTTGCTACCAACCTTCCGCACCAGCCCGCTCGTCGCTCCGCCGGAGCGCCGACTTGTGGTAAAACTTGGAACCCGAAACCCGAAACCCGAAACCCGTTCAAAATTCGTCTAATTATAATTAATTAGTGTATTAGTGAAATTGGTGTAATGGGCGTTCATGTCGCTCTTTATGCTACCAACCGGCCGCACTGGCCCGCTTAAAGGCCCACCGGGCCTTCGCCGTGTGGAATCATCAGTGTATTAGTGAAATTGGTGTAATTCGTGTTAAACCTGCACCCCGCACATGTTCTTCGCTGTGTCCGCTGTCCGACGTGTGTTACCCTAAACTCTTTGTGAGGCAGCTTGCTGCCTTTGTGGTTAAGCAGACGTGTGTTACCGCACAACAACCTGAAACCCGGAACACGAAACCCGAAACCTTCGAAATCCACCGTAACGTAGGTCACCCAGAATCTAACCTTACGTAAAATCATTTACATGCGCACCCCGGTTTCACAC
>CBIHOL010000029.1:0-43593 GCA_966211905.1 uncultured bacterium
TTGCAGTTATAATTGAAAAAGCCCTCCTGGTTATCCGGGAGGGCTTTTTAGTTAGATGACGATCTCGTCCATGTCTTTATTGAAGAACTTGTACTCCATCAGTCCCAGGTTGGATGCAGGCTGTACCTTGATCCACTGTTTATGCTCGTAATACCATTTCCATTGGCGGCTTCTGAACATTCCGCCTTTGGTAATATATGCTTCCACATATGGGTGGATCTGCAGCGTAATATTTTTCTGGTTCTGTTCTTTTAATATAAAACGGATGGTGTTCTCCATCTGGTCAACAAAAAGTATACTTGGTTCCACTTTACCTGTTCCACCACAGCTAGGGCAGGTTTCCAGAACTTCAACAGCCACTTCGGGACGTAACCTCTGGCGGGTGATCTGGATAAGGCCAAACTTGCTTGGAGGAAGGATGTTATGTTTTGCACGATCGCTTTTCATTTCATCCTTAAGCTTATCAAAAAGAAGCTTGCGGTTATCGGCGCTGTGCATATCAATAAAGTCAACCACTATAATTCCGCCCATATCACGAAGTTTCAGCTGGCGTGCCACTTCTACCGCGGCTTCCAGGTTAACTTCCAGTGCGTTCTGCTCCTGGGTGTTCTCGCTCTTTGCCCTGTTTCCGCTGTTCACGTCAAACACGTGCAACGCTTCAGTATGCTCAATCACAAGATAGGCTCCGCTGCGCATATGCACTGTTTTTCCAAACAGGCTTTTTATCTGCTTGTCAATTCCGTACGCATCAAAAATGGGAACTTTGCCATTATACAGCTTAAGAATGTCAAGCTTATCGGGGGCAATAGTTTTTATGTATTGCTTAAGATCTTCAAAAACATTTGCATCATTTACATGGATAGCATTGAACGATGCATTTAAAAAATCGCGGAGAATGGCGTTGGTGCGGTCTACTTCACCGAGCACACGCATAGGTGGCTGCGAAGTTTTAACTGCCTTATAGCAGGTGTCCCAGCGCTTAACAAGATCATTCATGTCAGCTTCAAGATCTGCAACCGACTTCCCTTCAGCCACAGTTCTTACGATAAGACCGAAATTCTTCGGCTTGATCTTATGCATAAGCTCCTTCAACCTGTTCTTTTCTTCAAAATTCCGGATCTTTGATGAAACTGAGATCTTATCGGAGAAAGGGATCAGAACAAGGTATCTGCCTGCAAGGCTTATCTCAGTGGTGATCCTCGGTCCTTTGGCGCTGATTGGCTCTTTTGCCACCTGCACCAGCAGGTTTTGTCCCGATTTAATTATATCGTTGATCTTGCCGTCTTTTTTGATCTCAGGCTCGTTCTTAAAATACATGAGATTACTCACGGTTTGTTTACCGTTCTGAGTCTGCTCAACATATTTAATAAGTGACTGAGCCTGTGGGCCGAGGTCAAGGTAATGGAGAAATGCGTCTTTTTCGTAACCAACGTCAACAAAAGCTGCGTTGAGTCCCGTCATCACTTTTTTGGCCCTGCCCAGGTAAATATCGCCTACCGAAAATTTGGAATTATTTTTTTCACGGTGTAGCTCCACCAAACGCTTATCGTTCAGCAGCGCTATAACAACTTCGTTAGGCGTGGAATTAATTACTAATTCTTGATTCACGCACTTAAATTTTTAGATCATTCCCGGGAACTACCCATACGTACAATGATCTCTGAAGCTCACAAACAGGAGCACAGAAAAGCATTAAAAGCCTCAGGTAGCCTTAATTAAAAAGAGGGAAAAGGTTTTACCCTTCCCGCTTTCCCGAAAATAACAGTTACTTATTATTTTTTCTTATGACGATTCTTGCGAAGACGTTTCTTACGCTTGTGAGTCGCCATTTTATGTCTTTTTCTTTTCTTTCCGCTTGGCATAATACTTGATTTAATTTATTTGTTTATTATTTCCTTTTAATTGTTCAATATACCTGTTGATCTCGGCCTTGGCCGTTGCTTCAGGTGTTTTTGCAGCATATTTCTGAAGCATCTGGATGGTGTTTTCTGTATCCTGCTTCTGCTCGTACACATCGGCAAGATGCAGGTAAGCTTCAATAAAAGTGCTGTCTGCTCTCAAAACCTTATTAAATCTTGTGATCGCCCTGTCGAGCTGCCCGCTCTTGACTGAGAAAAAAGCAAGGCTCATGTTCAGCTTTACATTATTACTGTCGGTCTTTTCAATTTCCCGCAGCATCCCGATACCTTTCATCGGATCTGCACTTCCCTCCACGTAACACGATGCCATCATGATCCTGGAATCGGTGTCGGCCGGATCAAGTTTGACCGCCTTTTCAAAACACCTGATTGCGGATTGATAAAGTACAGGCACTTCGGTCTTGTCTGAAATAAACTGAACCGCGTAATAATAACGGTTCCCGGCTTTTTTCCAGACCTCAGCCGAATTATCCTGCCTGGCAGCTGATTCAATGAACCAGGCGGCTAGATCAGGTCTTTTCTGTACGTCCCAAAAACGCGCAATACTATCAAAGGCTTTTGTATCCTTTATAGCTGCATATTTTTTAAGTTGTCCTGCTTCAAGGTTCTTTACAGCAGTGTTCAGGTAAACCTCAACATTTGCCGTTGTCGAAACCTCCGGAGCTTTGGCGGTGCTGAACCCCTGCGGTTTTTCATTGGCAGTTGTTCGTGGAGCAATAAATAAAAGAACGAAAAGTACCAGCGCGCCTCCAAGCAGCACCAACTGCGTGTTTCTAGCGCTCATTATTATTAATCAATATTTTTTTGCAATGGCTCAGCAGTCTTTACATTACGCTTTACCCTGTCGGCAAACGTTTTAGCGGCCTTAAACGCAGGAATATAATGAGCAGGTATTACCACTGTAGTGTTTTTGGAAATATTACGGCCGATCTTTTCTGCACGCTTTTTAACAACAAAAGTTCCGAAACCTCTTAAGTACACGTTCTTTCCATCTACCATCGAATTGCGGATCGTTTTCATAAAAGCCTCAACAGTGGCTTGTACCACCATTTTCTCTATTCCTGTTTTTTCTGCGATCTCGTTAACTATGTCTGCTTTGGTCATCTTTCAAACTATTTAGAATCAATTAATTGTAACTTAAAACGGGCAGCAAAGATACTATATAAAACAGGATTTGAAAATTTTTTTTCATTTTTAGGCCGCCACGGCCATTACACAGGCAAAAATCGAGTAATTTTAACAAAATGGAGAAATGGTTTTCTGAAGGATTAAAGTCCTGGTATGCCCTTAATAAAAGGGATCTGCCATGGAGAAACACCAAAGACCCTTACCACATCTGGCTTTCAGAGATAATTCTCCAGCAAACCCAGGTAAATCAAGGCTTAAATTATTACTTGAAGTTTACCGGGAGGTTCAAAACCGTTTCAGATCTTGCCGCTGCGAGCGAAGACGAAGTGTTAAAGCTCTGGCAGGGCCTTGGATACTATTCAAGGGCTAGGAACCTGTTGTTTACCGCAAAAGTTATAAAGGAAGATTTTGGCGGAAAATTCCCGAGGGAGCACAATCAAATTCTTGGACTTAAAGGGATCGGAGATTATACAGCCGCTGCTATTGCCAGTTTTGCATTTAACCTTCCTCATGCTGTTGTTGACGGAAATGTTTACCGCCTGCTTTCACGGCTGTTTGGCATCGATCTGCCTATCGACAGCAGCGAGGGAAAAAAACGATTCCAGGAACTTGCCTCTCAGCTTCTTAATAAAAATGATCCTGCCACACACAACCAGGCCATTATGGAATTCGGCTCGCAGTTTTGCAAGGTATCTTCTCCCGACTGTGCCAACTGCGTGTTCAGCAACAAATGCAATGCATTGCAAACCGGGCGTGTAGCGCTCCTTCCGGTCAAATCAAAAAAAACCAGGATCAGGGAAAGGCACTTTAATTATCTTCTGCTGATCGACAATAAGAAGAAGATAGCTCTTAACCGTCGCAACAGTTCTGATATATGGAAAGGTCTATACGAATTTCCTTTAATTGAAAGCAATATGGCGGTTAACAACAAGCAGTTAATGCGCCTCGACGAAATAAAGCAGTTTTGCGAACCTGATGAAAACATCCATTATGCTTCCCGGACCTACAAACATATTTTATCGCACCAGCATCTTCATGCCCGTTTTTACGTGATAAAAATGAATAAGAAACATGCCTCGGGCTCCGCTATACTCAGCAGTATTCCGGATCTGCAGCGATACGCATTCCCGCGACTGATCGAAAAATTTCTCGAGGATTGTGATTTGAAAGAAATAATATAACTTTGATCAAAATTACTCTTATGAAAAAAGTAATACCTGTTCTTTTTTCCCTTCTTTTCACCTCGTTTCTTACAGCCCAGATCTATACCGCAAAAAAAGGTGGTACAGCCATTAGCTTTTATTCTGAAGCGCCAATGGAGAATATAGAGGCGATGAATAAAAGTGCAACTATTGTTTTAAAGTCTTCTACCAACGATATACAGATCAGGCTTAGCATCCAGAATTTCAAATTCAAAAATGGACTGATGGAAGAGCACTTTAACGAGAACTATATGGAGAGTGACAAATACCCTTACTGCGAATTCAAAGGAAAGATAAACGAGCCAATTGATTACACTAAAGAAGGGGAAAACGCTGTTACCGTTACGGGGAAGATGACCCTTCATGGCGTTACAAAGGATGTAACATTAAACGGCACTCTTACTAAGACCGGCAATGACCTTAAACTCTATGCGAAATTTCCATTGTCAGTAGCAGATTACAACATCAAGGTTCCTTCGATGTATGTAAAAAATATCGCAGAAGTTGTTGACGTTACTTTTAATGCAATCCTCGAACCATACCAAAAGAAATAAAGGTTCTTATGAAAAACTGGAAAACACTCTTTTCTTATGTCCTGATTGGCGCAACATGTTCAGTTACCGCGCAGGAAGATCTTTTAAGCCTCGTAGAGGATTCAACTGCTAACCAGCCAAGGAAGGTATATGCGACCTTTAAAACCGTAAGGATCTGTAACGCACAGACAATCGAAACGGTTAAAAGAAATCACCTGGATTTCAGGATTGCCCACAGGTTCGGGAATATATATAATGCTGACCTTCCCAATTCGATCAACAACACTTTCCAGACATTCTTTGGATTTGGCGTGATCAGCGATGTGCGCTTCAGCCTCGATTATGGCATCACAGATGATATCACGGTAGGTATAGGACGAAACAGCGCCAACAGCCTTCTCGACGGATCGGTAAAATGGAAGATCCTGAAACAAACTACCGGCGGAAAAATGCCAATATCACTGGCATTCTTTTCAAGTATGGGTTACACTCATGCCCCACCTGCGCTTATGTACAGCGGCGTGGAAAAGGATTTTGAAACAAGTGAACTGCACCGTTTTAATTATTTTACGCAGATCATAATCGCCTCTAAGATCAACGAATGGCTCTCTCTCGAGTTACTCCCAAGTTATATGCACCGCAATTTTATTAAGGAAAGTTACAATGCAAATAACGGCGCCGCCGACCAGAATGGCTTCTTTACAATTGGCTTTGGCGGACGGATCAAAATGTCGAAACGTGTGAGTTTTATAGGAGATTATTATTACAACGTTGCAGACTATTACCGGAACAGTACAGCGGTATATAATCCTTTAGCACTTGGATTTGAAATAGAGACCGGTGGACACGTTTTCAGCCTTTTCTTTACCAACGCCAATTATCTGATAGAAAACAACTATATCCCTGAAACTACGGATACCTGGTCAAAAGGGCAGATCAAGTTCGGATTTACAATCTCGAGAACATTCGCATTGTAATTGCCAACCTACACTCCACATATTTTTGAAGGGCACCTGCTGAGGCAGATCAATCATGCGCCCGTGCTCCGGCAGGTGAATGAAGACGTATGGCCCTCGCTGCTTCTCTTAGCCTGCCTTGTGGTACTGGTGATCGTAAAAATGCGCGCTTTTCCAAAAGTGGTGCGCATCGTACAGAGCACTTTCAGCAACCAGATCCTGCAGCAGCTCGAGCGCGAAGAGGTTGGTCCATACAGGTTTTATGCGCTGGGACTAAACGCGGTATTCCTTATCAATATTTCCTTCCTTGCCTACAAGCTTAATTCCATCTATCATTATGTACTAACCGATAGCCCAAACATTGTACAGTTTCTCTTTTTTGCGGGCATAATGCTGGCAATCCTGCTTTTCAAAAGCTTGATCAACCTGCTGCTGGCTGTGTTTACCGGGGAGCGGAAGGCTATATCGGACTACCTGATCAATTCATCGCTTATCAACCAGACATTCGGGTTATTCCTCCTGCCCTGTGTTATTCTTATGGAATTCAGCCCTTTTAATCCGGGCATTTTTGTGTGGGCCGGTATATTTGTGCTGCTTACAGGTATTTTCATCAAGTGGTACAGGGGCCTGATCATGGGACTAGTAGAGGAAAGAATAGGATTATTGCAAATTTTCTCTTACTTTTGCGGTTTGGAAATTTTACCTGTTTTTGTGCTGGTAAAATACATAATCGAAACCTTTTAAATCTGCGTGATGCCCGCCAAAAAAAGTAAGGAGAAAAAGAAAATAACAAAAAAGGTAATGAAAAAAACAGCGAAGACAAAGACGCCTGTTGCAGCTTCAAAAAACGGCAGTTCCGCCAAACCTTCAAAAAAAACATCCATAATAGTTAGTGCCGGCAAAAAAGTGATCAAAAAGATCCTTGGAATAAAGTCGCCTGCAAAAGAAATAAAACCAGCACCAGAGGTTACTCCAAACGTAGCAGTTGCAGAAAAGAAAAGCAGGAAGTCCTCAAAAAAAACCAGCATTCTTCTTCCCCCTCCTCCTCAGATAGAGGTTAGCAATCATCCAAAAAGCAGGGTAAGACATATTCTTGTTTCACAACCAAAACCATCTGAAACAGAAAAAAATCCTTATTACGAGCTTGGCCGTAAATATAATGTCGCAGTAACATTTCGCCAGTTCATCCGTGTTGAAGGTCTGAGCTCACAGGAGTTCAGGGCACAAAGGGTCGATATTCTCGAACATGGGGCTGTGATCCTTACAAGCAAAATGGCTGTTGATCATTACTTCAGGATCTGCAATGAGATGCGGATCACGGTGCCTGAAACCATGAAGTACTTCTGCATTAACGAACAAACCGCTTATTATCTTCAAAAATATATCCAGTACCGCAAACGCAAGATCTTTTTTGGCCATGGTACTATTGTTGACCTTGTTGATGTGATAAGGAAAAACAAAGCTGAGAAGTTCCTCCTGCCTGCAAGCGATGCTCACAAAGAACAGATCGTGGATTTCCTCGAAGAGGTTAAGATCACCTTCACAAAGGCTGTATTTTACAAAACAGTGAGCGCTGATCTTTCGGACATGAAATCGCTGGACGAATTTGATATGATCGTTTTCTTTACTCCTGTCGGCGTTAAATCCCTTAAGCACAATTTTCCTGCGTTTAAGCAGGGTGATACCAGGATCGGGGCATTTGGTCACACCTGCGCCCAAATGGTAAAGGCCTGCGGTTACCGGCTTGATGTATATGCTCCTAACCCACAAAATCCAAGCATGTCGGGTGCACTGGAAGCTTATATCAAAGAAGCGAACAAACGTTAGGGCTTTGCAGCAATTTTACCGGTAAGTGCCTTTACTGCGGTAGCTATTACATCGTACTTTTCCGCCGTTTTACCTGTGTATATAAAAGCCAGGTGTAAGTACTTTCCGTTAAGCTTTTCGTAGAAAACAGTTTTGTTGAGCCTGTACGCCTCTTTCATCCGTCTCTTTAATTTGTTCCGATCGTGAGCTTTCCTGAAATTCCGTTTTGGGACCACGAACATTGCCTTTGTTTGTGCTGCTTCGGGAGCCACTATGAACATAACTTTCACAGGAAAGGAAGACGCTGAACTTCCCTTCGCGAAAAGAGCGTCAATGTTTTTCCTGCTGCATAATCGCTCAGTCTTATGAAAGGTATTCTTGATGGCTGTGGAATTTAAGCCTGGAGCCTGAATCAGACCGACTCCGCGACTTTAATTTTTGTTTGCTAAAGATAATTTTTTACTTTTACAAAAAACTAATTTATTATAATGGGAAAAGGTGATAAAAGAAGTAAACGCGGTAAGATCCATATTGGCTCAACAGGTGTAAGCCGTCCAAAGAAAAAAAAGGCCGCAAAAAAAACTGCTGCAGCTGCTCCTAAAAAAGCTGCGGCAAAAAAACCAGCCGCGAAAAAAGCAGCTAAAAAAGCTGAATAATCTTACAAAGCTGCTTTAGAGCAGCTTTCTTTTTTAATGGACCTTCCTGCTTTCTATAAAGAATCGAAAAACAAAAAACCTGAGAATACAGAGTTTTATCGCAGGCTTAAGAACAGGGTCCCTAAAAATCTCGATGACCTTTTTCACGAGAGTCACGAAGAGGTGTTCGAAAATACCGACTGCCTTACATGCGCAAATTGCTGCAAGACCACTTCACCTATTTTTTATCAGCGCGATATAGAACGCGCAGCTAAAGCAGTAAAATTAAAGCCGGGTGATTTCATTGATAAATACCTGAAAATAGATGAGGATAAGGATTACGTGCTGAAACAGGCACCCTGCCCTTTCCTTGGTCACGACAATTATTGTTCCATCTACGAATCCCGTCCCACAGCCTGCAGGGAATATCCTCATACAAACCGCAAGAAGATGTTCCAGATCCTCGACTTAACACTAAGAAATACACTGGTCTGTCCTGCTGTTCTGCAGATAACCGAAAAACTTAAACAGGTAAAGCCTTAAACATTGCGAACATTTTAATTGTTCGCGAATAGCTATTTTCAGCGCGATAGAAGCTTCGCTACGTACTTGCCTACAATATCAAACTCAAGATTTACTTTATCCCCTTTTTTTATAGCTCCGAATGTGGTATGCTCGAGGGTGTATGGGATTATATGCACGGAGAACCTGTCTTTTTCTGACCGCACCACGGTAAGACTGACACCGTTCACGGTGATGCTGCCTTTTTCTACAGTAACATTAGTAGGGGAAATTTCATGGGCAAACAAAAACTCATGACTGCCGTTCATGTCTTTAATGTCAATGCACTCCGCTGTAGAATCAACATGACCCTGCACGATATGGCCGTCAAACCTGCCGTTTGCAGGCATACAGCGTTCCAGGTTAACAAGCTCACCAACTTTTAAATTCCCGAGGTTCGTGCGCTTCAGCGTTTCATCAATTGCAGTAACAGTATAGGTATCACCTTCAATATGTACAACAGTTAAACAAACTCCATTGTGCGCAAGACTCTGATCAATTTTTAATTCTCCCGTTATTCCTGATGCAAATGTGAAATGCACGTTTGATCCTTCTTTTCTTAAAGATTTAAGAAGGCCCATTGTTTCTATTATTCCCGTAAACATTTACTGCTTTAAAAGGTTTTGAATGATGTTTTCAGTTTCAGTCTTAAATTTCTCGTATTCAGCGCCCGTTGCGGGACCGCTAAACCCTGTGTGAACTTTCACTACATTATGCTTGCGGTCAAGGAACAGGGTGGTTGGAAATGCAGAGATAGAATTTAAACTGCTGAAAACCCCGGATGCTTTATTCTTTCCTGTTTGTTTTGTTATCAATACCGGGTATTCCATCCTCAACCTGCTCTTTAATCTTGTTACCTGTTGAATAGCTTTCGCCTCATCTTCGGTCTTCTCAAAAGCAAGAGCCACTATCTCCAGTCCTTCTGGATTATACCTGCGGTAAATTTCTGCGAGGTACCGGCTTTCATCCATGCAGTTGGGACACCAGCTTCCCATCACCTGCACAATAACCGGACGATTAAGGAAACGTTTATCATCCAGCGATACCATCCGGCCTTCAGTGTCAGGGAAACTAAAACTTACAGGTGTTGAAGGGTCTTTAACTACAGTGATCTCATCAGCATTCCTTAACTGAAAAGAATCGTTTCGTCTGCCAGTCCATTCTTCTACCCAATGTGCGCCGGAATAGAACTTACCGTTCTCAATTTTTCCGTCCTTAAATTCTGCAGTAAAAAGATAGGCATGACTTCCATCAAACGCCGATAAAAAAAGCTTATTTCCGCTCTTCATTCCCTCCAGGAAGCGGTAATCGCCGGTTTCTGTGAGAAAGGTGCCGGTAAGATGATCCGTTTGTTCTATATGATGAAAAAGACCTATCGCTTTTGAGCTATCCTCTTTCTGTGGTGAAAAGGTAACTTCCCATTTACCTTCAAACACAGGGTCTGGTTGTCCGGGATCAGATAAAAACCGTTTTTCTTCCCCAAAAAAAGCTTTGAACCGGATCCTGTTTTCAGTGGTACGATAATTATTTATCCAGACACCTTCAAAACCCTCCTTCACATAAAGCAACTTAAACTCGGTGTCAAACACCGGCATTTTAAACGTCACAGAGTCACCGCGGATATTTATCTCGTCAACTACGATCTTTTCATCCGCGTTCCTGATCACTATAAGAGGTCGCTTACCCTTATATACCACTTCAAAATTAAAAGGCAGCTCGGTTCCCTGCTTTTCATCAATGTACAGCACTCCCCTGTAAACTCCCTCTCGTAATTTTCTTGGTACCATGGTAAGGCTGCTTAAAATAAAAATCGTAAATATTATTCTACGGGAAAACCTGTTGATCATTGCTGCGTATTGCTGTAAGCCGCCATATTGGCTATCCTGTATATCAGCCTCGCAGCAACATTAGCATCCCAGTCATTTCCATCTTCTCCCAGACTAACTTCATTAACATCGAAGGCAATAATCTGCTTTTTGCTCTTCACAATCTTTTCCAGCAGAAAAAGAACCTGCTCTGTCTCAAAACCGCCGGCAACAGGCGTTCCCGTATTCGGGCACAATTTTGGATCCAGCCCGTCGATATCAAAACTCAGATAGATCTTATCGGGAAGTTCAGCGATGATACGGTTGCAGATCCTGTCCCAGCTATCACCATTATACTGCGCGTATTTAATATCACGATCAAAAAAAGTGCTTACACGGCCTTTGCTATTATTGATCAGGTCTATCTCCGCCTCGCAGTAATCGCGGATCCCAACCTGCACTAATTTCTGAACCTGTTTGATCTTTAAAGCATTGAACATTATGGAAGCGTGCGAGAATTCAAACCCTTCATATGCATCCCTCAGGTCGGCGTGAGCATCTATCTGAAGTATTCCGAAATCACCAAACCTCTCTGCCATTGCCTGCATCATACCCAGCGGCGTGGAATGATCTCCACCTACAAGCCCTATTCTTTTATTAAACGACAGAAAATGCAACGCGCGTTTCTTGACCCAGTTATTAAGCCACAGCGAATCTGATTTAATACTTTCAGAGATCTTTTTCATCTCCTCTCCCCCGGCACTCTCACCGTTTGCTAGCGCATCGATATACTTCTCTGCCAGACGTCTTAAATTATCGCTTTTACCCTTTACCTCCTCGCTTATGTCGTCCATGCCGATCCCTTTTTTCCAGGCATCCTTTATAAACGGATCATACAGATCAACCTGGTAGCTGGCGTTTAAAATAGCAGCAGGTCCTTCTGCTGTACCTCCTCCATAACTTACAGTAACTTCCCACGGAACAGGGATAAGCACAGTTTCACATTCATCAAGCGTGAAAGGCAGCCCAAACATTCCATCGTTCACCTGCCCGATACTGTTGGGATCAAAATTCTTTATTTTCTCTTCTTTAGTCATTTCTCAGGGCGCTATTCTTGTAATTTTCCAGTTGTTGTTTTTTAATGTATAAGTGATCCTGTCGTGCAGCCGGCTTTTGCGTCCCTGCCAGAATTCATAATAATCTGCTTTCATCATCATTCCGCCCCAGAACTCAGGACGCCTGATCGTTTCAGGTGTAAATTTCTTTTTCAGCTGTTCCACTTTCTGCTCCAGCTCTTCACGAGATTTCAGTTCTCCGCTCTGGTTGCTTGCCCAGGCTCCCACTCTCGATTCGAAAGGCCGGAGATCGTAATAAGCATCGCTATGTTGTGCATCTGCTTTTTCTACCTTCCCTTCAATCCTTACTTGTCTTTCGAGCTGGGGCCAGAAGAATGTGAATGATGCATACGGATTTTCGATCAGCTCCCTTACTTTTTTAGAGTTATAGTTGGTGTAGAACCAGAATTTATCCTCTCCAAACTCGCGGAGATATACCACGCGTGCTGACGGTCTGCCATCCGCACCAGCTGTTGAAAGTGTCATTGCCTGCAGTTCAGGCACCCTCGATTCGGCTGCGTGCTGCATCCATTTTTTAAATTGTAGTGAGGGTGCTGCTTCAATTTCGTGCTCTGTAAGAGTTCCTTTACTGAAATCCTCACGTAGCTTTTTGATTTTTTCCTCCAGCTCATCCATGCCGTAAAGATATTCAGAAATTGCTATTCTGATCAAAAGATCAGGTTCCGCCTGCTGGGCAGATCGTCGGGCTCAATTTGCTGGATCTGCACAAATGCCTGCACGGCTTTAAGGCGATCAATGATCTTGTACTGGTTCATGTGCAGGTCTTCCCCCTTAAGGATGAGAAAATAGTCTGTTTTTGGCAGTTCTTTTATAAGCTTAACACTTTCATCAATATCTACGCTTGAAAATAAGCTGCCTTCCTCGCCCCTGCTCAGATTGGGCTCTTCAAAATTGCTGCTGTTAGGAATCATCTCATATTGAATGCCCAGCTCATTGTCGGTATATGAGTAAAGAGAAAAGTTAAAGATCTTTCCCGATTTAAGATTTAAGGGAATGTAGTTACTTAATGTAAGATCGGTTCCAAGAACATCATTGATCATGTTTACGAGGCGGTACTGGTCTTCCAGGCAGGATATTCCTATCAGGAAAAAATCAAGCTCATCCGCTGCGCTATTTAAAACATGTTTAGCCAAGTTCTTTTTTTAATTCTTCAAGAGTGAGTTGTGCCGCTTTTTGTTCCGCAAACCGTTTGCTGTAATTCTCAAACCTGGTGTAGGGCTTGTTATTCACGTTAACCTCGATCACGTACATCTTATTTGCACCAACACGAGCTTCACTGATCAGCTTGTACTCCAGAAGGAACTTGTTACGCTGACAGAAGATCTGGAGCTGACTTTTAAAATCTTCATTGGTGTTCACCAGGTCATCAACATCAACGTGGATCTTAATGATCTTCGACACTACAAATCTTTTGGTCTTGTTGTACCCCATATCGAGATAAACCGCGCCGATAAAAGCTTCCAGGGCATCACCATACGCGCTCGATTTAGTTTTTTCGTCTTTAGTGAGGCTGGCTTTTAAAAAATGATTAAAGCCAAATTTGAGGGCAAGCTCTTTAAGACTCTGGCCGTTTACGATGCGGCTTCGCACCTGGGTAAGAAAACCCTCATCCCTGTAAGGATACATATTAAAGAGGTAATCGGCAACAATTGCGCCTAATATGGCATCTCCAAGAAATTCGAGACGTTCGTTACTTACCGTTGTGCCACTGCGTTTAACAGAGACACTGCTGTGAAAAAAAGCCTGCTGGTAAAGGGACAGGTTCTTCGGAGTGTAGCCGGTGGTAAGTTTTATCCAGTTCTTAAAATCCTTATCGCTTTTGAGAATATCCTTATTCAGCAGCGATAATAACTTTTTCAGGACCAAGATTTCAGCGTTTAAACTTCCTGATCACCACCGCTGCATTATGTCCCCCAAAACCAAAAGTGTTGCTGATCGCTACATTTACAGTACGCTTCTGCATTTTGTTCAACGTAAGATTGAGTCGTGTATCAATTTCCGGATCCGGAGTTGAATGATTGATAGTTGGAGGCACTACGTCGTTCATGGTGGCCAGGATAGCGGCGATCCCTTCAATTGCGCCGGCTGCACCAAGAAGATGCCCGGTCATACTTTTTGTTGAACTGATGTTCAGCTTAAAAGCATGATCACCGAACACATTAACTATCGCTTTTAATTCTGCGGTATCACCCAGCGGAGTGCTAGTGCCATGGGTATTTATGTAATCAACCTCTGAAGGTTCGATGCCTGCATCTTTAAGTGCACGTTTCATTACCAGCGTTGCACCCAGTCCTTCGGGGTGTGGTGCTGTAATATGGTGCGCATCGGCGCTCATTCCGCCTCCAATGATCTCGGCATAGATCTTGGCGCCGCGTGCCAGTGCATGTTCAAGCTCTTCAAGGATAATAGCTGCGCCGCCTTCACCAAGCACAAAACCATCACGTTCCTTATCATAAGGACGCGAGGCTCCGGCAGGATCATCATTCCGTGTACTCATTGCCTGGCAGGCGTTAAATCCTCCCATCCCGCTTTCGTTGATGGCAGCCTCACTTCCACCCGTAACAATAGCAATAGCCTTACCCATGCGGATATAGGTGAATGCATCGATAAGGGCATTGGTAGAAGATGCGCAGGCAGAAACAGTAGTAAAATTAGGACCGCGAAAACCAAAGCGCATTGAAATATGACCACTGCAGATATCAGCGATCATCTTCGGTATAAAAAACGGGTTGAATCTTGGCGTTCCGTCGCCTTTTGCAAATGCAAAGGTTTCGGTCTGGAAAGTGTCAAGCCCGCCAATACCACTTCCCCATATCACACCAACTTCATTCTTGTCGATGTTCTCAGCATCAAGACCGCTATCCGCAACGGCCTGCACACTCGCGGCAATTCCATACCAGGAGTATGCATCCAGCTTGCGTGCTTCTTTTTTGTCGAAATAATCTTCAGGATTAAACCCTTTCACCTCGCAGGCAAACCGGGTTTTGAACTTGGATGCATCAAAACGTGTAATTGGAGCCGCACCGCTGACGCCATTGATCAGATTATTCCAATAGTCATTTACACTATTGCCTAATGGGGTCACAGCACCAAGTCCGGTAACGACTACACGTTTTAACTGCATAAGGGGAGTTTAGTTTTTAGCGTTAGCCTCAATATAAGAGATAGCATCGCCCACTGTTCCGATCTTTTCAGCCTGTTCGTCAGGAATAGCAATATTGAATTCTTTTTCAAATTCCATGATAAGCTCAACCGTATCAAGAGAATCAGCACCTAAATCGTTAGTAAAGCTAGCTGTTGGAGTTACTTCTTTTTCATCAACGCCTAATTTATCAACGATGATCGATTTTACTTTGTTTGCAATGTCAGACATTATTTTTCAGATTTAAAAATTTTGCCACAAAAATAAAAATATCACTGCTAAAACAAAATTTTAATTTGCAATAAAAGGTTTTTACCCAAAATGCGGATTTTTAACAAAACAAAGGAAATACAGGGAAATGCAGGTTTGCAGCGCTCAGCTTTTCTGAGTCAGAATGCCTGAGATCTTTTTTACAACGTCCCTTTTGTCCTGATATTTTGGACGAACAGGATTAAATGTAAAATACTTGTACCACGCCCACTTTTCGCTGCCAATAAACACAGGTGTAAATATTATATAACAGAGAAAGCTGAATAGCGCCATCCCGCCCAGGATATAGAAGAGCTGCCATTCGGTGAACTCATGACGGATGTAGATCTTGAACTTGTGGATCAGTCCTGCCTGGGCAGCTTCGATATTCAGAAAAAGTAAACTAACCAGTAAAATAATTACTCTTATAGTGCGGTTGTTCATGGGTACAGGTATTAGTGCTCGTTCATCTATTATCACGCTTCCCGATGGTCTTTGGTTGGGCAAAAATCGGGCTTTTTTGTTAAATTTTTGCGTTTGGAGAACAAAAAAAGTAGTATATTTGTGCCCTGAAAATAAGTAATGAAGGGTAGGGGACACAAAAAGTCCCCTATTTTATTGAACAAAATTGATCTCAAAAGAACATATAAAACAGCTCGCCGACGAACATCTTAAAGGTACCAACATCTTTGTTACCGGAATTAAGATCTCATCTGACAATAAAATAAATGTTTTTATTGACGGCGATGAAGGCGTAACAATTAAAGATTGCGTTGGTGTGAGTCGCGCAATTGAAGGTAACCTCGACCGTGAGCGTGACGATTTTGCGCTTGAAGTAAGTTCGCACGGAGCCACTACTCCGCTTGTTTTGCCACGGCAGTACAAAAAACATATTGGAAGGGATTTTGAGATCAGGCTTACCAACGACGAGAAAGTTGAAGGCACCCTGATAGAATTTAATGAAAAGGAACTCACTCTTGAGTACAGCGAAAGAGAAAACAAACCAGTAGGTAAAGGCAAAGTTACAGTTGTAAAACAGCGCCGCATCTACTTTAATGAAATAAAAGAATCAAAAATTAAACTTAAATACTAACCCCGAAGCAGCTGCTGCTGCAACGCTTCAGAGTTAGATCAATTAAAAACTAAAACCAAAAAAACAAAAGCTATGGAAAGCGTAAACCTGATCGAGTCGTTTTCAGAATTCAAAGACATAAAGAATATTGACCGTGCCACATTGATGACCATCATTGAAGATGTGTTCAGAAGCGCACTTGTTAAACGTTATGGAAGTGATAAGAACTTCGACATCATTGTTAACCCCGATAAAGGTGACGTGGAGATTTATAAGAACCGTCGTATCGTTGATGACGAATTCGCTGAAGATTCTTTTGATTTTGATGAGAACAAACACATCAGCTTCACCGACGCGCAAAAAATAGAGCCTGATTTTGAGATCGGCGAGGACGTATCGGAAAAAGTGAAACTCGAGGATTTCGGCCGCCGCGCTGTACTCTCAGTTCGTCAGAACCTGGTGCAAAAGATCCTTGAACTCGAAAAAAGCGAGATCTACAATAAATACAAGGAAAAGATCGGCGATGTTATCACTGCTGAAGTTTACCAGGTATGGAAAAAAGAGATCATGCTTATGGATGATGAAGGGAACGAACTTCTTCTTCCAAAAACAGAACAGATCCCGTCTGATTTCTTCAAAAAAGGTGACACTGTAAAAGCAGTTGTATCCAAGGTTGAGTTAAAGAACGGTACACCACAGATCATCGTTTCCCGCACCTCTCCGGTATTCCTTGAGAGATTGTTTGAAACTGAGGTGCCGGAGATCTTCGACGGTCTTATCACCATTAAGAAAATTGTGCGCGAGCCTGGCGAACGTGCTAAAGTGGCTGTTGAAAGCTACGACGACAGGATCGATCCTGTTGGAGCATGTGTAGGTATGAAAGGTTCGAGGATCCACGGGATCGTTCGGGAATTAAAGAACGAGAACATCGATGTGATCAATTTCACCAACAATCCTACGCTATTGATCCAAAGGTCATTGAGCCCTGCCAAGATCACCACCATTAAAATTGATGATGAAACCAAGCGTGCAGAGGTGTTCCTGAAGCCTGACCAGATCAGCCTGGCTATTGGAAAAGGCGGATTTAATATTAAATTAGCAGGCAAATTAACCGGCTACGAGATCGATGTATTCCGCGATACTGATCTTGATGTGGAAACAGAGGACGTTGACCTGGAAGAGTTTTCAGATGAGATCGAAGCTAACATCATCGAGCAACTGAAATCAATTGGTTGCGATACTGCGAAAGCTGTGCTTGAATTAAGTACAGAAGACCTTTCACGCCGCACCGGTCTTGATGAAGAAACAATTAAAGGTGTTCGCGATGTGTTGAGCGCTGAATTTGAAGAGTAAGGTTTCGGGCTTACCTAAACAAGCCCCGGTAATTAATAAAAGAAGATTTTAAAATATATGTCAGAAGGAGCTAAAACACTTCGGTTGAGCAAGGTGGCCAAGGAATTCAATCTTTCCCTCGGGAAGATCGTTGAATTTCTTGCCTCTAAGGGCCACAAAACAGAAAGTAATCCTAACGCCAAGATCGGCGATGAGGAGTATCGACTGTTGCTAAAAGAATTCTCAAGCGATAAATCGGCTCGTGAAGAGGCTGAAAGCGTTGCGCAACAAACCAATAAGGTTAAACGCGAAACGATCGTTCTGAACGAAATAAAACCGAAGAAAAGCCGTGATGAGGATTTCGACGAAGTGGTGATCAAAGACCTTACCGCTCCAAAAAAAGCAGCGCCGGCACCTGAAAAAATCGAACCTCCTGCTCCTCCTGCAAAAACAGAACCTGTTATTACAAAACCTGAGACCAATGATGGACCAAAGGTGATCGGTAAGCTTGATCTTGATGCGATGAATCTTCGCACCAAGCCTGACAGGAAAAAGAAAGAAGAAAAACCTGTTGAAAAAGCAGAAGAGGAAACTCCGGCCGCAGAAACAACTCCAGCTCCTGTTGTGGAAGCAGCCCCGGTAGTAAAACCAGAGCCTGCTGTTACTGAACGTGAAGAACCAAAAGAGGAATTTCTGAAGACCCGTTACGAAAAACTGGAAGGGCCTAAGATCCTTGGTAGAGTTGAATTACCCGCTGCACGCGAACCAAAGAAAAACGTAGCTGCTGGTGCAGGAAATTCTGCCACCGACAAGAAAAAGCGTAAGCGTATCCGCAAAGGAGGCCTGTCACAAGAAGAAATTAAAAAAGTGGGCAAGGAACAAAGTGCCATTGCCCGCGAAAGAGCAAAAGAAAAATACGGTGATCCGCGCGCTAAAAAAGCCGGACCATCAGCCCCAGGCAAACCCCGTCACGAATTAACGGAAGAAGAGATCCAGGCGCAGATAAAGGAAACCCTTGCACGCCTGAGTCAGAAAGGAAATAAATCACAGACGTCAAAATACCGTCGTGAGAAACGTGAGGAGATCCGCGACAGGATGGCTGAAAAGGCTGAACTGGCGGAAGCAGACAAAAAAGTATTGACAGTTGCAGAATTTGTAAGCGCTAACCAGCTTGCTCAGATGATGAGTGTTCCGGTAACGCAGATCATTTCAACTTGTATGTCACTTGGATTGTTCGTTTCTATCAACCAGCGTTTAGATGCAGAAACTATCTCTATAGTAGCTGAAGAGTTCGGTTATAAGATCGAATTTGGTACCGCTGAAGATCTTGAAACAATTGAACAAGATAAGGATAACCCCGAAGACCTGGTATCACGTCCTCCGATTGTTACTGTAATGGGTCACGTTGACCACGGTAAGACCTCACTCCTCGACTTTATCCGTAAAGCCAATGTTGTGGCAGGTGAAGCTGGTGGTATTACCCAGCACATCGGAGCGTATAACGTAAAACTGCCGGACGAACGAAGCATTACATTCCTCGATACTCCCGGTCACGAAGCGTTTACCGCGATGCGTGCCCGTGGTGCTAAAATAACTGACATCGCAATTATTGTGGTAGCGGCCGACGACAGCATCATGCCTCAAACCAAGGAAGCCATCAACCACGCTCAGGCAGCTGGTGTACCGATGATCTTTGCAATAAATAAAATTGATAAACCAGGCGCTAATCCCGATAAGATCCGCGAAGGACTTTCAGCAATGAATATCCTCGTTGAAGAATGGGGTGGTAAATACCAGTGCCAGGAAGTTTCAGCAAAACAGGGCAAGAACATTGACCTGCTGCTCGAAAAAGTTAGTCTTGAGGCCGACATGATGAACCTGAAAGCAAATCCAAAGAGAAATGCTGCAGGAAGTGTTATTGAAGCCAGTATGGAAGAAGGACGCGGATATGTGTCAACAATCCTTGTACAAACAGGTACTTTGAGGGTTGGTGATATTATGCTTGCAGGTAGCTTTAGTGGACGTGTACGTGCTATGTTTAACGAGCGCGGACAGAAAGTTGATGCCGCCGGCCCATCACATCCTGTTAAAGTATTAGGATTAAGCGGTGCTCCACAGGCAGGTGATAAGTTTAACGTAATGTCTGATGAACGCGAAGCGCGCGAGATCGCAAACAAGCGTTTACAATTACAGCGTGAACAAGGTATCCGTACACACAAACATATTACCCTCGATGAGATCGGACGTCGTCTGGCGATCGGTGACTTTAAGGAGCTGAACGTAATTGTAAAAGGTGACGTGGACGGTTCAATTGAAGCGTTATCGGATTCATTATTAAAATTATCAACTGAGAAAGTTGCGATCAATATTATTCATAAATCAGTAGGTGCCATCAGCGAAAGCGACGTGTTACTGGCTTCCGCATCCAACGCCATTATCATCGGCTTCCAGGTGCGTCCAAGTACAAGCGCGAGAAAACTTGCTGAAGTTGAAGAAATTGACATCCGTCTTTACTCTATCATTTACGACGCCATCAACGAGATCAAAGCTGCGATGGAAGGAATGCTTGCTCCTGAATTTGAAGAGAAGATCGTTTGTAATATCGAAGTGCGCGAAGTATTTAAGATTACCCGCGTTGGAACAATCGCCGGTTGTTATGTACTTGACGGCAAAGTTACCCGAAACACTAAAGTGCGTGTGATCCGCAACGGTATTGTGATCCACACAGGCTCACTCGGTTCGTTAAAACGTTTCAAAGACGATGTTAAGGAAGTTGCAGCAGGTTATGAGTGTGGTCTTGATATCGAAGGATTTAATGATATTGCTATCGGCGACATCATTGAAGGATACGATATGATTGAGATTAAAGCGAAATTATAAGCAGCATTAATTAAAAAAGCCTTCTCCACCGAGAGGGCTTTTTTTATGCATAATAATTTTCAAAATCTTTTCCCTCCGGCTAACAATGAATCTGTTGTCAGAATATTGAAGTATCGTTTGAATTAAAAAAAATCGTCAGGACGATTATACCTCGTTTTTACATTTAAGAATCTGCTTCCAGGTGTTTGAATAAGTAAAAATCTTCATACATTTATTCTATACACCCGATACCCGATTGAATTTGTTCCTTTTGTTTTTTAATCTGGGCGGGGTTAATCATAATTAATTAACCGAAACCGGAAAAATCATGGAAAAGTCAAATTGCTACAAGAAGATTTTGCTACAGCTCCTTACCATGACTGTGCTGATAAATCTGATTCCTGCACATTGTATCGCACAATTGCCAAATCCTTTATCTTTCAATACCGCTGTTAACGCAAACAATACCGGTGTGATAACCATAGGCCAGAATGATCTGTCCTGGACCGCATCCATGACCTTCAGCACTGGTCCTTATTTTCCGGCCGTTGCAGTTCAGAATTTCGGCTGGCTGGTCCCTCCAACGAATAAGGCAGAATGGATCTCATATCCACATAATTGTTCATCCTCACCGGCTGAACATAGTTGCTTAGGAAACGTAGATGAATTCTATAAACTGACCTTCAATTTGCCTGCAACAACCTGTACCGGCTCTATTTCAGATCCAGGCGGGTACTGTCTTGGCATTAACTTTTTTGCAGATAACTGGGTCCACGAAATATTTGTGAACGGTATCTCTTCGTACTACAATCCTAATCTGAATGCTTATAACGCATATGGTTTTGCTGCTGTTGGCGGCGCCAGCGTCACATTATGCAACAACTGGCAGCCTGGTGCAAATGAGCTGATAGTACATGTTAAATCAGGCGCACCAACTTATCCGGGGTGGACGGGTTTTCTCGCATTTGTGAACCCGGCAACAACTACAACGGTTTTAGGCAACTTCACAGCACAGATCACCCAAACCAATATTTCCTGTTTTGGTTTTAATGATGGATCAGCGAGCGTAAGCTTAACGCCAAACGGGACATATAATTATACGTGGACGCCCTTCGGTGGTAATTCAAGCTCAGCATCGACGCTTCCCCCAGGCATTTACACCGTTGTGGTCAGCAAAAACAATTATTCATGCACCACCACAAATACTTTCTCTATAACCGAGCCGGCACCTTTTACTATTTCAGTAACAAGTACTCCGCCGCGTTGCAAAGGCGCAACGCTCACATTCACGGCAAGCGGTGCAACAACTTACAGCTGGCTGCCAGTAAACACGGGTGGTCAAACCCTGGCCGTAACTCCTACAATAACCACGTCTTACACAGTGGTTGGTTTTGATACAACAGGTTGTCCTTCATCAATAAGGTTTACGCAGACGGTTCTTACCTGCACTGGCCTGGATGAGATGAACGAAGCGGGTCTGAGAATTTTTCCTAATCCTGCGAATACAAGCATTACAATTACCGGTCTTCAGGGGCAGTCGCTTATAGAGCTATACAATATGAACTCTGAACTTATCTTAATCGATAAACCCTTTCAAAACAATTATTCTATAAGTACTGCCGAATTGCATGAAGGAATATATTTTTTAAAAATATCCGGTGTGAATTCTTCTTTTACCAGAAAATTGATAGTCTGTAAGGAGTAACAGATAAAATATAAATCCGGATGTAATTATGCCAGATCCGCAAAATATTCCTCCGTCTTGCGGAAATAAACCAATCCTATTATAAGGAACAAGAATGATGAAAGGATACTTAGCATGTCCTGCCTGAAATGAATCTGCCCATTCAGAAGTGCGCCACGAAAAAGATCGAGAGGCGCTGTCATCGGGTTGATTGCCATTACCCAGCTAAGTACCTTATTATTTGTAATAGCAAGCGGATAGATAACCGGGGTTAAAAATAACAACAGCTGGATGAGAAAAGGAATGATATACCTGAAATCCCTGTACTTTACATTAAGTGCTGCCAGCAGGCTTCCCGCGCCAAACGTGGCCACGCAGGTTAACAAAACTGCAAGAGGAAAATATACAAAGGCATGCCAGCTTAAGTGAACCTGGTTGAAAAAACAATAAAGAAGAAAGACAAGGAACGCCATCATAAAATCAAATAGTCCCACAAGAACAGAAGATAAAGGAATGATCAGCCTTGGGAAATAGATCTTTTTAATAATGTTCGCGTTGGTGACCATACTGTTACCTGCATTGTTGAGGCCGGTTGAAAAGATGCCCCAGATAACAAGTCCGCTTAACGCAAAAACATCGTACGGCAATTCAAGATGAGTGTAGTTCGAGATTGCTTTCCCAATAAAAAACGTAAACACAAACGTAAGGATAAGTGGCTGGAGTACGGCCCATAAGAATCCCAGCACTGTTTGCTTGTATTTTACTTTTATGTCGCGGAGCGTGAAGAAATAAAATAATTCCCTGTATTCCCAAAGCTCGCGGAGGCCAAGGGAGAATTTATTCTCGGGTTTTATTTCGAATTCCATGTTCGGTGAAAATACGAAAAATAGCGCAGGACAAACATCCGCCATTGTGTTGAGCGTGTCGAAGCATGGCTGTTTGGGCCGGGCCGTGCGACGCATTGGCAATTAATCTGCGTTATCTGCGCCTGATCTGCAAAATCTGCGGGAAACATTACCTGATCTTAAATAATTGCAAAAACCCAAGATGAACCGGATCTTCAACTGCCGACTGAGCAGGCGTAATAACAATCGACCACCCTTCTTTAAATTCAGACGAAAGGATCTCATCAACTTCGTACACATCGTCAGCATCCACACCATAAAGATCATCAATGTGCGACGCGGCACCTTTAAACCCGGTGTGTTTATAAAATGCAGTTTGTTTGCCCAGTTTTACTGCTTCGCCTTTACTTCCGGCAACAACAAGCATCTTGTAATGATATTCCTCAAACTCTTCTTTTTTATATCCCCCAAGGTTCACAAAAAATAATCGGTCTGAGCTAATTTTTGCAGTACCACGTTTCCCGATCGTGATCTGATAACCGTCCACAAAATTTACTTCGCGCCATGCATCAATATGGAGATTGGATTTTGCTTCAGGCCACGAGGCTTTGATAGCCGGCACAAGCTCTTTTAATGAATCCGCGATTCCGAAAAACATGTCGTGCTGCTCTGTCAATCGTCCGGGCGGACGGCTGCCAAGCAGAACCATGAACAGCTTTGCCATTACACTTTCTCGAGACGTTTTTTACCGAAATCCAGGATCCGGTCAATAAATTCGTAAGGTTTGTAGTGATTGATTGCAGCCTGGTGAAATATGCAGGTAGCCGGTGTCATGCCAGGCAGTGAATTTACCTCGATAAAAATAACCTCAGCTTTTCCGCTATTATAAACACGCACAAAAGCGTCGATACGGCAATATCCTGCAACACCCAGCGCTTTGGCTGCTCCTCCAAGTGTAGCTTTCACATGATCGCTCACCTTTTGCCTGAAAGCGGGGTCTTTGGAGTACCGGGCCGGAGTAATGTTCTGGCCTTGCCCGGCAAGAAACTTTTCTTCAAGACTAAGTATCTCACCATCGGCCAATGCTTCAGAAGCTTCAAACACTTCGTATTCAAGCTCGCCTTTCGAGTTGTACCTGGTCAGCATCCCGCCAGTGATCTCAAGGAAATGATCGGCATCTTTTTTACTGATCAGCTCCTCAACAAGCAATACCTGCTTGCGGGGGAATTCCTCTTTAGGTTTTATCTGCAACAATCCTGCGGCGCTGCTATCAAGATCCTCAGTGTTCCTGAATATGAGTTTGCAGAATGCTTCAAATTCAGCAAAGGTCCTGATCTTCTTTACCGCACTGCTGCATCCGTCATCTACCGGCTTGGCAATAAACGGGAATTTTATCTTTTCTTCGAGGGTCTTGCGGATCTTTTCTTTTTCTTTTGCCCATTGATCTTCGGTGATCAGCAAATGTTCGGCGATAAGAAAACCATTTTGTTTCAGGATCTCATTGGTGCGATATTTATCAATTGTAATAGAAGAACTTTCCTTACTCGAACCATTGTACGGTAATCCAATTTCATCCAGTTTGGCCTGGATAGCACCGTCTTCACCCGGGCGACCATGCAATGCTATAAACACCTCGTCAGCTTTTTCCCTGAGTGTTTTAAAAGTAAGTTTCTCCGGCTCGCTGGTTTGCACTTTGGAAGCGTACTTATCGGTAATGGCGCTGCATTCCGCCATTATAGTTTTTATCACTGGGTGCACTTTAAAATGCTCGACTTTTTCTTTAATATCATCAGCATTATCCTTCAGCATCAGGTTTATCGGCACATGATACATCTGGTGCTCTTCCGAATTGCCAGTCAAAAAAACCGGGAAGGGCAGATATTTTTCGGATGAAGATAATTTTTCAAAAACATTCCTTCCGCTTTCTACAGAAATATGCCTCTCACTCGAATAACCTCCAAGAATTACTGCCACCCTGGTTTTTTGCGAAAGAGCATTCTTATCGCGCAGGATCTGCTCGTCAAGCTTATGCAGAAGCTGCCTGTACTTCACATTTCCTTTCGACTGGATGCTTCTTTTTGATAACGATGTTCGAATAATGAAAGTAAGGAACTGTGAAGGGTTTAAACCTATCTCAGCCGCCTGGTGAAAAAAGAATGACGATGGCATCATTCCACTTGTTGTATTGGGATCATTTAAGAAGATCTTTCCATCCTTGCTTAGAAAACCGTCGATACGTGCGTACACATCAAAATGCAGCTCATAGAATAAACGCTCGCATTCCTTGCGGATAGCTTGTATCTGCGCGTCCGGGAGATCGATCGGAGTGATCTTTCGTGAAAGCCCGGGTAAATATTTGCTTCTGTAATCAAAGAGTTCTTTTCCTTTCCTGATCTCTGTTGGTGGCAATGCAATGGCTTTCCCGCTTTCATCTTCAAGAACAATACAACTGAATTCCTTGCCCTCAATAAACCCTTCAACCAGCACGGTACTTTCCCCATCAACACTTTCAACTACAAAGCCATCACTTTTCAGATGATTATTCAGGTAGGTTATAAATTCATCGGGATTATAAATGACCGAAGAATTAAGTTCTTTTGGATGCGAAATAATTACAGGCATCCCTATACCTTCCCTGATATCGGCAAGCGTCTTTGTGAAGGAGATCTTTTCTTCAGGCTTCATTGCCTGCCATTCCTTTGCATCGACCCATCGTGTGAAAAGGGCTTTTTCAACCGCGCTCATAAATTCGAACTCCACTTCAGAGTTTAGGATGCTGACACCAATACTCGAACCCTGGTTGGCTGGTTTTATCACACACGGAAAACCAATTTTTTCCTTTACGTGCTTAAATGGATTTTTAGCGGTGCCGCTGATCCAGTCATTCCGATCAATGGTGATATATTCTGGACTATTAAATCCTTTCTGCACCATCAGCTCTTTTTGTATGGATTTGTCGATGCCAATAGCAGACGCAAGAATTCCTGAACCGCTATAAGGGATCTTATGAAATTCAAACAACCCCTGTATCCGCCCGTCTTCACCATAAGGACCATGCAGGCATAAAAAAGCAAAATCAATTTTGTCACGAAGCTCTGCCACGCTTAATCGTTTCCCTATCTTTTCTATCAGCTCATTTTGTTTTTCATCAGAAAGATCTCCAAGATTTTCTGCATAAAGCTGGAAAGCCGAACCGGTGGGTAAAAATTCGACAGGAGGATAAAAATCACGGATCGTACCCTTGTAAATAAACTCCCAGTTGAGTTCAATGAAATTACCAAAGCTGTCAACAAAAACCGGCACCGGCTCAAAAAGCGATTTGTTGAGGTTATCATAAACGGTGCGTCCGCCGGCAAAGGAAATTTCACGCTCTTTGCTTTGTCCTCCAAAAATGATCCCTATCCGAGTTTTTTCTGCCATGCTGAATTATTGTACAAAATTGATGATTATTCAAAAGTAACAGAAAGCCCTAACATCGCATAGGTCCATTTTCCGATTAATTAACAATGGTCTGTAAATACACAGACCTTAGCCAAAGCCTAATTATGTATTTTTGGTCTCCTGATTATGGTAGGCCGTTTCCTTATTTTCTTCCTCATTATTACTGCTATAGAGATCTATTTCCTACAGGCCGTAAAAACATTCGTTCAGGATTTCAGCCAGGGTAAAAAGTACACTGTTCTTTACATTGCATACGCTTTATTCGCGCTGAATTTCGTGCTCGGGCTGATCTCGATTTTTTATCCTCCCAACCTGTGGCCAGCTGCCCTGCGCTTTATTTCAGCATGCTGCCTCATCCTGGTTGTGTGCAAACTTTTAGGTATCAGTTTCCTTCTCATAGACGATATTGTAAGATTATTCCGTTGGATCATTTCGTTATTTGCAGGTAAGCATTCTGCAGAGGAAGCTGTCGCGACCCATGGAATCAGCCGCCTTAAGTTTTTCAGTCAGCTAGCCATCACCTTTACTGTAATTCCGGCAATCGGCTTCATATACGGGATGGTAAAAGGCGCTTATAAGTACCGGGTTCATAAAGTAAAGGTCCCTTCACCAAATCTTCCTGAAGCTTTTAACGGCTTTAAGATCGTACAGCTTTCCGATATCCACACAGGCTCCTTCACAACCAACGAACATCTTAACCATGCCTTTGACATAGTGATGCAGCAGGGTGCGGATCTGATATTGTTTACCGGCGACCTCGTAAATAATGAAAGCAAAGAAACCATCGGTTATGAGGAGGTTTATAAAAAATTAAACGCTCCCCACGGCGTGTACTCTGTGCTTGGCAACCATGATTACGGCGACTATGTAAAATGGGACAGCCCGGAAGAGAAGGCCGCCAACCTTCAGAACCTGGTGAATGTGCAGCAAAAAAGTGGCTGGAGAGTTCTTATCAATGAACATGTGGCCATAGAAAAAGATGGTGAGCAGATCGGCCTTTTGGGTGTGGAAAACTGGGGCGGAAGCATGCATTTCCCGAAATACGGCAAGCTGGATAAAGCAGCCGCAGGTACTGATAAATTTCCGTTTAAGATCCTGATGAGCCACGATCCCAGCCATTGGGAAAAACAGGTGAGCGTGAAGTATAAGAATATCGACCTTACTCTTAGCGGGCATACCCACGGTATGCAAATGGGCATTGAAATACCGGGTTTTAAATGGAGTCCCGTGAAATATTTCTATAAGTACTGGGCCGGCCTGTACAAGCAGGATAACCAGTTCCTGTATGTTAACCGCGGACTAGGTTTCCTGGGTTATCCCGGCCGTCTGGGCATCTGGCCTGAGATCACCGTAATTGAACTTCGAAGAGCTTAGAGGGTTTTTTCTTTTATTTGTTGGTGGAATTACTGAAATTAGAATTTCATACCATGCCCGCTTTTAAAGCAATCATTCTTAAATACTCTTCCAATGCCGAAAAAACCGGCTGGACTTATGTTGATATTCCTGCGGACATCCTTTCGAAATTAAAGCTCAAAGACAAAAAAGGATTCAGGATAAAGGGTGTGATCGATGATGTTCCTTTTGAAAAAATGAGCACCTACCCTGTTGGAGAAGGCAACTTTATTATCGCCATTAATGGTGAGATGAAAAAAAAGCTGGGTAAAAAAGAAGGTGCCATGGTAAGCATCAAATTTGAACGCGATGAAAGCTCAGCATTACAGTCACCTGAACTACTTACCGCTCTAAAGGAAGAAAAGGAAGCCCATGGCACTTTCAAAACACTGGTACCGTCGCATCAGAACTACTTTCACCGTTATGTGGCCACCGCCAAAACCGCACCCACAAAAGCTGAGAGGATTGTGAATGTTATCAACGCCATGTATCGCAAACAGAATTTTGGGGAGATGATCAGGAGTCTTAAGAAAAAGTGATTGTGGTATGTAGCGTACGAAAAGACGCTGATTGCACAGATCACGCAGATAGTTTTTTCGCTCGAGGCTTCAGTAAAGACGAATTTACGCTGATTTGTCCGGGTGCCCCTGCCATACACCGTCACGTGCATCTGTGTGATATCAATAAAGGATTGCCTCGTGCTAAAATCCTGATCAGCGAAATCCGTGAAATCTGCGTCAAATAGCGTAATTCCCGATCGTGCCTAAAGTAGCCTTGATCTGAAAATTGGAAATGCAAACCGCCTTTCAACCGGAAAAAAAACCCTGTTACCGAATTATTCACCCCTTCCCCCTCTTTCACAAATATCTTTAGGTCAATATCGATATTGAATGAAGATAATTACAAAGCTCCTCGTTGCTAACCGGGGTGAGATCGCGATCCGCGTTTTTAGGGCAGCCCACGAATTGGGAATTAAAACCATGGCGGTTTATACGTTTGAAGACCGCTATTCGCTTCACAGGTATAAAGCCGATGAGGCTTACCAGATAGGAAACGACAATGAACCCCTAAAGCCATACCTCGACATTGATGCTATTATAGAAGTTGCTAAGAGGGAAGGCGCCGATGCCATTCATCCTGGCTATGGCTTTTTATCAGAAAACGTTCGTTTTGCGCAGGCGTGCCAGGACAATGGGATCATCTGGGTTGGACCTGATCCCGGTATCATGGCACAATTGGGAGACAAGATCGCTGCGAAAAAAGTAGCTCTGAAATGCGCTGTTCCTATGATCAAGGACAGCAAGAAAGATCTTATTGATTACGAAACTGCTTTATGGGAAGCAAAAAATATCGGTTTCCCCATCATGATCAAGGCCGCTGCAGGTGGCGGAGGACGCGGCATGCGTGTGGCCCGGAGTGAAGAGGGTCTTGAGAAATTATTCAATGAAGCAAAACGCGAAGCCAAGACTGCTTTCGGTGATGAAACTGTATTCTTTGAAAAGTTCATCGATGAACCTAAACATATCGAGATCCAGATCCTGGGTGATAAACACGGCAACCTGGTTCATTTATTCGAACGCGATTGCAGTGTACAACGCCGTTTCCAGAAGGTAATAGAAATTGCGCCTGCGCCCGACCTTGCCCAATCCATAAAAGACAAGTTATACGAATATGCGCTTGCCATAGGCAGCGAAGTAAAATATAACAATGCAGGAACTGTTGAGTTCCTGGTGGACAAATACGGGCATATTTATTTTATTGAAGTTAACCCGCGTATCCAGGTTGAACACACAGTTACAGAAGAAGTAACCGGGGTAGATATTGTACGGGCGCAGATCCTGATTGCCTGTGGCGCAGACCTGTTTGACCCTGAGATCCGTATTGGAAGTCAGCAAAAAGTGGAGTGCAAAGGTTTTGCAATTCAATGCCGCATCACAACTGAAGATCCTGAAAATGATTTTACACCTGATTACGGAACAATTATCGCATACCGGAATGCGGGAGGACACGGCATCAGGATAGATGAGGGCAGCTCATATGCGGGGGTGAAGATCTCGCCATTCTTTGATTCCATGCTGGTGAAAGTAACCGCAAACGGTCGCACATGGAAAGGCACCATCCTCAGGCTACTCCGGACTCTCCGTGAGTTCAGGATCCGTGGAGTTAAAACAAATATTTCCTTCCTTGAAAACGTGCTGCAGCACGAAGATTTTAAGAACGGAAAAATAACCGTGAACTTTATCGGCAACAATCCGCAGCTCACCAGGTCACCTAAAAAAGCCGACAGGGGAACAAAAACGCTGCAGTATCTCGCCAGCACTATTGTAAACGGCAATGAAGATGTAAAAACAGTGATCCCCGGCAAAACCTTTTTAACTGCCAGGTTGCCGGAAACAGAGGTCCACGGATACCCTAACGGAACAAAACAGCTTCTTGATAAATTAAAACCAAGAGAGTTCGCCAACTGGGTAAAGAATGAGAAAGGAATTCTGTTCACTGATTGCACCATGCGTGACGCACACCAGTCGTTGCTGGCAACACGCGCCCGCACCAAAGATATGTTGCCCTTTGCCTCACACTTTGCCAAACACTTTCCGCAAATGTTCTCAATGGAAGTGTGGGGAGGTGCTACGTTCGACGTAGCTATGCGCTTTCTGAACGAATGCCCATGGGAACGTCTCGAGCAAATGCGTCACGCTATGCCCAACCAGCTTCTGCAAATGCTCATCCGCGGATCAAACGCAGTTGGATACACCGCGTACCCCGATAACCTGGTGGAAAAATTTGTTGAAGTAGCAGCAGAAAAAGGAATCGACGTCTTCAGGATCTTCGATTCGCTTAACAGTATCGACAACATGCGCACCTGCATTAATGCAGTAACAAAAAACACGAACTCCATCGCCGAGGTGGCCATGTGTTATACCGGCGATATTATGAACCCCGAACGCCCTAAGTTTAATCTCAGCTACTACCTCGATATGGCTAAACGGATCGAGGACACCGGCGCGCATATTCTCTGTATAAAAGACATGGCAGGCTTGTTAAAACCTTATGCAGCAGAACAGCTGATAGGAGGTTTAAAACAATCTGTAAAGATCCCTGTCCATCTTCATACCCACGATACAGCAGGCATCCAGCTGGCTACTTATCTTAAAGCGATTGAAGCAGGAGTAGACATTGTTGATGTAGCGCTTGCGTCAATGTCAGGATTAACTTCACAACCTAATTTTAACGTACTGGTAGAGGCTTTAAAAGGCACACCACGATTCAGGGAGCATAATGTTGATCTCCTCAACTCGTACAGTAACTACTGGGAAACGATCAGGGAATATTATTATCCATTTGAATCAGATCTTAAATCCAGCACAGCGGAAGTATACAAACACGAAATTCCCGGCGGACAATATTCAAACCTGAAACCGCAGGCGTATTCACTTGGTCTTGCCGAAAAAATGGATAAGATCAAACAAGCATATATCGATGCCAACGAGCTATTCGGTGACATCGTAAAAGTTACGCCTTCCTCAAAGGTGGTTGGTGATCTCGCCATGTTTATGGTGAACAGCGACCTCAGCAAACAGGATGTCCTGGAAAAAGGAAATACCCTTTCATTTCCAAATTCGGTGAAAGGAATGTTAATGGGAGAGCTCGGACAACCGGACGGAGGATGGCCAGCGGACTTTCAAAAAATGGTATTGAAAGATGAAGCGCCATTCACTGATCTTCCAAATGCACATTTAAAACCCGTTGACTTTGATGTGGAATTCGAGGAATTCAAAAAGAAGTTTTCCCCTGACCTGCACCTTGTGGATTTTCTGTCCTACAAATTCTACCCAAAAGTGTTCGAAGGATATTTTTCGAATCGCCAGAAATGGGGAGATGTAAGCAAGATCCCGACAGTTCCGTTCTTCTTTGGTTTAAAACCTAACGAAGAGATCATGGTTGAGATCGCAAAAGGAAAAACACTGAACGTAAAATTCCTTTACAAATCAGAGCCTGACGAAAAAGGTCTGCGCACCGTTTATTTTAAGCTTAACGGTCAGACCCGCGCAGTAGAAGTAAAAGATAAGTCAGTTAAAACAGCTGAAAATCAAAATAAAAAAGCCGGAGGTGAGAAAGAAATCGGCGCACCGCTACCGGGGCTTGTTAGCAAGATCTTTGTAAAACCAGGAGATAAAATAAAACTTAACCAGCCATTGTTCACTATTGAAGCAATGAAAATGGAGAACACGGTTTCTGCAAATTCAGAAGGCGAAGTAAAAGAGCTCGTACTGAAAGAGAATTCACTTGTTGAGCTGAACGATCTGGTTCTTTCAATGGCGTAAAAAATCTCTGGCTATTCATTAAAAAATAAAACCCCGGAAAGAAAAATCCCGGGGTTTATCATTTACAAAATGCTTTTACTTATATGGAATCACTTTCGTGTTCGTGCCTTTAATACCAGGCCATGTGAACGCCCATCCATAAGGACACTGGTTGGCACCTACAGTTTGAGGGTTGCCGTTAGCATCTACTCCATACAGAAAACTAACCGAATAATTTTTCGATGTATTCGTAACCGTAACTCCACCCTGGATAACAGCGCCACCGCAGGTAGCATTCCAGATGATCGGGGTAGTTACCTGGCTTGTAAAAGAATCGCCGTTACGTGTCGTTCCATAGTTTTCGAGACTTGAGGTTGAACCGTTATTTCCGATACCCTCCAATTTTGCGGTAAGGATACCGTTCGGAACAGAATAGGTTGCTTTGCGGTTCACATTATATGTCGCAGTTTTTCCATCTGTAAAAGTGACCTGAAGATTTGTGCCCGAAACGGATGTAACAAGCGTTTGTCCCAGCAGAAGATCGATCCAGGTGCCACCGGATTCGTTTTTTACCAGCTGCGTCCCGTTTAATATGAAAAAGCGCTGATCGGATGCACGAATAACTTTATAACCAAGGTACTCCACCTTTACTGTAGCTCCCGCTACTTTCCATTTGGTACCAGGTGCCCAGCTTAAGCGCACCACACCTGTACGCGTGCGGTTATTACACGTAATCCCATTGTATTTTAGTAAAATCGTATCCTGCTTTATTTTCACCGAATCCACATCCAGTCCGCAAGGACCTGCCACGCTGGTGACCTGCACAGAGTTTCTTCCCGAAAGTCTTTTTGAGTCGCTGATGATCTGGTTAATTTCATTTACAGCAACATCGTTCTCTTCCTGGACTTCCCGGTTATCGGTTCCGGTTTGACCTCCGTCTGTCTGGGCAACCTGGGCCTTTTCAACAGCTTCGGTATCCTCCGGTTCAGTGTCGTCCTTTTTTTTACAATTAGTAAAGGTGATACTGCAAAATAATGCTGTAACTGTAAGTGCAGCGATAATTTTTGATTGTTTCATTTGATTTAATTTAATCACAATAGAGGTGTACGGATTATTAAATATAAAGTTACAAAAAGCTAAGTGTTATTTTACGTCAGGACCTTGATAAAGAGTCAAATAAAGATAACGCACATTGGAATTTAACTTTCAGACCTTTGTAAAAAAGCAGTAAATTAGTCTACAGAAATTCACCCAATGAAACTACTCTACTTCGCAACCCTCCTGGTTGCATCTTGCTTTGTAACAGCTCAGCCTAATCTAAAATGGTCTTCTCAATTTATTTCCGACTGGGACACTGTATATCGTCCGCTTCCAAGGTTTGAGCAGGATAGTTCCCAGGTCACTGTTTCTGGTGTGTCACGCAGTTTGGGAGGGCATCGGGTCTCCGTAGTAAAATATGATCTGGGTTCCGGCACAAAGATATCGGATACTGAAGTTGGAGCAGACTCGGTTGTAAGCAATATTACAGCAGACTACCTGATCACAAAGACGAAAGATATTCTGATAGCCAACAATGAGGATGTACCCAATACTCTGGCTACAAGGATTGTTCTGCAAAAATACGACCAGGCTGGTGTGTTAAAATGGGCGTGCCGTGTTGCAGGTAACAAAGACACAGCCTATCATGCGGAGTCGCTCATCATGGTAAATGACACTTGTTTTTTCCTGAATGCATACCGGATTTACAACTTACGCGCTCCAGGAGATGATATCGATACATCCACTTCACATGCCGCGGTTTTCCTTTATAATACTTCCGGAAAGCTATTATGGCGAAAAGTGTTTAACGAGGTAACTGAAACACATTATTTTACTCATAAACCTGTTGTATTTAAAAATGGCATTTTATTTTTTGGACTGAAAAATTACTCAACGAGGTGTCTTGTCAGAGTTACTATCAATAAAAATATAAGTTCTGTTACTACCCCCACAACAGGTGTGATCCGCAAAGTACGGGCCGATTCTACTCTCCTGATAACTTCTATAGCCGATTACCGACTGATAAAATGCAATATAAATGGCGCGGTACTTTGGAATGATTCTCTTGGAACTCACCTGCCATACAATGTTATGGCTGACCGGATTTTTGATCTTTATGAAGATGCCGGCGGAGATATTTACGTCACCGGGTCCCATCACGGCTCCAAGTACGGAGACACAAACTCCACGTTTATGGATATTGTAACTGCGAAATATCAGTTTAACGGTGTCCGATCATGGGTCTATCGCCACCCGTCGCCGCCAAACTCACAGGATTTTGGAAAAAGGATCGTTTTGAAAAATCAGAAAGTTTATATCGGAGGTTTTGTTTCAGCGAACTGGATGACCAACGACAGAAAGTATAGTGTGGTAAAACTTAACGCAGGTTCAGGTGCCTACCTTGGCGAATATATATATGCCGGGTCCGCAAATTTGCATAATGAGATTTCAGATCTGAATGTAATAAGCGACAGTTGCGTGCTGCTCACCGGCGTAACTACCGACAATACCAGGAACTGGACCACTCAAAGGTTATCAGACATTAAAGTTGGTCTGCCAGAGGTGTCAGACAGGGAAAAGTTCAAAATATATCCTAACCCTGCCACCAACGGACTGCTGCGAATAAAATCATCAGAGCAAATCACCTGGTGGGGCATATTCGATCTCACAGGAAAATTAATAAAATCATCTGGTGCGGTGGAACGTTCTCAATCCACCATTGATTGTGCCGACTTAAACCCTGGCCTTTATCTCGTGCACGTTCAAAGCAAAACTAGCAGAACAAATCACAAGTTGATCATTCAATAAAGATCAGAATAAAAAAACCCCGGCTTTCCGGCCGGGGTCTCTTTCTTAAAATAATTCTTAGTAACGGTAAGCATCCGATTTGAACGGACCTTCTACTTTTACTCCGATATAATCTGCCTGCTCCTTGTTAAGAGTATCGAGTTCAACACCAATTTTTGCAAGGTGTAAACGGGCCACTTTCTCATCAAGGATCTTAGGAAGAACATAAACTTTCTTTTCGTATTTGGCAGTGTTCGTCCAAAGCTCAAGCTGCGCAAGAGTTTGATTGGTAAACGAATTGCTCATTACAAAACTTGGGTGACCGGTAGCACAACCAAGGTTAACCAGGCGACCTTCAGCTAAAACAATAATGTCTTTGCCATTGATCGTGTATTTATCCACCTGTGGTTTGATAGTATCTTTGGTTTTACCGTAAGTTTTGTTCAACCATGCCATATCGATCTCAGTGTCGAAGTGACCGATATTACAAACGATTGCTCCGTGCTTCATTGATTCGAAATGACGGCCAACAACGATATCCTTGTTACCAGTTGTAGTAACGATGATATCTGCAAGTTTCACTGCGTTGTCCATTTTCTGAACCTGGTATCCATCCATTGCGGCCTGTAAAGCGCAGATCGGGTCGATCTCAGTAACAATAACACGAACACCTTGCGATGATAATGATTGAGCAGAACCTTTACCTACGTCACCGTAACCGGCAACAACAGCAACCTTACCTGCCATCATAATATCAGTAGCGCGACGGATGGCGTCAACCAGTGATTCGCGGCAACCGTACTTGTTATCGAATTTAGATTTAGTAACCGAATCATTTACGTTAATAGCAGGAAGCATTAAAGTACCTTTTGCCATACGCTCATATAAACGGTGCACACCTGTAGTGGTTTCTTCAGAAAGACCGCGGATGCCTGCAGCCAACTCAGGATACTGATCAAATACCATGTTGGTAAGATCTCCACCGTCATCAAGGATCATGTTTAATGGCTTGCGCTCCTGACCAAACCAAAGGGTTTGCTCGATGCACCAGTCAAATTCTTCAGCCGTCATACCTTTCCAGGCATAAACCTGGATACCTGCTGCCGCGATAGCCGCTGCTGCGTGATCCTGGGTTGAGAAAATATTACAAGAGCTCCAGGTAACTTCAGCACCAAGCTCAACAAGCGTTTCAATAAGAACTGCAGTCTGAATGGTCATGTGCAGGCAACCTGCAATACGAGCGCCTTTCAGCGGCTTGGAAGCTCCGTATTCTTTACGAAGTGCCATTAATCCCGGCATTTCTTCTTCTGCCAATTTAATTTCCTTGCGACCCCATTCTGCTAATGAGATGTCTTTTACTTTGTACGCTTCGTACTTTGTTGCTGTAGCTGACATGTTTTACTATTATATTTTATTTTTTAAAGGATTACAAAGATAAGCTTTAAGTTTGTAATTCTCAACACTTTATTTGTGGTTGACATCAGGGAAATAAACGGCTCAATATCAATAGGACTGCTGGATCTGGACACTTTTTCACGTTCGAGGAACATCCCTGTAAAACGGGAGCAGGAAAAACGAGGAACTCTCTTTCTGCTCGATCAGCTGGTGAAGAATGGCAGCAGCCTCCTGTGTTACACCCCCGAAAACAAGCCCTACCTTTCTGGTGATAAAAGGAATATCTCCATTTCACATTCCCACGATAAACTGGCCATAATAACTAACAGCAGGCATTCTACAGGCATAGACATTGAGCTTATAAGAGACAAAGTACTTAAGATCAGGCATAAGTTCCTTAATAACCAGGAAGCCGAATTTGCGGGGTCGGATCTGAACAGGCTGATAACGATCTGGAGTGCAAAAGAGGCTATGTATAAAGCATATGGCCTCAAAGGTGTCGACTTCAGAGAGCATCTTGAAGTGAAACCTTTTAACGGAAACAAACTACTCGGTACCCTGCAGAATCAAAGTTTTAAAAAACAGTACGATCTGGTGTCAGAACAGCTGGGCGAATATATAATGGTATATGTCGAAAATGAAATTTAAGAAGATCATTGCGCGCCTTCAGAACGGCAAAAAGCCGGGGCTGGCCATTTTGATAGACCCCGACAAGTACAATCCCGAACTTGTGCGTATGGCCAAAAAGAACGGTGTTACCTGCTTCCTGGTTGGCGGAAGTAAATTGAAGGTTGACAATATAACTTCCGTTGTCACTTCTATTAAGAAGATCTCATCTCTGCCTGTTATTTTGTTCCCGGGCGATGAGGGACAGCTTACTTCAAGAGCGGACGGGTTGCTGTTATTAAGTCTTTTATCAGGAAGGAATCCCGAATATCTTATTGAAAAGCACATCCGTGCTGCTCCCCTCATAAAAAAAATGAAGCTGCCCTATCTGTCAACAGCTTATCTTCTGATAGATGGTGGCCGACGCTCTGCCACCCAGGACGTAACAGGTACCGTTCCCATGGATCCCAAAAAAAGTGATTACATCGTTAATACAGCTCTTGCAGCTGAACAACTGGGATTTGGCGCTATCTACCTTGAAGCAGGCAGTGGTGCAAAACAGCAGGTACATTCTGCGTTGATCCGGCAGATCAAAAAAACCACCTCATTACCACTTATTGTCGGGGGAGGAATTGATACGCGCGAAAAGGCACAAAAGGCAGTTGCTGCCGGTGCAAACTTGATCGTGGTTGGAAATGCCCTCGAAAATAATGTATATTTATTGGCAAAGATCGGAACCCTCTTTTCACACAAAAAATAGTTCCGACAAAATACGCTGAACGAACCTTTATGAAATTATTAGTGATTACCCCATCAAAAGATGTGGCAGACGAACATACGCTTGTTACCAAAATGTTTGAAAGCGGCCTTACAACTTTACATCTGCGCAAACCAAAATTCTCCACCAACCAGATGGCAGAATATATCCGTGAGATCCCGGCGCATTTTCATAACCGCATCGTTATTCATTCTCACCATAATCTTGCACTTAAATTTCACCTCAAAGGCATCCACCTCAGCAGGGTGCACCTCTCCAGTGGCTGGCGATACTGGTTTACACGCACAAGACTTAAGCTGAAATTTGAAAAGTCTTCTAAAAGCCGCTCCTATTCGAGGTTGCAGCAGGTGTACCAGAAAGAAGAGCATACTTTTGATTATTTCCTCATCGGAACTATGTTCAACAATATGACCTCCGAATTGTACAGTGGTTTTTATGAGGATGGGATCATTGCAGCGAATAAAAATTCGAACAAAAGATTGATCGCCCGCGGAGGTACTTCTCCGGAAACGATTTCAAAAGCAATCCGTTTTGGGTTTTACGGAATTGCCTTTAATTCCTATTTGTGGAATGACGAAAAACCTTACGAGAAATTCCTGAACGTGCTGGCGGAGTTTAAAAAACTGAACCAGGAAATAGAATAATGTCCCTGCTCAGCATTATAGCCTTTATTACCGGGGTTCTGGGTGTATGGCTTACAATTAAAGAGAGTATTTACTGCTGGCCCGCTGCGCTAATCAGCGTGGTAACTTCCATGCTGGAATTCTTAAATGAGAAACTGTACGGCGACATGGCCCTGCAGGTTGTCTACTTTGCGGCAGGAGTGTACGGTTGGATCTACTGGCATAAAAATCAAAAGACGGAGTTTCGTGTCAGCGCCATTCTGCCAGGAAATTTATTCACTCTCGTCCTTATTACAGCGGCACAGGGTATCCTGTATTATTACCTGCTGTCTTACTTTGGCGGCGACAAACCTGTGTTTGACGCAGTTCTAACCGCCTGCAGTCTCACCGCAACATATATGATGATCCGCAAATGGGTGGAAAACTGGCTTACCTGGGTGTTCATTGACGGCGCGTATGTTTTTTTATATGCCATTAAACACATGTGGTTATTTAGTGTTTTGTACCTGATCTTTGCAGCAATTGCCCTTATAGGCTGGTTAAAATGGAGAAAAGCGTTGTCAGAAAAATAGCGATTGTCGGGGCCGAGAGTACCGGCAAGACCTGGCTTTGCGAAAAGCTGGCGGAGCATTTTTTAACGGTTTGGGTTCCCGAATATGCCCGTGAGTATTTTAACGACTCTGAGATTTATAATTACAACCTGGATGACCTTGAGATCATTGCCAGGAAACAATTGCAGATGGAGGATGACCTGATCAGAAAAGCAAATCGTTTGCTATTTTGTGATACCACGCTCATTACCCTTAAGATCTGGGCGGAGCTTGAGTTTGAAACAATTCCTGAATTTATTGCAGCAAATCTAAATAACAGCAATTATTCGCATTACTTCATAACCGACAATGAAATCCCCTGGGTTGCGGATAAGCTACGGGAAAACAAACACAGCCGTGAGTTGCTTTTTGAGATGAATGAGTACGAAGTTAAAAAAACGGGGATCCCATATTCAATCATCAGGGGTTCAGACGAACAACGACTCAAAAATGCCATCGACATTCTTGACCGCCTTTAATGTGACTTCATTTTCCCTCAGCCATAAGGCAGATATGATCAAATTCGGCGGCGGTCACTTTTCCGACACTTAACCTGCTGATCCTTACAAGATCCATTTTAGCCAGCAGAGGCTCTTTTTTTATCTGCTCGAGGGTAACCGGCTTTTTAAAATCCTTAAAAGGCTGGAAATCCACCGCAAGCCATGCAACCTCGCTGGTAGTCGGATCCTGGTAAGCTTCTTTTACAACTTTGGCGATACCCACGATCTCAACCCCCTCGTTACTATGATAAAAAAACGCGAGATCCCCTTTTTTCATGTCGCGCATGTTGTTGCGGGCGGCATAATTACGCACACCGGTCCAGGCGGTTTTTTTATCCTTTTTAAACTGTTGCCAGCTGTAAGCTGAAGGTTCAGATTTAATGAGCCAGTAATTCATATCGGGAGCTTGATTTTGGAAAACGTTAAAATTAATATAAAAAGGTCAAAAGCAGATTTATAGCACGTTCCCGGGACCAAAATTTCTTTGTTTTCCTTAAAAATTACGTACATTTGCACTCGAATTTAAAAAAGCATAGCTCTTTTTAGCAGATGGCCAATAAAATCAACACTTCCGGAGGCTCCAGCCTCATTTTAGCGATAGTTTTTTCATTTTCCTCTATTTTTGCCTCTGCACAACATGAAGAAGTGCACACTACTGCAACTGAGCAACATGCTGAAGTTCATGAGGCAACAGCAGCAACAGCGGATACTCACACCAAAAAAGATGAAGTTGACATTGCAGAAGTTGCATTCAGCCACATTCTTGATTCTCATTCATGGCATCTTTGGGGAGAACATCATGATGCAGTGAGCATTCCTTTACCGGTGATATTGAAAACCGATAATGGCCTGGTTAATTTCTCTTCCTCAGAATTTCATCACGATACCCACGGTACAGTTGTAGTTGAAAAAAACGGTCAGCGCTTTGTGAATTATAAGGAAGACATCTTTTTTGCTTCTGAGCAACCTAACGAACATGGCCAGTACCTTAGCTGGGGTAAAAATGACAAAAATGAAACGGTGATCCTTAACCAGAAACCTCTCGATTTTTCCATCACCAAGAACGTTACTCAATTATTCCTCTCTGCTTTGATTCTCATCCTTCTCTTTACATCAATAGCAAGAGCTTACAAGAATCATGGTGTTACAACCGCCCCTAAAGGCAAACAGTCATTCCTTGAGCCCCTGGTGGTTTTTGTTCGTGATGACATTGCCCGTGGAAACATTGGTCCCAAAGGCGATCGTTTTACCCCGTACCTTCTCACTGTATTTTTCCTGATCCTTATTAATAACGTCTTCGGTCTGGTGCCAATCAGCGCAAACCTTACAGGGAACATTGCCTTTACACTTGTATTATCTGTATTTACTTTGATCCTCACGGTTGTGAACGGTAACAAAAACTACTGGGGACATATTTTCACGCCGCATGCTCCAAAGGCATTATGGATCATACTTATTCCAATTGAGATCATCGGGATCTTCACTAAACCTTTTGCTTTGATGATACGTCTCTTCGCTAACATCAGTGCAGGTCACATTATTATTATTTCCCTTGTTGGTCTGATCTTTATGTTCAAAAGCCTTCTTATCTCCCCGGTTGCCGTTGGTTTTGCTTTATTTATCGACGTTCTGGAAGTGCTTGTTGCAGTGTTACAGGCTTACATCTTTACTTTGTTAACCGCTCTGTTCATAGGCTCAGCAGTTGCTGATCATAATGAGGACGGTCAGCATGATTCAGATGATGAAAAACTTGTAGCAGCAGGCGGACATCACTAACAAACAAATTGTCTAATCAATATAAATAAACAAAAAAACAAAACCATGGTAGGAAGTATCTCAGTAGTAGGCGCAGGATTAGCAGTAATCGGAGCCGGAATCGGTATCGGACAAATTGGTGGACACGCAATGGATGCCATTGCACGTCAGCCTGAAGCGTCTGGAAAGATCACAACCACTATGCTGATCGCAGCGGCCCTTGTAGAAGGTGTTGCTCTTTTCGGTGTGGTAGTATCGTTGATCAAGTAATTACCAAAAAAACCGGAACCTGCACGGTTGGTACAGGTTTCGGTTTTATTTATTGAAAGACAAAAAAATTAAAATAATACAACATGAACCAATTATTTATTTTAGCAGGACTCACCGAACCAGGAATCGGTTTAATTTTCTGGACTTCTATCGTTTTCCTTTTGCTGGTTTTTATCCTTGGAAAATATGCATGGAAACCCATCCTTTCTGCTATCAAAACCCGTGAACAGGGAATTGATGAGGCATTAAAAAGCGCAGAAAAAGCATTGAACGACATGCGTGAGTTAAAGGCCGCAAATGAAGTGATCTTAAACCAGGCCCGCGCCGAGCGTGATTCTATGCTTAAAGAAGCAAGGGAAACCAAAGAAGCGATGCTTGCTGAAGCAAAACAAAAAGCTAATGCAGAGTCCGACAGGATCATGAGCACTGCACGTGAGCAGATCTCTAACGAAAAGAATGCAGCTATTTCTGAACTTAAGAAACAGGTGGCAATTCTTTCTATCGAGATCGCTGAAAAGATTTTAAAAACAGAATTATCTAACGACGAAAAACAAAAGGCTTTGGTTTCAAACCTGATGAAAGACGTTAACCTGAACTAACATGATCGTTGCTGGAAGATATGCAAGTTCGCTGATGCAGCTTGCACAGGAAAAGAATAAAATGGAAGACGTTCGCAAGGATATGCGTCTGATCAGCCAGGTTTATTCTGAAAACCGTGATTTTATGCTGTTCGTTAACAGTCCGCTTATCAAAACCGACAAAAAGATCTCTGTTCTTGAAAGCATCTTCAAAGGTAAGATCTCTGAACTCACCATGTCCTTCCTGGTCCTTATGGCCAACAAGCACAGGGAATCGTATCTAAAGGATATCGCGTCGGCCTTCGAGGAGAATTATAAAGAGAAAAAAAATATTTTCACCGCTGTTGTTACTTCCGCAGTAGGATTAGACAAAACCACCAGGGAAAAAGTTCTTGACCTTGTAAAAAAACAATTGAACGGTGAAGTTGAGCTGATCGAAAAAGTAGACCCATCCACTATTGGTGGATTTATCCTTAAGGTTGGCGACAAACAGGTGGATCGCACAGTTTCGAGACAACTGAGCAACATGAAAAAAGATTTTATTAATAAGAACTAATATCAAACAAACCATACAACATGGCTGAAATAAAACCGGCAGAAGTATCTGCAATTTTAAAACAACAGTTAAGCGGCTTTAAAAGCGAAGCAGAACTCGAAGAAGTAGGAACCGTATTACAGGTAGGTGACGGTATCGCACGTATCTACGGACTTTCAAAAGTTCAGTCAGGTGAGCTTATCGAATTTGAAAACGGACTGCAGGCGATCGTGCTGAATCTTGAAGAAGATAACGTTGGTGCGGTAATTCTTGGTTCTGACCAGGCAATTAAAGAAGGCAGTACCTGCAAGCGTACAAAACGTATTGCTTCCATTAACGTAGGTGAAGGAATGCTTGGCCGTGTTGTAGATACTCTTGGTAAACCTATCGATGGTAAAGGTCCGATCCAGGGTCCGGTTTATGAAATGCCAATTGAGCGTAAAGCTCCTGGTGTTATCTACCGTCAGCCTGTAACTGAGCCTCTTCAAACAGGTATCAAGGCTATCGACGCCATGATCCCTATCGGTCGCGGTCAGCGTGAGCTTGTGATCGGTGACCGTCAGATAGGTAAAACGGCTGTGGTTATTGATACTATCATCAACCAAAAAGAATTTTATGCTGCTGGCAAACCAGTATATTGTATTTATGTTGCAATTGGTCAGAAAGCTTCTACCGTTGCCAACATCGTTCGTATCCTTGAAGAAAACGGAGCGATGCCTTACACTTGTGTGGTAGCGGCTAACGCATCCGATCCTGCTCCAATGCAGTTCTATGCTCCTTTCGCAGGTGCCGCAATCGGTGAATTTTTCCGTGATACCGGTCGTCCGGCATTGATCGTATTTGATGACCTTTCAAAACAAGCGGTAGCTTACCGTGAGGTGTCACTTCTTCTTCGTCGTCCTCCCGGACGTGAAGCATATCCTGGTGACGTGTTTTATCTTCACAGCCGTTTATTAGAGCGTGCTGCAAAGATCAATGCTTCTGATGATATCGCTAAACGTATGAATGACCTTCCTGAATCAATCCGTGGAATGGTTAAAGGTGGTGGATCACTTACGGCTCTTCCGATCATTGAAACACAGGCTGGTGACGTTTCTGCGTACATTCCAACTAACGTGATCTCAATTACCGATGGT
>CBIHOL010000030.1:0-43271 GCA_966211905.1 uncultured bacterium
TTTTGTTTACCTCGCCAGTCCTTCTTGTAAAATCAAGAGCGGGTAGGGATCGCGGCGACTTGATTTTTTGCCTACTTTTTTATCTAAGAAAAAAGTAGGTGAAAAGTTTTACCGGACAGTAATAATCAGAAACACGAAACCCGTAACTACTCCTTGATCAACCTGTAATTTTTGCTCTTATTTCCGGATCGAATACTGATCACGTAGATACCTTGCGAATACCCCGTTACATCCAGCGCCGATATTCCTTCAAAATTTTGTTTTCTTAAAATTTGTCCTGTGAGATTGTATAGAATTATTTCGCCAGTTTCATTATCTGGTAAACGCACGTGTACGCTGTTACTTGCGGGATTCGGATAAATGGTTACAAACTCTTCTTCCGCAGTGTCATCGAAACCGACACAGATTCCTACAGTGAATAAAAGAACGCTCGTACACCCCTGTGGATTGCTGACGTTTAAAGTGAACACGCCCGCAGAACTGGTGTGCAGTACCTGCGAGTTTACCGTTCCCGGCACCACAATTGCTCCTAATGGGGCCACCCACGTAAATGTCAGTGCTGATGGTGTGCCGGTTATAACCGGAGATATCTGAACCGAAGGTACGTTACAAAGATCCACAGCGAATGGAGAACCACTTACAGGCGGCATATCACGGTTATCGCTTATCGTAATTACGGTAGACGTTTCGCAGCCATTATTCAGATCAAGAATTGTAACGGAGGCTTGCCCGGGTGTATATATAAGGTATGATGACTGGAATGTCGCAGTAGGCTGTGAAGGCGCTTTCCATTCAGAAGAAACGACAAGGCTGTTTGTAGGGAATACCCCCGGAGGAATACCTGTTGAGCTATTATTGAAGAGTTGTATTGTTTGATTCTTGCATGTAAGCACCGTGGTGGTTGCGCCAATTTTTGCCATGGGTGTATATAAATTTTGCAGGATCTTAATGGAAGTGCTGCTTTTGCAGAAATTGTTTTTATCGAGCATAGTGAGCGTATAGCTGCCCGCGACAGTTTGTGTGGGAGCGCCGGGCTGTAACGACGCTACAATGCTGCTCGTTGTGTAAGTAGTTGTACTTCCTGCCATAGTCCAGGAATAAGTAACATTAGAGTTATAACTTTTGGCGTTGATGCTTGTTTGATGATGACTACAGTTAAGCACGTTATACGGAATTGATAGAACATCAAGGATGGGAGCAATGGTATTTTGCGTGATCGAGAACGAATGATGTAATTCGCAGCCACCCTGGGAATCTCTGATAACTATCGTCCATGTTCCCGGCACATTTATAGAATATGTATTCTGAGTTCCGAGATTCCCTGCCGGCAGGTTTGTTGACGCTCCCGGGGGAAGCAAGGTAAATGTGGCCATTCCGCCCAGTGGAAACTGAACGTTGGTTACGTTCGCGAAACATACACTTTTGGTGGCGCACCCAAGTGAATAATTAGCCGGGGCACTCTGCAGGCTGAATGTAGGCAGAGTTGAAGAGGTAAGTGTGAACTGTTTACTGATAACACATCCATTCGAAAGATCTTCAAGTACATAAGTGTACGTTCCTGCCATTCCCGGCAGGTAAGACACGGTTTTACTGCTGCCTGTGAATAAACCTCCTGCAGGATCAAAGACTTTATGTAAAAAATTACTGCTGGGATTAGTTGCGGTAAGTGTGACAGACGTTGGCGCTGAAGTGCATGAAGCTGTTTGCAAAGTAGATGACAGACTACTGGTTGGCGTAAGCGTGTTTATTCCGACGAAAATGGTTGCGGTGGCGCTGCACGTCGTTGCCGGATCAATGGCTGTTATAGTATATGTTCCAGGTTTTGTGAGTATGGTATTTGCAAGGGTGGAGGTGAAGGCTGGTCCCGTCCACGAATATGATAACGTACCGAACGTATAATTGCTTGTGCTAATCATTGATATGCTTGATTGCGTGCAGGTGATCATGTTTGAGCCGTTCTGACTTTCTGTGGTAAAAGTTACTTTAGATGCAACCAGCACTGTAATGATTGTGCTATTGGTAACCGTAACCTGCTGACTGTTTTGTCCGGTCACATAAAGGGTATACGTAGTGTTAAACGCTGGAAATACAACAAATTGTCCTGAAGGTGAAGTTTGTCCGCCTGGCTGAATTGAATACGCGGGGTTGCTGAGGTTTTGCTGGTTGCCGATAGCAAGGAATGCCCCGAAACCCGGACTGCCGCAAAGTGTAACAGTTTGCGCGTGCATCAAAATAATTGAAAATAAGAAGAGGATAATAAAGCGTGCTTTCATTTTTTGGGTGTTGGATTTTGGTAAATATCATGAATTTGAACCGCGTGACCAAAAGTAATAACGGTTCCTTCTGCAATTTTTTTGTGGAGATTAAAAAGGAAATAAAAACCGGTGAGCAAAAAAATGATCCGGATAACGACAATCGACTTTACCGGTCTCGCTGCTTTTCCTTTAACTCAAGTCCTGTTTCCCTGGCAAGCGATCTTGCAAGAGCGTCTCCTTCGCGGGTAAAAGGCCATACAAATAAAGTTGAAATTGTATATTCTCTGCGAATAGAATTTATAGCTTCCAGGCACAGCTCTTTGGTTTGTCCTTTTCCGCGCATTTCAGGTAAAGTGGTCACAGAGCATAAATAAATGCACGTGTATTCTCCTGGCACTGGTGTGAGTTCGAGCAGTTCCTTCTCGGTGATCTTTGCGGAAATAAAATCCTGCATCACCCCTTCAGTTGTAGGGATCAAAAGCACCCAGATAAGAGGCCCGTCCTCATTGGCATACTCGGACAATGTTGCGGGATGGATCTTTGCAAGTTTCTTTTGCTGCGCGCTCGTTACCTGCAGCTGTCCAGGATCCTGCCTGGTGGCAAAAACCTCGTCTATCAGTTTCATCATTTTTTCAAAGTTCGGTTTGCTCATAGAGGAGGAATAAAGTTGGAACGTCTAGGCCGGTTATTTAGCCGACACTTTCGCGCAGATGATCGTAAAGTTTATGCTTCAGCACAAAAAGGACAAGTCCTGTTTTTGATTTGATCCCGAATTTAATAAAGATGTTTTCGCGGTAACCGTTAACGGTCCGGTGCTGCACATTCATAAGTGTTGCGATCTGATCATAGGTCATTTCTTTTTCATCGCACACGTAATACAGGAACTCTTTTTCGCGTGATGTAAGGGCAGCCAGGATCCGCTGCTGTTCTGTTTGCACAGGTTCTGCTGCGTCCTCTGTGAGAGACACTTTGTGGAACTCGTTGTGGAAATATCCTGTGGTGAAGATCTGATCAAGAGCTTTTTTCATTTCTGCTGCAGAGGAGTCCTTGCTCAGGTATCCGCGTACTCCACTTCGAAAAAGCTTTATGATCATTTCTTCTTCCCTGTTGAGGGTGAGTACTAATACGGGAATAGTTACTTTCCGGCCATTCAGTTTTATCATCACCTCGTCGCCATTAATACCAGGAAGACTCAGATCGAGGATGATGAGGTCGGCTTCGCTTTTATGAGGCAGCTGCCTGAGAAATGATTCTCCATCATCAAATTCGCGGGTAATTTTGTAGGGCCCCAGTTTTTCAATAAGCACCTTAAGACCATTCCTTACAAGTACGTGGTCGTCGACGAGGATAATGCGTTTAACCGGTGTAGTCATCTGCTATTGCAAGTTGCTTACTTTTTTAATTATAAACAAACTTCCTTTCCCAGGTGAAGAAGTGAGCTGAAGATCAAGCCCTGCGAGCTTAGTCCGTTTACCTATATTACGTAAGCCCGATGCGGATGTTGATGCGAGTACCTGTTCTTTGTTGAACCCTTTTCCATCATCCGCTACTTCGAGTGTAAATCCTTGTCCGGTATTATCCGCTTTAATGCTCACCGTTTTAGCACCTGAGTGGCGCAGAGCGTTTTGCATGATCTCCTGGAAAACACGAAAAAGCATCAGCTCCTGGTTCTTCGCAAGATTTGTCTGCCCGGAAACAGGTTCGAACGTGATCTCAAATTTGCGGAGCGACGACAAACGTTCCGTTTCCATTTTAATGGCATCCATAATTCCAAGGTGGCCGAGGAAGTCGTTATTTAATGTGCGGCTTAATAATCTTAATTGTGAATGGATCTCTGCAATGTAATTTTCGGTTGTTATAAAACTGTCGGTCATTTCTGGGTAATCAAGCTTCTGATTTTGTACCTGTATATGCAGTGCAGTCAGCATTTGCCCGAGATTATCGTGCAGCTCCTGCGCTAACCTGGTCATTACATTCTCGGTTACTTCTGTCTCTGCTGCCCTGAGTTCACGTTCAAACGCGAGCCGTGTTTCGGCCAGCTCCATTTGCTGCTTAATGCGATTGCGTCCTGCTATAAAAAAAGTGATGATGATGCCCGCAATCAGCAGCAGGATCACGAGTGTGAATGCAATAATTGAAATTACGATCTCATTCATAAGAGATCTTCAGTTTATTTTTAGCAATGAGCCAGAATGCGATCGTTGCGCCAAGGTATCGCACATTGCCAAGCACACCGTTTATCACAACAAAAAGATATTCATTAAGGTCCGGATATTTCTGGAGATATACCATTAGTGCAATGTAAGGAACACTGCTGGCATAATAGGCGAGCAATCCGATACAAATGTATACTTCCGGTTGTGATCGCCACGCCACTTCAGCATTTAAAAAAGCTTCGTACAGGGCCAGCACTGATGTAACGGAAATGATAAAACACGCGGTGAGATCTGCATAATGAAAATAATTCATTATCCCGGTCAGCAACACCTGCACGATCCACGTTAAAATAAATATCGACCATAACACAACGGTGAGCTTTTTTTTCCACGGATTTTTAAAATAGTAGTAGCTGGCAGCAAGAATGAGGGTCGTTTCAGGGATCATGTGAATGTTCATCACAAATTGATTATCCAGCGGAAGGTGATGTATTTTTTGCCACGAAAGCACAATGTGACTTGCAAAATAGGCGATCAGGTACACCCATAGCTGCGTAAACATTAGTTTGCAGAACTTGTTAAGATAAGGTAATGAAAGCGTGCCCAATACAAAAGCAATCAGGGTAAATGCAACGTCCTGAACCAGGTGTCCTAAAAAAACCATTTTATTCCTGGCAGCCTTGTTGTGGGTTCTGTGCGACAGAGAATGTTACAGCACTGCATCTTGGCGGACAAATATTGGCCCTGTCAGCATACTTTGAAGAAAAGGGTCCGAATAAAATAATGGAAGGATCATTTGCTTTGTTTCGTAATTGTGCCAGCCTTTGACGGGTTACATTGCCCGCGCCCAGCAGCAGACTTTGACGTACAGAGGTTAGCGCAGAATCAATCTGCAGCCGTTCGGCAAAATTAAAGATCTTCAGGCTCTGACTGTCCTGGTTCTGGTACATGAGTGCCATCATCACCTGGAAAGGGATCATCAGAGCGCGCGTATCGCCGTAAACATCATATGAAGGATTAAAAGGTCGCGGGCCGGTTGGCTCCTGGAATTTGATGTTACTCCTGTACATGCTGGTATCTTCAGCCTCCTGGTCGACTGCCTTTCTGAATTTACCTGCCTCATATACCAGCAGGTATGCCGGTGGCTGACCTACTGTGAAAGTTGCAGAAGAGGCCGAAGACGCACACATATAAATTGGCTGGAAAAAAAGTGTGAGGTTATTGTCGTGCAATCCCACAAATGTTTTTAAACCGGTAACCGAACCGGTGCAGGTGGCATGGTTGTGCCATTTATCAGCAGAATCACGCAACGAAAGTAAAGAGGCTTTATCGATCTCCATTTCGAAGTCGTTAAGTTTCTGCGTGCCGTTCCAGATCCAGTTGTAAGCATTCTCTATTCCTTGTGCGGCATTGCTATCCTCTACCACATTGTTGCAGAGGTACAACAACACTTCGTCGGGAAAGATCGGACCATTTTGTTCCTGCTGCGCTGCTTTCTGTTGATTGCTGTTGTCGGTGCAGCAGCTCATCACTGAGATACACAAGAGGTAAAGAATATTTTTACGAGTCTTTTTCAGGATGTTTTTCATAGTGTGGATGTTGGTGTGCGTGAAACTACTGATTTATTACTAAAAAATTTTGAATTTCAGGTACGGTATTAATACCCTCCCCCCCTGGTGCAGAATCCTCTTTTTTAAAAAATAAAAGGTATTAACTTTGATCATCGTTTATGAAAAGCTTAAAACGTAATACCGCAGAAGACACGCTTGAAGCACTTGAAGTTGCTCTCAGGCTTCTTGAAAAGAAAAGCCTGCAGAAAGCTGATGCCGGGGCTTGCCTTTGGCTGGGACCGAAAGGAAAAAAGATCTGTGTGCGGTTAACTCACGAAGACTGCGACAAGATACCCGGAATGGTTTACATAGGTGGAACATGCAAAGATGCACTTTCAAATGAATTGTGAATTAAAGATAATGGAACCTGAAGCGTTTATCCTGGAATGGCAATGCCCGGGTATTATAGGATTGAACACGGATCACCATTAACAACGAGACAATAAAAAATATTTAGCTGAGCCCAAACAGCAGCCGAAACCTGAACCGCCCGGCAAACGGGTGGTTTTAGGTGGCAGGCTTAAATTGATCAGAACCGGCCGGAAGTTTATGTTTTTGTGCGTCTGAGATTTCCTTTAAATCGGTTAGCTTTTCATAGATCTTCACCATTGCCCACGTGTCCATTTTACAATACTCCAGGAGATCCCTTCTTGTTTTTAGTATATCACCCTCAAATGTTCCTGCAACCATCCCGGAGTATATGCCGCTGGCTTGTGAACCATTTGAAACCTCGAGAGTGTCATAACTTAGTTCAGGCACCAGCGCTGGCAATACCTGTTTTATAGAGTAGGAGCCACGCATCCGTGGAACATAATACCATCTTTTTTGAAAAGGCGTCATGAGATCTTTCAGGCGGTTAATTATACCGTTCAAAGATTTTTTAAATTCAGGGAGATCGCTGATCAATGCCTGCAACTTTCCTTTTTCGAAAGCGATATTATATACAAGGATATCTCCCTTTGTGCCGCAATCTTTTATCAGTTGTTTTGCAAATGCCACTCTTGGATCTTCCCCTTCGTGACTGGCGAGGAATTCGCAATGTGTAACCGGGCCGTTTTTCTCCTGCAGCACGTGCAGGGAGTATTGAAATACTATTTGCTGGTAAGGACGGCAGTTGTTCAGAACGGGCACTGCAAGCTGATAAGTTTCAAAATCCATAAAATGCAGCGGGAACCGGAAGTCCTTAATATACTCACGTATTTCCTTTGTGTTTATGAAGCTGCGCTGATTTAATTCGGCCTCTACCTGCATGCGATGTTTTTCGTTAAGGAAATCCTGGGTCGCAGCAAGATCTATTGAATCGAATCCTATCATGCCCTGGTCGTACAACTGCCATTTTTTTTCCGAACGCAGATTGGCAAGATCAAAAACAGAATTTTCAGGAATATGCTGCCAGCAATGCCCTGTAAATTCACATTGGTAAGGCAAAGAGCAGTGTGGCCCGATATCGGTCTCTGGTGCGCCGCCACTTTTAAGTATACGCTTGAGTGCTTTTATTTTATCGGGCATGCCCGCCTGAAGTTTGAGCACTTCAGGTAATACCGATTTCACTGTAAACAGGCTGCGAATATCCAGTTCTCCGTTTTTTACATATTGATTGTTGAGATGAACGATACAGATATCGTGTAGTTTGATGCCGGATGCTGTGATCAGGTAATACTGCAGCGCCGCGTCAAGTATATAGGTGTCGTTTACCGAAGTGGAGCTTTTTACCTCGTAAGCTACCCACCCGTTTTTATTTTTGGCGAGAATGTCAATGGCGGCAAATACCTCCTGGTGAAGGAAAGAAGGTTCATAAAGACAGTTAACTCCTTTTTTGATTTCCCTGAGTGTGCGTTTATTATTGTCGGCATAACTTTCGTGATCTGTTAAAGCCAGATCAGTTCCACCCGGGAATAATTTCCGGGCAAGAGTGCCCACGCGTATTCCCTGTTCCAGGATAGCCTGCGTCGACGCGTCAATCTCATCCCTCAATTCCTGGTGATACCTGTTGAGGTACAGCGCTTTTTTGCACTGTTCACCTTTGATGAACGTGGATTTTGAAAGAAGATGTTGCATTATTTCTCCCTGGGTTAAATCAAATTTAGCAATATCCCGGCCGTATCCAAAACAATAAGCCGGACACGCTGTAAACCGCATCAGACGCTAAATGTGAAAATCCATGAGTGGGACAGTATTTTAAATGATTCAGCAGCTGGAAATTGGGGTTATTTTCAGTATCTTTAATAGTTGTTCCCCAAAACAAACTGTCGTGATCCTGAGACAAATAAGGAAATATTTTTTACCACTGCTTTTCCTTCTCACCGGATCGTTAAGCGGCTTGTTCGCACAGGAGGTTTCCGGAATTCCGTCATACACCGAGCCACAGAAATTTGTAAGCGGGGAGGATGTGTTCGGAGTTCGCAATTTTATTGAGAATAAAGGTCAGTTTGACAGTAAGCTGCCAGGGGGAGAAACCGTTTTGTTCCTATATGATTACAATGGCGAAAAGATCTACTTTACTCCAAAAGGTTTGATTTACGAATTCCATGAATCCCACCCTTTGAAAGAATGGGAAATGGAAGCCCTGGAAAAAGGAAAAACGCTGAAAGAAGCACCCTATTATTTCGTGCACATGACGTGGGCAGGCGGGAACCCGGCTTCGGTAGAACCAGGTGAGAAACAGCAGCATTATTTTACGTACGGGACTGCGGAGTATAATTCCGCCTGTTATAAAAAGATCTTATACAAAGAAGTATACAGGGGAATAGATGTGGAGTACCTGGTGCCGCAGAACAAACAGTTCGGAATTAAATATAATCTCATTCTTCACCCGGGCGCTGATGTTTCGCAGATCAGCATCCAGTATAGCGGTGATGTGAAAGCGATGAAGAAAAATTCCGAAGGTGATATTATCATTAAAACAGCGGCGCAAAATATTGTTGAGCATGCACCCTCCACCTTTTTCCAGAATGGCGCACCTGTTACTTCTGAATTTGTAACGGGCCAATCAAATACCTTTCAGTTTGCCCTTGGTGTTCCTATCCCCCCCGACAGTACTCTTATCATTGACCCATGGGTGAGCTCTACCAATAGTCTTACTTCCAGCAGCTCTGCATATGATGTAGATTATGATTTTGGAGGAAATACATTTGTTTACGGAGGTACAAATCCCTTTAAGGTTGCCATGTATAATTCAACGGGTGCTCTTGCGTGGACATTCGGGGGCACTATGTCTACACCATCGTGGGGTAGCGGTATATATCCCAGTAACCTGGGGGTTGACAAGTTTAACGGGAAGTGTTATACAGGCCAGGGGTGGGAGACCGCCGGCACCCAGATCATACGACTCGATATTAACGGGAATTATGATAATTTCATATCAACGGCAAACAGCAGTTTTCAGGAGATCTGGGAATTTGGTTTTCATTGTTCGAATGCCGACATTTTTGTTTTCGGAGGAACTACCAACCAGAATCTTTCCGCTGCAACTATGAGCTCTGTCAGTCCTCTGCTCAACTGTTCTACATTTCAGCCGAATATTTCATCCAGCAACCAGGATATTGCAAGTTATGCCATCGACGACCAGGGCAAGATCTTTATAGTGTATGCTACCGGGATCACGCAAAGCGGATTGAACAACAAAATATGCCTGATCAATTCAACATTTAATGGCAATGTGTGGACTGTGGCCACCGGCTATAGCACCATGTTCGAGTTTGCGAATAAAAGCGCGTATCAACCTCCCGCCGGGTCTTCCGGAGGATTTAATTGCCTGGCTGTTAACGGAAACTATCTCTATTATTATGACGGTTACAATCTTGCAGCATACGATAAGCTAACCGGCTCCCAGGTTGCCAGTACCACCGTATGGGGTGCAATTACCAAGCGCCAGGGTGGCATTGCAGTTGACGATTGTGATGTTTTATACCTGGGAGGAAATGGCTCAATACTGACTTATAGCTTTAGCGGAACGTGGTTTAGTACACTCACACCAATTTCTCTTGGTGTCAGCACTGCAACCCAAAACGTTCACGATATCAAGTTCGACCGGAATACAAAAACACTTTACGTTTGCGGAACAGGTTTTGTGGGTACTTATGTTGCGTCTGAGTCGCTGAACTGTCCTATTGGTTTAGGTATATGTCTTTTTAACCAGGCGGGGCTGGGTGCCAGCACTACATCCATCTCGTGTGCAACGCTTGGTTCGGCAACCGTACAACTAAATGGAGGTATTGGTCCATACACTTACACCTGGGTTCCTTCAGGTCATACCGGTCCGGTAATTTCCGGATTGATCCCAGGAACATATACAGTGATAGTATATGACCAGGGGTCGAACCATATATACACTACCAGCACTACGTTTTTACCGTCTGTTCCGCTTACCGGAACAGTATTGAATACCAATTTGCCTTGTAACGGGATCAACAATGGCACTGTCGCCATTCAAAATCTTTCAGGTGGCAGCGGGAGCCAGAGTTATCTCTGGACCAGCGCTTCGGGCACACAAACAACGGCCATTGCCACCGGTCTTGCACCCGGCACGCATACGGTGAAGGTTACTGATAATCTTACCAAGTGCCAGTATGTGCAAATTTTTTCTATAGGCAGCCCTCCGGCACTAACACTAAATGTGCATGTTAACACACCATCTGTTTGCGCCGGCAAATTTATCACCCTCACACCACTTATCGCTGGTGGAACGCCTCCTTCTTATTCCTATAGCTGGGCGCCCACACCTGCCAGCCCAGTTAATATTACCACCCAGCAGGCAGGAGGAAATTATATCTATACTTTAACTGCATATGATAGTCAGTCCTGCGCTATAACACGCACTGTTGCACTCACATTTTTTAATACACCTACACTCAGCGTTAATGCTCCTTCTGTATGTCCCGGCATTGCTGCTACACTCACTGTTTCAGGGGCAAACACCTATACCTGGAATAATACATTAACAACAAATACGTTTGTTGCCAGTCCTGCTGTCACGACCATTTATACTGTAAGTGGTTCTAATGCCCTGTGCTCATCCTCACGCACGGTTCCTGTTTTTGTTTATCCAACACCGGTTCCAACCTTAAGCAGCAACAGCCCGGTTTGTAACGGAAAGACCCTTAACCTGAAAGCATCCGGCGCTCTATCGGTGCTCTGGCAGGGCCCCCAGAATTTTACCTCTTCCCTGCTTCAGCCTGCCATTACTTCCGCCTCTGTGAGTAACAGCGGGGTGTACACTGCCACGCTTTCTTCAGTGAACTCCTGTACAGCCAGCTCTTCCATTACCGTGCAGATAAATCCCACACCCGCTATTGCACTTATAGGTGATACTGTTTGCGTAAACACACTTCTTGCACTCAAAGGTTTTGCTCCTCCGGGATGCTCTTTTGCATGGAGCGGACCAAATAATTTTACAAGTGCTGTTCAGAATCCTGTGATAAACCCCGTGACACTGGCAGCCACAGGATTGTATACTCTTACAATTACCGATGTTAACTCCTGTCAGAATACTGCCCAGGTTCATAGCAGGATCGTGGATCTTCCCGTTGTTTCCTTTACCAGCAATGAACCACTCTGTGCCGGCAAAACACTCTCACTCAATGCTTCGGCAACCACAGGAGCCATTAATTATTTGTGGACAGGTCCCAATGGTTTTACTTCTTCCCAGATCAGTCCTGTAATTACCAATGTATCTCCTGCCGGTGGAGGAGTGTTTAACCTGATGGCCATCAACGGACCGTGTTCTGTGAGTGTTGCCAAACAGTTATTGATCTATCCGCTTCCTCAGCTTGTACTTCCTGCCACTGTGGATGTATGTGAAACAAAAACGATCAACTTAAATCCATCCACCTCTTCTAATATAGTTTCTACTGTATGGAAAGGACCCGCGGGTTTTTCCAGTGGTGCAGCCAACCTTAAATTTTACCCGGCCTCCCAGGCTCACGCAGGAAATTATTATCTCACCATCACCGATAACCATTCCTGTGTTACTTCATCGGCTGTTACAGTGGGTGTGATGCAGAATCCTGTGATCAGGACAACCAATGTTACGGTATGTTTTAATGAACCTGCTATGCTCAAGGCTTCCGGGGCCAGCACATATCAATGGTACGGACCCGGAGTATTTGCAACAGCAGGCGATTCAATACAACTGATGCATGCTTCAAATAAAAATGCTGAGACCTATACAGTGACAGGAACAGCGGTAAACTCATGTTCCTCTGTTGCCACAGTGACCTTAAAAACTATACCACTTCCTGTTGCAGGCTTTCTGGTACTTCCCTCCTCAAGCCTTTGCCTCAATAGTGAGGTCACCTTCAGAGGTTCAAGAGCAGCATCGTATGAATGGCATGGACCCGAGAAACTTATCTTTAGCGGGCAGGAGATCTCTTTCAGGTTAAATTACCAGGGATATGCCGGTACCTATACTTTATTTGTAACGGATGCAAGCGGATGCAAAAGCTCAACGCAGCAAGACATTGTGATTTATAATTTGCCAACGGGAAAATTCAGCGGTTCACTGATGGATGAGTGTGTGCCGTTTTGTTCTGATTTTACTTTTGCACCATCTTCTGCTTCTGTTACTTCAAGCTGGAATGTGAACGGAAAGAATTATTCAGGCACTTCATTTAATCATTGTTTTAAATCTGAAGGATCCATCCCTGTGCGTGGAGCTTTGTATGATGCGCAAACAGGCTGCAGGTCTGCTGTAGAGTATGTGGTAGAGGCACGCCGGAAACCTGTTGCCAGTTTTACCTTTGCCCCGCTTCACCCCGTTGAGAATGAAGATGTGGTGATATTCACGGCCGATACCCAGGATCCGGACATAAATAAGTTCCGATGGTTCTTTGATTCCAATACCGAATTTAATTCACGCTCTGAGGTGGCAACACATCTTTTTGAAACGGAAGGAAATTACCCGGTGGCCCTGGTAGTTCAGAATAAATGGAATTGCAGTGATACACTTGTGCAGGCAATTAAGATCGACCCCGACTTTTTAGTATTCGTACCAAATATATTTACTCCCAACACTGATAATCTCAATGAGCAGTTCAAACCCGTGCTGCGTGCTGTAAAAATTTACCAGCTGCGGATCTTCGATCGTTGGGGAGAAATGATCTATGCTACAAGCGATCCCGCATCAGGATGGGATGGCACTTACAAAGGTGCGGAATGCAAAAGTGACGTCTATGTCTGGAAGATCGAGCTTACCTCAATCAACGGAGAAGCTAAATCTTTAAAGGGACATGTTACATTATACAGGTAGAACAAGTCGCACCCGTTTTCTTTTTTCTGAATTCATAAGCAAATGTTAAAGCCTGGTTTTCACCCAGCCTGGATGAAAAATAAAGCGCCTGGTTTCTTCCGTTTTACAGAGAGCTTTTAGCAGGTTTTCGGGGGTTAGCTGGCCACCTGCAGATATGCATGAGGGAACTATGGTTTAGACTGATTCAGGCGCTATGATGGGGGTTAATTTTAAGTACCTTTAGTAGTTAGTTCCCAATTTATTAAAGTCAATATTGGCACATATTTGGAAATACTTTTTAATTCTGCTATTTCTCGCTGCGGGGACATGCGAACAAATTGTTGCTCAGGAAGTATCAGGTATTCATTCGATCATCAAGCCACAAACTTTTGCAAAAGGAGGTGATGTTTTTGGACTGCGGAACTTTATTGAAAATAAGGGGCAGTTTGATGGCAGGCTGCCGGGCAAGGAGAAGATCCTGTTTATTTATGAATGCGAGGGTGAAAGAATATATTTTACTCCAACCGGGCTTGTGTACGAATTTATTAAACGATCACAATCGGATGAAGAGCGTTTTGAAGCACTGGAGCACGGAAGAGCGGAGAAGGAAGACAAGCATTATTTTGTAAATATGAACTGGATCGGAGGACAAGCAACCTCCGTGACGGGCGACTTAAAGCAGAAGCACTATTTTACGTACGGCACAGCTGAATATAATTCGGCCTGTTATAAAAAGATCCTTTACAAAGAAGTGTACAGGAATATCGACATTGAATTTTTAATTCCCGCAGATAAAAACTATGGTATTAAATATAATGTCATTCTCAATCCCGGTGCTGATCTTTCAAAGCTTGAGATCCGGTACAGTGGCGATGTGAGAAAAATAAATAAAACAGATGACGGTGATGTAATTATTAAAACCCGTGGCTCGGATATCACAGAGCACGCTCCTGTTTCTTTTCTTGAGAATGGTACACCCCTGAATTCAGAATTTACACTCGATCAGCTTAATGTTCTTCATTTCCAGGTTCACGATCTTGGCCACGGTGGTTCTAAAATAATTATTGATCCATGGGTAACATCAACAAATGGCTTTTCAAACAATAATAATGCTTACGATGTAGATTTTGATTTTGGAGGTAACACCTTTATTTACGGTGGCACCTCGAATTACAAAGTGGCAATGTATAACTCAGGCGGTACGCATCAATGGACTTTCGGCGGCTTCATCATATCGCCAAGCTGGGGATCATCTTCTTATGCAAGTAATATAGCTGTTGACAGATTTACCGGTAAGTGTTATACGGGGCAGGGCTTTGAAATGAACGGGGCGACAGTGGTGCGGCTTGATGTCCTCGGGAATTATGATAATTTTATCTCTACAGTTGCTACCGGATACCAGGAAATGTGGGAGTTTGGATTCCACTGCAGCACCGCCAATATTTTTGTGTTCGGCGGGTCCACTTCAGCCAAGATTTCAGCTGCAACTATAACTTCAGTAAACCCTGTTCCGAGTTGTTCTAATTTCCAGCCCAACCACAACTTCAATTACCAGGACATTGCCAATTATGCCATTGATGACCTGGGAAACATTTTTGTGATCTACGCTGCCGGTTTTGGATTGAATAACCAATTATGTTTGGTTAACAGTACATTTAATGGTAACGTGTGGACGGCGCCCTCCACCTACAGCAGTTTGAATGAAGCTGCAAACAGGAATGCCTATCAGCCAGCTTCAGGTTCCGGCAATGGATTTAACTGCCTGGCAGTAAATGGAAACTATCTTTATTATTATGATGGATACAATATTGCAGCCTATAATAAATTGTCAGGAACTCAGGTAGCGAGCACCACGGTACAGGGAATGGTCGTTAAACGCCAGGGTGGCATTGCAGTTGATGATTGTGATGTTTTATACGTGGGAGGAAATGGTTCAATTCTGACATATAGTTTTAACGGAACCTCGTTCAGTACGCTCACGCCAATTTCTCTTGCGATAAGCACCGGAACCCAAAATGTTCATGATATTAAGTTCGATCGGAATACAAAAACACTTTACGTTTGCGGGACTGATTTTGTAGGTACTTATGTAGCAGCCGAATCGCTAAACTGTCCGACCGGCATTGGCATATGTGTGTTTAACCAGGCGGGGCTTGGTGCCAGCACTACATCCATCACTTGTGCCACTCTCGGCTCGGCTACGGTGCAGCTGAATGGGGGCATTGGTCCGTACTCTTACACCTGGGTTCCTTCGGGAGTGACTGGTTCAGTTATTTCAGGCCTGATCCCGGGAACATATACGGTGATAGTATATGACCAGGGAGCCAATCATACGTACACTACCACCACCACGTTTATTCCTTCAGTTCCACTAACAGGAACGGTACCTAATTTTAATCTCCCATGCAATTCTATTAATAATGCTACCGCCACTGTTCAAAATCTTTCAGGTGGCAGCGGCAGTCAGAGTTATCTGTGGACCAGCGGTTCGGGCACACAAACAACGGCCATTGCCACCGGCCTTGGTCCCGGTACGCATACGGTGAAGGTTACCGATAATCTTACCAAGTGCCAGTATGTGCAAATTTTTTCTATAGGCAGCCCTCCGGCACTAACACTAAATGTGCATGTTAACACACCATCTGTTTGCGCCGGCAAATTTATCACCCTCACACCACTTATCGCTGGTGGAACGCCTCCTTCTTATTCCTATAGCTGGGCGCCCACACCTGCCAGCCCAGTTAATATTACCACCCAGCAGGCAGGAGGAAATTATATCTATACTTTAACTGCATATGATAGTCAGTCCTGCGCTATAACACGCACTGTTGCACTCACATTTTTTAATACACCTACACTCAGCGTTAATGCTCCTTCTGTATGTCCCGGCATTGCTGCTACACTCACTGTTTCAGGGGCAAACACCTATACCTGGAATAATACATTAACAACAAATACGTTTGTTGCCAGTCCTGCTGTCACGACCATTTATACTGTAAGTGGTTCTAATGCCCTGTGCTCATCCTCACGCACGGTTCCTGTTTTTGTTTATCCAACACCGGTTCCAACCTTAAGCAGCAACAGCCCGGTTTGTAACGGAAAGACCCTTAACCTGAAAGCATCCGGCGCTCTATCGGTGCTCTGGCAGGGCCCCCAGAATTTTACCTCTTCCCTGCTTCAGCCTGCCATTACTTCCGCCTCTGTGAGTAACAGCGGGGTGTACACTGCCACGCTTTCTTCAGTGAACTCCTGTACAGCCAGCTCTTCCATTACCGTGCAGATAAATCCCACACCCGCTATTGCACTTATAGGTGATACTGTTTGCGTAAACACACTTCTTGCACTCAAAGGTTTTGCTCCTCCGGGATGCTCTTTTGCATGGAGCGGACCAAATAATTTTACAAGTGCTGTTCAGAATCCTGTGATAAACCCCGTGACACTGGCAGCCACAGGATTGTATACTCTTACAATTACCGATGTTAACTCCTGTCAGAATACTGCCCAGGTTCATAGCAGGATCGTGGATCTTCCCGTTGTTTCCTTTACCAGCAATGAACCACTCTGTGCCGGCAAAACACTCTCACTCAATGCTTCGGCAACCACAGGAGCCATTAATTATTTGTGGACAGGTCCCAATGGTTTTACTTCTTCCCAGATCAGTCCTGTAATTACCAATGTATCTCCTGCCGGTGGAGGAGTGTTTAACCTGATGGCCATCAACGGACCGTGTTCTGTGAGTGTTGCCAAACAGTTATTGATCTATCCGCTTCCTCAGCTTGTACTTCCTGCCACTGTGGATGTATGTGAAACAAAAACGATCAACTTAAATCCATCCACCTCTTCTAATATAGTTTCTACTGTATGGAAAGGACCCGCGGGTTTTTCCAGTGGTGCAGCCAACCTTAAATTTTACCCGGCCTCCCAGGCTCACGCAGGAAATTATTATCTCACCATCACCGATAACCATTCCTGTGTTACTTCATCGGCTGTTACAGTGGGTGTGATGCAGAATCCTGTGATCAGGACAACCAATGTTACGGTATGTTTTAATGAACCTGCTATGCTCAAGGCTTCCGGGGCCAGCACATATCAATGGTACGGACCCGGAGTATTTGCAACAGCAGGCGATTCAATACAACTGATGCATGCTTCAAATAAAAATGCTGAGACCTATACAGTGACAGGAACAGCGGTAAACTCATGTTCCTCTGTTGCCACAGTGACCTTAAAAACTATACCACTTCCTGTTGCAGGCTTTCTGGTACTTCCCTCCTCAAGCCTTTGCCTCAATAGTGAGGTCACCTTCAGAGGTTCAAGAGCAGCATCGTATGAATGGCATGGACCCGAGAAACTTATCTTTAGCGGGCAGGAGATCTCTTTCAGGTTAAATTACCAGGGATATGCCGGTACCTATACTTTATTTGTAACGGATGCAAGCGGATGCAAAAGCTCAACGCAGCAAGACATTGTGATTTATAATTTGCCAACGGGAAAATTCAGCGGTTCACTGATGGATGAGTGTGTGCCGTTTTGTTCTGATTTTACTTTTGCACCATCTTCTGCTTCTGTTACTTCAAGCTGGAATGTGAACGGAAAGAATTATTCAGGCACTTCATTTAATCATTGTTTTAAATCTGAAGGATCCATCCCTGTGCGTGGAGCTTTGTATGATGCGCAAACAGGCTGCAGGTCTGCTGTAGAGTATGTGGTAGAGGCACGCCGGAAACCTGTTGCCAGTTTTACCTTTGCCCCGCTTCACCCCGTTGAGAATGAAGATGTGGTGATATTCACGGCCGATACCCAGGATCCGGACATAAATAAGTTCCGATGGTTCTTTGATTCCAATACCGAATTTAATTCACGCTCTGAGGTGGCAACACATCTTTTTGAAACGGAAGGAAATTACCCGGTGGCCCTGGTAGTTCAGAATAAATGGAATTGCAGTGATACACTTGTGCAGGCAATTAAGATCGACCCCGACTTTTTAGTATTCGTACCAAATATATTTACTCCCAACACTGATAATCTCAATGAGCAGTTCAAACCCGTGCTGCGTGCTGTAAAAATTTACCAGCTGCGGATCTTTGATCGTTGGGGAGAAATGATCTATGCTACAAGCGACCCCGCATCAGGATGGGATGGCACATACAAAGGTGCGGAATGCAAAAGTGACGTCTATGTATGGAAGATCGAGCTTACCTCAATTAACGGAGAAGCTAAATCTTTAAAGGGGCATGTTACATTATACAGGTAAGATAAGTTATCTGAAACAGATAACAATCATCTTTGAACTTCCTTACAGTTTAAACATTCGGGAGTTTTGTCACAAGCCGGTACCATTTACTTACCCATTTTGATACTCATAATATAATGACCCTTTTTTTTATTTATCTTTATAAGGCTACCCGGTCCTTGAAAAATGGTGAATGAAAAAAATAAGACTATATCTGTTATACATCTTCGTTCTTCAGGTCCCTGCTTACTTTTCACAGTCTGCAGAAAAAGTCACTGCGGTTAATTCAGTACAGTCTCCCTCTCCTTTTGCCCGCGAGGGAGATATTTTCGGAAAACGAAATTTTATTGAGAACAAAGGACAGTTTACGTTACCGTCCGGTGAGAAGGTGCTTTTCATTTACGAGTACCAGGGCGAGAAGGTGATCTTCACTAATAATGCCGTATTTTATGAGGTCTGCCGACCGGCGGGCATCACGCACGAACAGATGGAGGCAATAGAACACGGGGAAGCAGTGAAAGAAGAGCCTCCACGTTTTGTAAAAATGACCTGGTGCAACTCGAAGGCCGTTTCAGTAACAGGTGAGGACATGCCCGGTCATTATTTTACGTATGGGGGACCTGAATATAATTCATATGCGTACAGGAAGATCGTCTACAAAGACATTTACAAAAACACCGACCTGGTATATACTATACCCAATGATAAGGAGAAGGGAATTAAATACAGCCTTATCCTGCATCCCGGTGCCGATGCGCGTAACATAAAGATGTTTTATGAAGGTGATTTCAGGTCAATGGCTCTTAATGAAGGCGATCTGTTCATCAGGACAAAAAAAGATCCGGTAATTGATCACGCACCAAGAAGTTTTTATCTCAATGGTGATACGGTCGCTTCCGCATTTCAGTTATTAAGAAATGACACAGTGTCCTTTAAATTTCCCGGTGGTTACGACGCAAGCAAAACGCTTGTAATCGACCCCTGGGTAACTACGATTTCAAATCTTGTAAGCACTAATTCTGCGTTTGACGTTGATTACGACTTTGGCGGAAATACGTTTGTATATGGCGGAAGCAGTACTTTCCAGATTGCCATGTATAACTCTTCAGGAACCCATCAATGGACATTCGGTGGCACGATTGTCAGTCCTTCATGGGGCACAGCATTCAGCGCAAGCAATTTTGGAGTTGATAAATTTACCGGCAAGTCTTTCGCAGGTCAGGGCGTAGTTGGAAGTGGTGCGCAGGTGATCCGTCTTGATATAAATGGTAATTACGATAATTTCATTTCAACTGCAAATAGCAGCTATCGTGAGATCTGGGACCTTGGGTTTCATTGTACCACTGCCGACGTGTTTATTTTTGGAGGAAGCACTGCGGGCAACCTTTCTGCGGCAACAATCAATTCTGTCAATGCAACCTTAAATGTTACGTCTTTTCAGTCCAATACCGGCTGCTGCCAGGATGTTGTAAATTATGCAATAGATGATGTCGGAAATATTTTCATCCTGTATGCCAGCGGTAGCAGTACTTTAAGTAACAATTTATGCCTGGTGAATTCCGCTTTTAATGGCAACATATGGACCAAGCCCACGGGTTATACCAGTATGGGCGAAAATAATAATAAACCCGCCTACCAGCCGCCGGTATCATCCAATGGTTTTAATTGTCTGGCTGTAAATAGTAATTATCTTTTTTATTACGATGGTTATAACCTTGCGGCTTACAATAAAACGAATGGCTCTTCTGTAGCGTCTACCGTGCTATCGGGTCAGACATTAAAGCGCCAGGGTGGTATAGCAGTTGATGATTGTAATAATCTTTACCTCGGAAGTAATGGCAATATATTAACCTATAATTTTAACGGAACAAGTTTTAGTACGCTTACCCCCATATCTCTTGGTATCACTACCTCCACGCAAAATGTTCATGATATAAAGTTTGAACGGAATACCAATGTGCTATACGTGTGCGGAACAGGGTTTGTGGGTATATATGGAGCCTCTGTTTCCAACACTTGTCCTATTCCGCAGGGTGTTTGTCTTTTTAACCAGGCAGGTCTTGGTGCGAGCACTACGTCTATTACCTGTGCTACTCTGGGTTCGGCATCCGTAACGCTAAACGGGGGAATTGGTCCCTACACTTACACCTGGGTGCCTTCAGGAACAACTGGTTCTGTGAACTCGGGCCTGAGTCCGGGCACTTACACCGTAGTGGTAAATGATGCGGGGAATAATAAAACTTACACCACCAGTATCACGTTCGTTTCCCCCGTGCCTCTTTCCGGCACAGTGATGCCGGTGCAGCTCGATTGTTTTGGTGTTAACAATGCCACTGCTGCCGTGCAAAACCTGAGCGGTGGCAGCAGCTTACAAAAATATATCTGGAAAAGTTCAACTACCACGCAAACCAGCGTAGTCGCCACAGGTCTCGCCCCGGGCCTCCATACGGTAACAGTGACAGATGCATTGACCAATTGTTCTTTTACCCAGACGTTCAATGTTACCTCGCCAACTGCTCTCACATTAAATGTTCATGTAAACACACCCTCCGTTTGCGCGGGTAAATTTATTACACTTACACCGCTAATTGCTGGCGGGACCGTTGGAGGCAATGGTTACACATTTAGCTGGACACCTTTTTCATCTTCAGGTGTTTTTCAAACCACGCAGCTGTTGGGTGGAAATTATATTTATACGGTTACTGGTTACGATGCTAAACTATGTCCCATCACAAAAACAGTTCCGATCACTTTTTTTCCTACCCCGACACTCACTGTAGCTGATGCTTCTATTTGTCCGGGACAGGTTGCTATTTTTAGTGTCTCAGGCGCAAATACATATTCATGGAATTCAGTTGCAGGCCTGAGCTCGTTAACGGTAAGCCCGGCTTCAACCACTATATATACTGTCATCGGCACAGGCTCACTGTGTTCTTCGAACAAAACAATTACTGCTGTGGTGATGCCAGTGCCGGTGCCTACGCTCACAAGCAATGCCCCGATATGTAATGGAAAAACATTAGTACTGTCTGCGGCAGGCGGAACCTCGGCTTTGTGGAACGGACCACTGTCGTACACTTCAGGTTTATTGCAGCCCTCCATTACGCTTGCATCACCGAATAACAGCGGTGCGTACCAGGCTACCATCACAGCCGCTAATACCTGCACGGCCTCAGCAGCTATAAATGTGCAGGTAAATGCTACACCCGCCATCGCGGTAGCAGGATCTACCGTTTGTGTTAATTCCTCCTTGCAGCTTGCCGGCAGTGGTCCGCCGGGATGCACTTATTTATGGACAGGGCCGAACGGATATATCAGCGTCCTGCAAAGTCCGGTTATCACTAATGCGCAGGTTACTGCCAGTGGAGTTTATTCTCTTACAATAAAAGACAACAATACCTGCAATAACAGCGCCACAGTGCAGGCCGTTGTGGTGGCTGCGCCGGTAGTTTCGTTCACAGATAATGCGCCACTTTGTACAGGCAAAACTTTAGTCCTTAATGCCTCTTCCACCGCGGGCGCCCTGCAATATATCTGGACCGGACCCAATGCGTTCAGCTCAGCTGTTCAGAATCCGGTCTTAAGCAATGTGTCTGTAAGCCATGGAGGAGTTTATTCATTAATGGCCGTCAATGGCCCTTGTTCAGTAAGTCTTTCAAAACAAATAACTGTGAATCCGTTGCCGGTTTTAAATATGCCATTGCAGTTAGAAGTTTGTGAAGGAAAAACTATTTCTCTGAATCCTGTCATTTCATCGGGAATTGTTTCCACCATCTGGAAGGGGCCCGATGGATTCTCAAGCGGAGCTCCCAGTCACCAGATCTTTCCCGCCGCTCCCAGGCATAGTGGTTCTTACGGCTTAACTATTACTGATGTAAACGGATGCCAGTCGTATTCTGCAGTCGCAGTTACTGTAAAACCTAACCCTGTTATCTCTGCAGGTAATGTAACGGTGTGTTTGGGTGAACCGGCGGCCCTGGCTGCCGAAGGTGCCAATGCTTACTTGTGGCAAGGGCCGAGCCTTGGTTCGAATTATGGTCCCACTGTAAATGTGATCTCCGCCAGCAATAGCCTTCTTACCACTTACACAGTTACAGGTACTGCTGCAAATCAGTGCAGCACGGCCATTACAATGTCCCTATACACTATACCACTTCCCGTTCCGAAATTCTTCATTTATCCCCGAGAGGAGCTATGTTTAAATGATAAAGTCACTTTTGAAGGTGAAGGAGGAACGCAATATGAATGGAGAGGGCCTGAGAATCTTGTTTATAATGGTAAGAAGATCTCATTCGCGCTGATTTACCAGGGTTATGAAGGTTCATACTTTCTTACAGTAAAGGATAATAATCAATGCAGTGCCACAGTCGAACGTACCATCGCGATCAACCCGTTACCGGAAGGAAAAATGAAAAGTTCAAAAATGGAAGGATGCGTGCCGTTCTGCTCTGATTTTATTTTCACCCCGGTTAGCTCGTCTACAACTGCCAGGTGGCAGATCGAACGAATATCGCTGGCGGGTAATACCTTCAGCTATTGTTTTAACAGAACGGGAGCGATCTCACTGTCTGGATTTTTGCTCGATGCGGTTACCGGTTGCAGCAATTCCGTGGAATACGTTGTGAATGTTTTTCCGAAGCCGGTGGCGGACTTTACATACGCACCTCAGAACCCCGTTGAAAACAATGATGTGGTTGTTTTTACTGCCAATACGGATGATCCTGATATAAATAAATTTAAATGGTCGTTTATTTCCAGTGATGGCTTTACCTCCACCCAGCGCTCGACCAAGCTGATGTTTGAGACCGAAGGTATGTACCCTGCAGTTCTTGAAGTTGAGAATAAGTGGGGGTGCAGGGATACGGTAATTAAATCAATAAAAGTGGACCCTGATTTCCTGGTGTTTGTTCCAAACGTATTCAGTCCGAACACAGACGGATTAAACGAACAGTTCATTCCTGTGATGCGCGCAGTTAAACAATACCAGCTTTCTATCTACGACAGGTGGGGGGAATTATTATTCAGTACCACCGACTTCCGGAAAGGCTGGGATGGCACTTATAAAGATCAGGACTGCAAGAGTGATGTTTATGTCTGGGTAATAAACCTCTCGGCACTTAACGGGCAGTCGAAGATTTTAAAGGGGCACGTGACCCTCTATCGATAAAATATCTAATCTCCTGGTAAAGTAACTTAATGATAGTTACTATTTGCACCATTTTGAATTTTATTAATTTGGGCACATGAAATCATTATCGTTTTGTGTGATCCTGTGCATGCTCGTTTCCTGTTCGGATGATCATGTAATAATCCCGGAAAGTGAAACCGACTATTGTGCATCCATCCACAGGAACGATTCACTTAGCCTGAGTTCAGAGCTTCTGCAAATGCGTGACTCCTTGGTTGGTAAAACCGGTATTTATGTGCTTGAGGATGGAGGCAATTCTATGATCACGCGGGCATGGCTTTGCGAATATGCGGAGAAGACCATTGATATCCAGTATTTTATTTTTAGTACCGATAATGTCGGTCTGATAGCCTGTGATTACCTGGTGCGTGCTGCAGACAGGGGCGTGAAGGTAAGGATGCTTATAGACGACATTCTGGTCGATGCCGGTCCGCACGAGATCCTCACAATGGATTCACATCCGAATATTGAAATAAGGATCTATAATCCCGGTGTTAATCTAGGAAAGAACCTGGTGCAGAAGGTTGGTAAGTTCATGTCCAACTTTAAAGGGGCTAACCAAAGGATGCATAACAAGACGTTTAATGTTGACGGAAAGGTGGTGATAACCGGGGGAAGAAATATTGCAGACGAATATTTTGACTATGATCATGAATATAATTTTCGCGACCGCGATGTTTTAATGATAGGGAAGGAAGTCAGCAACGTAGAGCAGTCTTTTGAGCAATTCTGGAACAATGGGCTAAGTGTTCCGGTTACCCGCCTGGTGAAAGAAAAAGAAAACGATTCTCTAAAGTCAGACCGGTTCGAGAGGTTACATCGTTACGCCTGTAATCCTGAAAATTACTGGCCGCAGGTAAGAGAAAAAATGAAAGCACTGCCTTCGGTATTCAAGTCTTTATATGAATCAGGTAAGATCAGCTGGGTTGATTCCGTAAGATTTATATCTGACATTCCCGGGAAAACGGAGACCGGCAAGGATAAAATAAGCAATACCACCCGCGAATTATTTGAGCTGGTTAAAAATGCTAGATATACTATCGACATCCAGTCGCCATACCTTGTGACGACCGATAAAGGAAAAGCTCTTTTTAAAGAAGCTGCGGGTAGGGGAGTAAAGATCAGGGTGCTTACAAACAGTCTTGCTTCTACCGACAATGTGGAAGCATTTAGTGGATACAGGCGCGACAGGGAAGAACTGCTCGCCACCGGGATCAGGATCTTCGAATTTAAACCAGATGCAAGATCGCGATATACTATTATGACCGGGGCATTGAAGGACTCAATTGGTTACACACCTGTTTTTGGCTTGCACGCAAAAGGCATGGTGGTGGATGGAAACATAACAGTGATCGGAACTTTTAATGTAGATCCCCGGAGCGCGTATCGCAATTCGGAATGTGTAACTATTATTAATTCGCGCAAGGTTGCCCAGGAAGTATCGAAGGGTATGGAAGAAGAATTCCAACCTGAAAATTCCTGGGAAACCACCTTGCAATTTAACCCCGATGCACTTGCGGGAACTTCGAAGAGAATGAAGGTCATCAGCCGCCGGGTGGTTCCCAAAGGAATTCTTTAAGAGGCTCAGATTTTATTGATCTCTTGCTGTGTGTTTTTCATAGTATTGCATGTCCCTGATGTTTTTTTGAACGGCAACAGCCGCAAAAAGAGCGAGCGTGAAGGAGATCCCATAAAATCCTTTTTCGCTCCGTTCGAGTTCAGCATTCCATAATCCGATCACCAGCAACACAATTGAAAGAATAGTACAGAACCAGCTGATCCCATAATAAATTGGAGTAACGGGTACTCCTTCCAGCTGATCACGAACAGCTTTCTGCACGGAGATAGCTGAAAATAAACCGAAAAAAAGTACGGTGAAATAATATCCTTTTTCGCAGAGCCACATTTCGGCATGCCATAATCCGACACAGAATGCAACACCGCCCGCAAGCAGGGCGATCCAGGAAGCGCCTATAAAGGCATTAGAAGGTTTTTGAATCATGTTTTTTTGTTTTGATGGAGCAAAAGTACCCGGCATCCGGGATGCAACATTTGACGAATGTCAAAAAACACAGAGACTTTGTTAAAGGAAATTAAAATGGTGCTTATTTTTCTGACCGAATCCTGCTGAGCGTTTCCTGGCTTATCCCAAGGTAAGAGGCAATCTGTCCCAACGACACACGCTGTAACAGTTCGGGTCTTTCATCCTGCAGTTTTTGATAACGCTCTTTGGCACTTGTAAACTGTAATCCAAGCATCCTGCTCTCAAGGCGAATGTAATACTGTTCTATGAGCAGGCGTCCGATCCTTTCGGTTTCGGGAAACTGCTGGTAAAGCAGTTGAAGCTGATCATAAGTGATCTTTATTACTTCACAATCTTCAAGGGCCTGGATAAATTCAGAAGAACGTTCCCCAGATATAAATGCATAAAAGCTGGTGGCAAATTCCTCTTCCTTGGCAAACCAATGGGTGATCTCTTTATCCTCCAGAAAATAGTATCCCCTTACAAGGCCTTTTGCAATGAAATAGATACATGGGCATTTTTCTCCTGCACGCAGGATAATTTCATTTTTAGCAATCTGCACTGGGGTGGCACTGGATTCAATAGCCGCTTTTAGTTTCGCTGATATAGGAATCCGCGCCTGTATGTAATCGAAAAATGCCTGCACAGAACGAACTTAATAAAATATTTCCTCGTGGAGATAAATAATTTTCTGAGTTAATGGGTAGTTTCACTGAGTGAAAATTTTCCCTCTATTGAAGCACACGTAGAAATGAGTGAGTAACGCTGCGTAATACTAAATGCGCCCTTACTTTTGTTTTAAACACTCATAGTATGCAATTAATTAAAAGATACCTGTTTTTAATCATAGTTGCATCAGGCGCAAACTTGTTTTCTCAATTAAATCCAAACCTTGATTTTGAGCAAAGTACGGCAGGTACATACACCGCTGCCAACGCGGTGAGTGGATGGACCTTGAGTCATCAGACAACCACGGGGTGTCCTACGTCTACGTTATGGTCGCCGGGAAGTCCTGAGTTTTCGATTGTGAGTACGCCGGTATTTTCTGTGCCTTTTATTGGAACTGTAACAGCCTCTCCTTTCGGAAACAACGTGGCGCAATTGAACAATTTTACTGCTAACTCCTCTGTCACCAAATTAAGCAGGACGATTGTACCGACAAGTACGGCTAATATTCTAAACATTCTTTATTCTGGTGTAATTGAAGATTATTCCGGTCATTCCTGCTGCGAAAAAGCTTCCCTCATAATTCTACTAAAAAGTAATAATGTTGAATTGCCGTGTATGACTTATACCATTTCGCCGGGATGTAGTTCGACACCTTTTACTAGTTCAGGAAACACTTCTTTCACTGGATGGAAGATGCACACATACAATTTATCATTTTATTCGTATTCTACCTTAACACTTGAGGTGATCGTGCGCGACTGTTCATGTGTACTACACTTTGCAAGTTTTTTCATTGACACTGAGATGACTACCTCTCCACTTGTCGGAACGGGCATCGGCACAGGAGGGCCTCCGCAACTTCTGCCGGTGGAGTTTTGCTCCGGGTCAAATGTGGCTAAGATAACTGCCTTGTCTGGATTTACAAATTACCAATGGATTGCCCCGAGCGGCACCGTTGCCCCACCTAACGGGACTAACCAGCAACTTGTAATAATGAATCCGCAACCCGGTTCTGTATATACTGTTAGCGCGACCGGACTAAACGGGTGCATGTATGTAATGACCGCGACACTGGTATTTAGTAATGTTTCAGTTTCGAGTGTGCAATCCTCGAATAGTTGTAGTGGTGGAAGCAGCGGCTCCGCATCCGTAGTGGCTGCGGGGAGTGCGTCCGGATATACTTATACATGGGTCAATTCTAACTCAATTACAGTGGGAACAAATTCAACAGTTAGCGGATTACAGCCCGGGCCCTATAAAGTTACAGTAACCAGTGCTGCCGGATGTGGAACAGGTGTGGCTACAGTGACTATTGGCACAAGATCAACAAAGTTAATTTCAATTGTAAAACCATATTGCGGTAACGAAGCTTTTCTCATACCACCCCCCGGTGCCGGTTACCAATGGTATAATAATAATCAACCAATACCACCCAAAGCCTGGGGTACTTCATCAGCCCTTACCATAAGTACTCCCTCAGCTGGCGCAATATATGCTGTGACCTATTCCACAAGCGAAGGTTGCAACGATTCAATTGTTTATACTCTGCAACCAACAGTTGCCGGAGTAATAGCGACGTCCTACAATAAACTTATTTGTCCGGGTGGTACTAACGGACAGGCAATAATATCAATGACCCCGGCAATTGGAACGGCACCGGGAAGTTATTCGTTTGGCGTAACCAACAGCGATAGCAACACGGCGGTGTACAATGCATCAGTTGCAGCAGCAGTGGCCGCGCAATTCACAGTGGGTAGTTTACATGCTCTTGGAAACTATATGGTCAATGCTTTTGACGGAGCCTGTAAGTATAGTACAAGCTTTTCTGTAAGTGCACACACGTGGACTTTTAATCTTACACCAGTTTCATCCACGCTTTGTAATACTGGCTCTGTGCAGGCCGGTGTGCAATTCCCGCTGAATTCAGGTGCGGGTAGCTGCACGTACTCCTGGTCTCCCACCACTTTTCTGGTGGGAAAGAATGGAACGTTACCCAACACCATAATAACTCCCACCACAGTACCTGGCAGCACCTTGTCAATGATCTACACAGTCGCCGTAACGCCAATAATTTCAGGATGTACAATGAGTAAGACATTGCAGGTGGTAACTGCAAATTTAGTGACGCCAACCATTACACCGGTTGCACCTGTTTGCAGAACCTCCTCTGCTTTTACAATTGATGTTACACCTGCAGGCGGAAGTTTTTTCATGTACCCTCAGTATATCAGTAGCCAGGGGGTGGTGAATCCTATTAATTTTAATGCGGGAACTTATGCCTTTACCTATGCCACCCAGTTTGGAACATGCAGCGCTTCATCTTCCTCTACTCTGCAAATAAAGGATTTTAACCTGGCATTACACGGGAACTTACAAATCTGCGCGGGACAGTCAACTACCCTTTTCGCAACAGCAGGTGCCACAAGTTATTCATGGAGTACAGGATCTTCCGTTGATTCAACCGTGGTTTCACCTCTTGTTAATACCTCCTTTACTGTTTCAGCTTATGATAAGAAAACGGGATGCACCAATTCTGCTGATATTGCCGTATATGTGTATACAGTGCCGGTTTTATCTGTTACGGGTCCCACAGCGATCTGTTTTGGCGATAGTTTAAAATTAAAAGTTTCAGGAGCCAATAGTTATACCTGGAACAGCCTTTTTTCAGGAAATACTTTTACTACTGTACCTGTGGGATCCGCTATTTATTTTGTAACAGGTGTAAATTATTATCCGTTATTATGCAGATCGTCATCAAGCGTGCATGTGCAGGTAAACCCGCTGCCAAAACTTCACTTTGCAGGCACATTTGTGAAGTGCCTGGGCGATGAGGGGAATATTACTGTTTATGGTGCTTCTACTTACACCTGGAATAATAACTATTACCAGGCCTCCTATCCGTTTGTGTTTAAACCGGACGCAGTAACTTTTACGGTCACAGGTGTTGATGCAGAGGGATGTTCCAAAACGTCTGTTGTTACAGTATCGGTAGAAACCTGCACGGGAATAAATGAAACGACGATCTCCGGATTAAAGATCTATCCCAATCCAACCAACGGATCATTTACAATTGAAACTAATTCGGACCATGAGAAATCAATTATGGTTTATGATGTGTCCGGGAGAGTGCTGCGTGAGGAGCAGGTACAATTCCGCGAAGTTTCTATTGACCTCACCGTGATGGCTGCCGGTTTTTATTTTGTGAAGGTGCAGGTAGGCGAGAAGATAGAAATACTAAGAATAGTCAAAAATTAAAGGGGCCACAGACGTTCTTGTTATTTAAGTAGTCATACACCCGTTGCTTTTCACATCGAATCTCAGACCTCAGATCTCAAATCAAAATTACTGAGCTCATTTTATAAGTTATCCGTACAGTTCGTGCAGTTCCAGTTTTTTGATCCTGGACCTGATCGCGCCTTCCGTTCTTCCAAATTCTGCTGCCAGCTCATTAATGGTTGTGCCTTCACAAAATCGTTTCGTTAGCCGGTCATCCAGGTCCCCGGTCCACGAGCCGTAGGCAGACCTGTAGCTCTTTCTCACTTCATCAAGAATATATGCTTTGTTTGCGGCGGGTTTAAAACGGGACTTTTCTTTCCTGGTAATCCAGCTTAGAAATTCCTTGTCATCTTCTGTTTCTTTTTCCTCTTTTTTAGTGAGCTCAATATGTTCCGAAACAGGGAAATCGTCATCAACAAAAGTCTCCGGGATCAACAGTTTGTTTTTGGCTCGAGTAACAGCAACATACAGCAGATTTATTTCTTCCAGCTTCCTGGCCGTTGTTAATTCATTTTTGTCTTTTTCCTTCATGTACTCCAGGAGGTTTCCGGTGGTAATGAAATCATCTGCCAGCTCTACCTGGTCGTACTCCATACCTTTGCTCCGGTGAACAGTAGAGAAGATCAGTTCTGCATCCTCACGTTTTTCGGCATGTCGTGATTTTATATCCTTTATGATTTCAGGGATCTTCCGTCCGTACTTTTTTACGATCTCTGCCATCATGCTTAGCTGCGCGTCTTCAGTTTTTTCGATGTATTCTTCCAGTTCAGTCAGGTTCTGCATTTCGCGAATGAGGGGATCGCGGATAAGCATTTTTTTACCAAGCTCGAGGTTTAACACATCGTATAGTGATGCACCATCTTCTGCATAAGTGTACGAGCTGAAGTTTCCTTCGAAATAAAGTTTGCCTGATCTTTTTGCAGTTGCCGTGTAATTTATAGCTTTTAATAATAAGCTCAGGTTGCTTCTTGCTATAATGGCCCTGTTTTTTATTTCGTTGCATGTGCCGCTCCCTGTCACAGTCACGGCGCATTGTCCACCGATTATACTTTTTCTGCCTATGATATTTTCGGCAAGCTCTGCAATGTTTTTACCAAACCTGAAACTGTTGCTAAGCTGATATAATGGGAAATTCACTTTTTGAAGAGAATTGACCGCAAACCTCCAGCCATAGATCTGCTGATGAGTGTCGCCAACAATCACTTTCGTGGCTGGCTGTCGCATAAAAATATCCAGCATCACTTCCGAGGCATCCTGTCCTTCGTCAAACAGAATATAGTCGAAATGAAGCATTGGCTCTGAGAGCTGAAACTTCTTCAGGTAAAAATCGTGTGTCACCTCTATCTCGCCTTTATCCATTTTGGCCAGAAAGCGCCTCGTCTGTTTTTCAAGGAAAGGATAACAGCTGTTTACAAAACTTCGCGCTTTCTCGTCGGCCACAACTGCACGATAATCAACGTCCTGCACTTTATAGTGCCGGCTGTTGCAAAAGCAAGCGGCGAATTTCAATATGTGGTTAGCCGCAATATACTCTACATGTTTTTCGCCATGTGTCTGAAGACCGAGGATCTTCACCAGCTCATGCGTTTTATAGGAATTGCGCACAGTATAACCATTCTTTCGCACAACATTGTGATACGCGAGGGAATGTGCCGTTTCAACTGTAACATTCCTGAGCCCGGCTTCCGCAAATTTCCTGGTTGCCTCTTCGCGGACAGTTTTATTAAATGCAAGGTAAAGGATCCTTTTGTTTACTGGACGCGCTTTTGCGTAAGCGATCAGGGTACTTGTTTTACCTGAACCTGCCACAGCATTGATCAGGATGTTGCCCGTAGAGTTTACAATCGCTATTTGTTCGTTTGTAAGTTCCAAATTCATGCAGATAAAATTTGAGTGGTCTTTGTCCGGAACGATTATTTAAAGTTCCTGGTTATTCTTTCCCTGTCTTCTTTTTCTTTTTCCTCCTGCTGATATAATTCTACCAGCACGATCTTTTTCTCTTTTTCAAAGTGTGCATATATCAGTCTCAGGCCGCTATTGATCCCTTTTCCTTTTAAGCTCCGGCACGCCATTTTTTTCGCTTTTATAGTGCAGTGGTTTAACCTTAGTCCTTCCACTTGCTCGATAAATGGTGAACGTTCCTCAGGTCTCGCCTTTAATACGTTAATGAGCACTTCCAGATCGCTGCTTATAGTACGATACCGTTTGAGCAATTGTTTCAGGTCCTTTTCAAATTCTTTCAGCCTTTCCAGTTTCATGAGCTCATTCACCATTACCCTCGTCATATACTCTTACTGAATAGGGCAGCTCCCTGTAAAATGCAAGCTCATAACTGATCACTTCACCTTCTGCCGTAGCCAACCATGGCAGATCTTTGTGCGAGTAATCGCTGATGCCTGCTGCAGAAAAATCACTGAGCTGGTCAATCACTTTGTCTATCACTTCTTTTTCGCTGGCCTTCAGAAGCGTGAGGTCAGGTTTTTGTAACGGGATATATCTCTTTTGTACTTTATCAAAATAGCTGGTCTTTATCATCTTCAGCATCTGTTTTTCTTCCATGTGATTCAGTACCACGTCAAGCTTGTGTGGCACCGGACCGTAGGGGAGCTTTCTGAATGTGGCACCGATCAGATGTTCTTCATAAAGCTCATAATAGTTGAACTCGGCAAAGTAAAGGAGCTTATACAATACCGTTTCCCCCACGTTAGGTTTACCGGCGCAACGTTCGAGTATGTATAAAAGGACCTGCCTGAATTTTTCGACATTTAATTTTGGGACCGCGATTCGCTCTGCTTTAGTCTTTTTACTATTTGAATAGTACAATCCCTGATCCTCATTTTCGTTCACCACATTTAAAAAGAAGCCATCGAGCGAAAACTGGAGGTGCCTGGAAAAAGCCTGGAGTTCGGAGGCACTCACAGTACGGTTGCCATTTTCGATCTGCGCCAGTGAGGGGCGTGAAATACTTATCAGGCCGGCTAGCTCTTCTTGGGAAAAGCCCCGCTTAAGCCTTAATGATGACAACCTTTCGCCGATCTCTTTCTGATTCATGAGCACAAATATAAACCTGTTCGATTTAAAAACAAATAAATGTTCTAAAACAAAACAATGATCTTTGTTAATTTATTTCGTGTCAATTAAATAGAGGCATCGGATACCAAATATATATATGTGCCACCATCTGATTTTTAGTTAAAAACGGGGTGCCTGCAAAAATATTCCATACATTTAATTGTATTGTCGCCTAACTGCAACTGATCATGAAACAATATGTCCTGTTTCCTGTTTTTCTTCTTCTGCTCCTTTCTCATTTACTTACAGCGCAGCAACAGCTGCAGCTTTCAGAGCCTCTGCGGCTGACCGAAGCGGAACTGCGTGCGTACCTGCATTCGCGGAATATCAGCAATGAAGAGGCTGAGATCTATATCGCTCAAAATAAAAAAGTTAAACAACCCGCTGCCTCTGTAGAGTATTTTTACAAAGTTCAGGGTCTTTCTGTTGCAGCAAAAGGTAGCCACTATTCTACGCTTGACTCCAGCGGTTCATGCAATAACCTCGATTTTGAAAACAGTTCAGTCGGCAGCTACACTTCTGGTAACTCTGCCGCGGGCTGGCAGTTGCACCACCGCTTTGTAACCCTGTGCAACACAACTATTCCATGGAGCCAGGGAAGCCCGGAATTTAGTATTGTCGCCACCCCGCTGACAGAACCGGGAATCGGAACACTTCCTCATTCTCCTTTGGGTGGGACTAAAATAGCCAGGCTCAATAATAATTTCCCTTCTTCCCTGCAAACGATGCTGAGCCGATCTGTTTTCGTTACCCAGCAGAATTATAAATTTATTTATGCCTTTGCAGGAGTGCTTAACGATGGTTCTCATTTATGCTGTGAGCAGCCGTATCTAAGTATCAGGGTAAATAATTCGTCCTGCGGTGAATTAATTAAAGGAGCTCCGGGAGCAAGCTGTGCGAACCCACTTCCTGCAGGTTTCAGTTATACCACCAACTACCTGTATGTCGCCAAATGGCAGGTGGATACGTTGAATCTTCTTCCATATATTGGCATGCAGGTGGACGTTAATTTTGTTGCATCAGATTGTATTTTCGGAGGACACTATGCCACCATGTTTCTGGATGTTGCCTGTGAAAGTGCAACTTCACCATGTGAAGAAACTAGTTATCCGTGTACTGATTGCATAAGTTTTTGTCCTGGCTCAACCACCGCGGTGATCTATGGTATTCCGAATACCGGCTTTACTTCTTACAAGTGGTATCCGCCCACCGGCACCCTAAGCGCTCAGCAAAGCACCAGCTCTGTATTAACTATTACGAACCCGGTAGCCGGAAGTGTTTACTCTTTACATATCGGTGTGCTCGGTGCCTGCTCGGGTGTTACAATAAAATATAAGCTCGACGCCACGCAGCCATCTATCAAATGCATTGAACAGGACCTTCGTGCCAAACGAACGCAACTGGTTCGGCCACAATCATCGCACGTGGTAGCGCAACAGGCTACCAGTACACATGGTCAAGCAATACACAAACGAGTTCGGGCACAAGTTCTGTTATCGCAGGGCTTGGCCCCGGCACATACACCTTGTCTGTGACTGCCCTCAACCAGGCCACCTGCGGAACAGCGGGCACTATATTTACAATAGGCAGTTTTAATGGCGGTGCTCCGTCGGTGAGCATTTCACCGGCTTCAGCGCATATATGTGCAGGGCAGCAGGTTTTACTGGTGGCAAAGGGAAGTGCCAACTCTTTCACGTGGACGGGTGCTGGTAACTCGCCCGTATTGCTGGCATCACCAGTTACTTCAACAAATTATTTTCTTACAGCAGGTACTTCGGGATTGCCTTGCACTTCAACGGTCTCGGCTTTCGTGAATGTTTCTTCAGTTAAATTAAGTGTTTCTCCCAGCAATACTTTTATTTGTCCCGGTGATACGGTAATGTTAGCAGCCAGTGGCGCACAAAGTTATTTTTGGACGGGCTCGGGCATCACTTCCCCAAACTTTTCAGTGTCGCTGATGAGCAGTAAGATCTATACAGTAACGGGATCATCATTATTTTCAGGACTCACCTGTACCGACGTTGCTTCTGTGGTTGTAAATGTCCGGCAGGCACCTTATGTTCTCGTGAGCGGAAGTCCTCGTGTGTGCACCGGCGAGCAGGCAGTTTACAACGGTGTGGGGGCAGTTAATTTTACCTGGAACAATGGGCAAACGGGTCCTTCCGCATCCTATATCAACACAGCTGCTGGTCTGTATTCGGTTTGTGCCACTGGTATTGATTCAGCAGGTTGCAGGGGCAACTACTGCCTCACGGTTAAGGTTCTGGAATGTGTAGGTCTCGCTGAGCAGGCTGCTGACAAAGGACTCATGGTCTTTCCAAATCCTTCGCGGGGCGACCTCACAGTTCGTACGGAAATAAGAACTGATCTTATTATCTATAATGAATTAATGCAGGTAGTATATCAGTGTCATAAAGCGGATACTGATTCTCATGAGTTCAGCGTAAGATTAGCGGCAGGTATTTATTATATAGTTACCGGCTACTATCCGCCAGTGAAGGTGATTGTTCAATGATAGCGTGATTGCGCAGACCTACGTGTGTCTTCAACTCCTATGCCATCTCCAAAAGTAAACCTCTTGGTAAGCATATTCTTCTTACCCATAAAGAAAAACGAGATGCAAGACAAGCTCTATGTCCCTATGTGTTTAATAGGAAACGCAATGCAAGACTCCCTAAATGGTATGTGCCCGATGTCCTATTTAGAGACGAGATGCAGGACACGCTGTATGTGCCTATGTGTTTAACTAAGAAACCCGATGCAAGACTCCCTAAATCGTATGTGCCTTATTTCTAATTTTCGAGAGGAGATGCAGGACACGCTCTATGTGACTATGTGTTTAACCAAAAAACGCGATGCAAGACTCCCTAAATCGTATGTGCCCTATGTTTTATTTAGATACGAGATGCAACACAATCTCTATGTGCCTATGTGTTTAATAGGAAACGCAATGCAAGACTCCCTAAATGGTATGTGCCCTATGTCTTATGTAGAGACGAGATGCAGGACACACTCTATGTGCCTATGTGTTTAACCAAAAAACGCAATGCAAGACTCCCTAAATCGTAAATCGTACATCGTACATCGTAAATTGTAACTACTCCCCAGCTCCCAACGTTCTCGCTTCCACTTTTTCTTCAATAGAGGTGCGCAGGAATTTCAGGTAAAGGCTCAGGTAGTCTTTTACTTTTTCTTTATTGATGATGTAGCCCTGCTTGCCAAGCCAGTCGTGCTGGTCTACTACAGCTGCTGTCATAACAACGCCATTTCCAAAACGTGCGGGACGATGCACCCTGTACCAGGGATTTGATGAAGCGTTCGCCATGATAAGATCAAAGAATTCATTTCTGATGGCCGCCCTTGCTTCGCTATCCATCTGTGTTTCTTCTTCCTCAGTTGAAATTTTGAATTTTAATTTACCTTGTTCAATCTGCAGGTAAACAGGGAAACCGTTCCAATAATCCCAGTTAAGAACGGCATTCCAGAAACCTCCCGAAGGATTGTTTACGTAACTCCAGCCGGATAACCCTAGTTCATTATCAAGGAAACCGAAGAATCCCTGCCAGTCGCCGTTGGTCCAGTTGCCGATTGGTTTTGTAGCGTACTCGTGGATGGAATTTTCAAGCTTGGTCATACGCTCATAAAAATCGCAGAAAACTCGATTCTGGATCTGTTTAAAATCGGTCATGAGTAAAATGATGGTCTTGCGATCAATAACACTGAAACCAAGTTTTTTCACGTTATCGAGACTGGACTTTGATTCGTCGCCACTTTTTAAATAAATGCATACAGGCGGAGCGAAGCCATTCTGCACACAATGTTCCCTGGCTACCTGTTTGTATCTTTCAAGCTGGTTGATATGCCGGATGGTGTTTGTTTTGTCTTCTATAATAATGAGATATTTTTTCCCGTCGGCCAGCTCAATCTTTGCCCAGATGTCAATCCCTTCCCAATGACAGTCAGCTGTTACCTTAGCTATTTTCGAATCGAGCGTAATGTCGTGGGTGAACAGCATTTCACGAATGAGCTTTGTACCGCAGACATACAGACCCTCATCATCAAAATTGTACAGATCATTTCTCCTGCGTGGATCCGCATAGTTAATTAACCAGGCAACAAAAGCGTCCTGTGATAATTCTTTGGTAGAGTAATCAAAAATGTTTGGTTTCATGGCTGTTTGGTTTTAGTGATTTCTAAAAATAGTGCTGGATTGAAGTGCGATGTTTTGTCTGTAAGTGTAAGCGATGAAAGAGAGTGGAAGGCAGATGCGGATCATATTCTGATCCTTGTTTCAATGAACAGCTGGTAACGGTTCGGGAGAATAAAAGAAAGGAATTTTTAGATTGGTTGCTTGAGATGGACTGTTAATTTTTTTGGTTTTTCCAGAACTTAACAAACAAGAAACCTGGAACCTGGAACCTGGAACCTGCCCGCCATTCGATGATACCCAGGGCGTCCCGATACCTATCGGGACCGCCTATGGCGGAAAACCCGGAACACGAAACCCGGAACTCGAAAGCATGTTGTCAGTCCAACCATTAATTTGTGTACCTTTTGCGCGCCATATGAGCAGACGAAGCGGGGTGCCGATAGACAAAGTCTTAGCAGAACATCATTTTAAGTGGGCCCGTATTTATTTACGGAACGACGACGTGGTTGAAGTGCATTTACATCCTGGTAAATACAACGGGGAAAAAGTACTTGGAGTTATTGAAGAAATTAAGCGATTAAGAAACAAACCACATTTGCTTATTCTCACCCTTCCGCATAAACGATCCATGTCTACTTTATCTGGTGTGCAGGCGGTGTTTTCAAAGCCGGGAGTTGATTACTCAATGGCAAAAGCATATGTTTTTGCATCCTATTTTCAATACATCATTGCAAAGGCAGGTCGCCTGTACTTCAGGCCCATCGCTCCAATGCGCTTCTTCAGGAAAAGAGAGCAGGCCGAAGCCTGGCTGAAATCTTTCCAGGGATATGGAATTTAAGTACGAATTTTTAATTGATGAGTGATACCGCTTCAGGTGGCAGCTATTAAATTCTAAGCACTAAATTCTAAATTCTAAATTCCCATGCACCGAGGCTTAGAATTTAGACATTAGAATTTAGAGATTTAACCACTCTCACAAAAAAGTGAATTACCCCGCCGTTAAAACCCCTTAAATTCTTTATATTCGTATATATGAAATTGCGTACTCTGATAGTGGACGACGAGGCCCACGCAAGGGAAAATCTCGGTTATCTTGTAAAACACTTTTGCCCCGAGCTGGAGCTCATCGGCACAGCCGGCGACGTGGTACAGGCCGAAAAATTAACCCTGGAGTTGTCTCCTCAGCTGGTATTCCTCGACATTAGCATGCCGGCGGGTATCGAGGGATTTCACCTTCTTGACCGTTTGCGGAAAAAAGACCTGCAGGTGGTTTTCGTTACAGCATTCCGTGAATATGCCCAGCAAGCCCTGGAGGCCAATGCCATTGAATATCTTCTTAAACCGGTTGACTCCGACGATCTTGTAAAAACAGTGAAAAGGGTGATCAAGACCCGCAAACTGATGGATGAGGACCCTCTGCAAAAGGATATTTACCTGCGTTCACTTGAAAATCTTGTAAGCACCATGATCCGCCGCATGAAACAGCAGGAAATAACTGTTAACCATGGATCAGGCTATACTATTGTGGATCCTTCTGCTATCATGTACCTCGCCACCGAAGGTCATCATACCTGTATCGTTTTCAGGGATGGTAAGATGTGTACCGACTGGCGCCCGATCTCTGTTTATGACGAGGTGCTTAACAAGGATCATTTTTTCCGGATCCATAAGTCTCATATCATTAACCTCTCCTGTCTTAAACAAATTGCTTCAGTTGAAGTTCCCTGCGTGGTGATGGAGAATGATGCCACCCTTCCCGTAGCGCGTCAGAGGCTTGGAGAGCTTGCCCATCGTTTCAGCAAAAGCTGACTTATTTTGCGGCAGATAACAGCGGGTGATCAATAAAAAATCTGCGTCTTCCTAAACTTTTTCTAAATTCGTAGCACAAGCCATTTCAAATCTCCACCAAACAACTTTAAGCCATTAACTTGAAAAATTATTTCTTGATTGGTGTTTTTTGCGCACTCTTCTGCAACAGGTTGGGAGCACAGAACTATAATTTTATAAGTTACAGCACTGAATCGGGGCTCGCGCAATCGCAGATACGTTGTATCACGCAGGATGATAAAGGATTTTTATGGCTCGGTACTCTTGCGGGCCTGTCGCGTTACGACGGAAAAAAATTCCAGAACTATTCCATCAAGCAGGGGCTCCTGGATAACCAGATCTCTGCACTTACACAGGACCGCAATGCAGGTTTGTGGGTGGGTACTATGGGAGGACTCAGTTATTTTAATGGAAGGAGCTTCAGATCATTTCCGTTTAAGGCGGTGATGTCGGAGAACCTGGTGAATACAATCGTGCAGGACAGTTCCGGAGTGCTGTGGCTGGCCACAGATGGAGCAGGCATCGCAAAATTCGACGGCACCACATATACTTATTTTACTGAGAAGGACGGATTGTCGAGTGATAATGTGCGATACCTCTGCACCGATGAGCAGGGAAAGCTTTGGTGTGGCACCAAGAACGGATTATGTTATTTTGACGGAAGAACATTTACGAAGATCACCGATGCCGCAGCACCTTCCAATGTCAGTCATATCTTCATAGACAGTAAACACCGTTTATGGTTCAGCACTTTTGGTGAGGGAGTATACTGTTATGAAAAGGGAAAATTCAGGCAATACACCGAAACACAGGGACTGATCAGCGACTGGATCCGGTCGGGCATGGAAGATTCAGGGGGCAACATATGGTTTGCTTCAAAATTCGGGCTTTGCAGGTTAAACACTAAAAACAATTCTTTCACCGCATTTACAGAAGCGGAAGGACTTCCAGTTGATAACAACAACCTGGTGTTTGAAGACAAGGAAAAGAACATCTGGATCGGTTCTGAAGCCCGGGGATTGTGTAAGTTCCTGGGTGAGGTGTTCACTTATTTAACTGTGAAAGATGGCTTAAGCAGTAACGTGGTAATGTCTGTTCTCGAAGATCCTGACGGCACTTTATGGTTCTCTACTTTCGGTAAGGGCATTACGCGGCTTCATAATGGAGCGGTTACTACTTATTCTACCGACAATGTTCTCAATAGCCGTACTATCTGGGCCTCACTTAAGGATGCCAAAGGTGATCGCTGGTTTGGCACATCGGATGGAATAAGCCGGTACGATGGAAAGAGATTTCATCACTTCAGCACTAACGAAGGACTTGGCGCCAGGATAGTGTATGCGATCTGTGAGGACGCCGCTGGAAAATTGTGGCTTGGCACTACTCTCGGCGTTTCAGTTTTTGACGGAAAGTCATTTAAAAATTACAGTCACGGTATCGATAACATCGGCAAAGATGTTGTGAGCATCGTAATGGATAAGAATAGAGATCTTTGGTTCGCCAGCAAGAATGGACTTTATAAATTCGAAGATGGTCGTTTCTCTCATTTTTCTACAGCCGATGGATTAAGCAATAATCACCTGGTATCGATGGCGATTGATCCGGCAGGACACCTGTGGATCGCGTCGAAAGAAGGGCTGATGGTTTACGATCAGAAACGGTTTGAAAAAGTGCCGGTGGAAGAATTATTCAGTAGTAATACGATCAGTTTTTTGCATGCAGACCAGCAAGGAAATCTCTGGATCGGAACAAACGGAGGAATTTATTTTTTGGACGGGAATGAATACCTGAAGACACACAAACTGCGTTTTCGTCACTATACTATTTTTGACGGGCTTCCGGGGATGGAATGCAATCAGAATGCGGCATACAGCGATTCCAAAGGCAACGTGTGGATGGGCACCACTGAAGGAGTGATCCGTTATGATCCAAATATTAAAGAGTTTCATTCATTCTCTACTCCGCCTTTCACACATATCTCAGGCGTGAGGCTTTTTTCGAAGGATACCAACTGGCAGAAATTCGGAGCGGCTATTGATCCGGTGAGTTTATTGCCGGTTGATCTTAAGCTTAACCATCGTAATTCCCATCTCACTTTCGACTATGTGGGAATCAAGCTAAGCAATCCTTCCTCGGTGAGGTTTAAGTATTTCCTCGAAGGATTTGATGAAGGTTGGTCGGTGCCTACCGACGCGAACTTTGCGACCTATTCGAACCTGCCAAGCGGCAAATATATTTTTAAGGTCATTGCAGGTGATGTAATGGGAAACTGGAACCGCAAGCCGGTGGAATTTTCTTTCGAGATCCTGCCACCGTTCTGGACAAGATGGTGGTTCATTAGCATCTGCGTTATCTGCACTATATTAATATTAGTTGGATCTTATCGTATGCGTCTCGACGCGGTGCGCAAAAAACATCAGACCCAGCAGCTGGAATACAAGTCGCGTTTAATGCTGCTCGAGCACCAGAGTTTGAACAGCAGTATGAACCGGCACTTCATTTTTAATGCTCTTAATTCCATCCAGTATTATATGAATAAGGAGGATAAGGATTCGGCGCATAAATATTTGTCGCGATTCGCGAAGCTCATCAGGATCAATCTCGATAGTTCGATGAGTAACCTGGTGGCTATTTCGGAAGAAATTGAACGGCTGGAACTTTACCTGCAGATAGAGCTCCTGAGGTTTGAAAAGCGGTTCAGTTATTCTATTAAGGTGGAGGATGATGTGGACACGGAATCTGTGCAGATCCCACCCATGCTGTTGCAACCCTATGTCGAAAACAGCATATTGCACGGTATCCTGCCTTCGGGAAAGGATGGGAGGGTGGATATTCATATAGAACATGGTGATAATCAGAGTATTATAATAAGTATCGAGGATAATGGAATTGGGATAGAGGAGAGCAAAAAAAGGAAGAAGGATTCCCGGGACCCCCATATTTCACGGGGCACCACTATTACTGCCCAGCGCCTCGAGCTGCTTGGAATGACCCATAATATCTTCATAACGGTTAACGGTCCTTATGAGAAAAAGGACGAAAACGGGCTTACCACCGGTACCAGGGTAGAGCTGACCATACATTAAATGTTAAATTTTTAGTATTCAGAACTCCTTTTCACTATATTTATAACAGAATTCCACGTCATGAAAATTCTAAGACATTTAGTGATCTTTGCTTTTGCTGCTTTCATTGTTGTTAGCTGTAAAAAGTCTGAGGTTAAACCGCATAAAAGTTGCGGCGAAAAATCACAGTCTCAAACTGAGACCACTGCTACTCCTGCAGATATGAACCAGGGTATCGAAAATAATTCCGGCAATACAAGTGCACGCTCTTCTGTTGTAGAAGGTAACCCACTTTCAGAAGCTCCACAGGAATCTGCTTTCTCCAATGGAGATCCTAACGGTGATCCTGCAGATGTATCTGGTTCTGGTGATGATGACCGTGATGGCGGAGAAAGAAAAAGAAAACGTTAATAACAGTCTCTCACAAATAAATTTTTAGCCACTCAATGAGTGGCTTTTTTTTTGGAATTTAAAAGCGTGTTTTTATTGAACTTTAGATAGAAAAAAATTCAAATACCGAAAGCTTTCGGGATTAGAATTCAGTTGATCCTTTCTAAATGAATTAGGGTTTTTCCTGCAGCGAATATTTCCTTCCGCTATTCACTCTCTGCAGATATTTCATCAGCACATCAAAATAATCGAGCATTGGTTTTGCGCTGAAATCCTGACCGATACTTTTTTTCAGATGTTCTTTCCAATCCACGCTGGCGCCAGGACTCATCACTTTATACAGGAATTTTCCAACTTCTTTGTTCCCCCAATAATTCGTAGCGTGAGGATCCTGTTTCAAAATATTGTTTGCAATATGCTGATGGAACTGGAATAATAAAACATTGCTCATGCTGTAATCGTAATATTGAGCGGCGTCATCATTGATATGTGTTTTTGTTGCAGCATCGCAGTATTCTTCACCCCGTGGCTGAGGTGGCTCAATTCCCTGGTAACGTTTTACCAGATCCCACCACAATTTATTATACTGGTCCTGCGGAAGGTTCTTTGAATATAAATTGTATTCAAACTCCGTCATGGTTCCGCTTCCCCAGGGAATATGAACCACGTAATCCAAAGCTTCTTTTAAAAGTGATAACGTGTCGTTGGTCTGGGTGTTCTTTTCAACCATTCCTAATCCCTGAAGGAAAGGTTTTTGTAAAGAGGCCATACCCATCATTGTTCCGAAAGCTTCGTGGTAGGCGCGATTGGCCCCGGTACGAAGGATCAGTGGAATGCTGTCGCTGCTATATGACATAAAGTAATAAATATGTCCTAATTCGTGCAAAGCAGTACTCCACCATTCGGTGTTTGGAACGATGCTCATCAAAGAGCGCACATCTTTATCGTTATCCATATGCCATGCAGAAGCGTGAGTATTCTTTTTGTATCCCGCGTCAGGTTTTGGAGGATAAAGACTTGATTTTTCCCAGAAGGTGGCGGGAAGTGCATCAAACCCAATGCTCTGATAATATTCTTCGCCTTTTTTTACGATCCATTCAGCACCTTGTTTTTTAAGGAAGGGATCAAGGTC
>CBIHOL010000031.1:0-42638 GCA_966211905.1 uncultured bacterium
TTCGAATTGAAGCAAGCTTACGATGCTTATTTCTTCTATTTAGACCAAATCAAAAAATGTGATGAAGAGGCCGAAAAAATTCTCAGGCTCTTTAATCAAAGATCTAACAAAGATTTTGATGATAACCATCCAATAAAACCTATTCGTCATAATAAACCTGAGATACAAAATCTTCACGGACTACTGTTAGGGATTCACGGTGCCAATCCAACAACACTTCCTGGCATAACAGATTACAGCTTCTTAAAACTAACAGCAGAACTGGGAAATGATGTAAAACAATGGCCCAATGAGAATAATTTTGTTTCCTGGCTTGGTTTAGCTCCGGGAAAACACCAATCAGGAAAAATGAACAAAAGAAGCAAAAAAAGATCAATCACTAGAGCCGGGCAAATATTTAAGCAAGCCGCGCAAACACTATTACTCAGTAAGAATCCAAGTTTAGGAGCTTTTGCCAGACGAATAAAGGCAAGAAGGGGCTCAGGTGTAGCTATAAAGGCAACTGCAAGAAAACTCGCAATCTTATACTACAAAATATTTTCCAAGGGAATTAATTATGTAGAAACTGGTATAAAAGCATATGAGGAAAAAATGAAAGCGCAACAAATTAAATTCTTGAATAAAAAGGCAGCAGAATTCAATTTGCAATTGATTGAGACTTAACTGCCTGCGTAGGACGTCAATGGTAGCTCTTGTGTTACCCAGGTGAAGCGATCTGCCGGTGTGCTGGCAGCGCGATGCTAACCGTATCCACCGCACAGGCAGCCCCGATAGAAATCGGGGGCCGCGGACGCTGAGGTTACTACCAACCCACCGCACAGTCTCGCTCAAACAAGTCTTAACTTGTTTGCCGGCTCGCAAAGACGCGCCTGCGGTTATTCTGCATTTCGAATAGCTACACGAACTGTTTCAGCGAAATCTGCGGATAATCTGCGAAATCTGCGGGAAAAAAAACGTGTGAGCCCGTGCGCGAGCTGTACTCCAATCGTAAATCGTACTTCGTAAATCGTAATTACAAATGTGGTGAGCCCGTGCGCGAGCTGTTCTCCTCGTAATTCGTAAATCGTAAATCGCAAATCGTAATTACAAACGGAATGCAGGACAGTGTACTTCGTAAACTTAAACTGTGTCTCTGTGAGTTGAATGCATGACAATGTAAACTGTGTCTCCGTGGTTAAGCAAACGGAACGCAGGAAAAGGTAAATCGTAATTCGTAATTACAAACCTGGTGAGCCCGTGCGTCAGCTGTTCTTCCTTCGTACCTCGTACTTCGTCCTTCGTACTTTAAACAGGACCAACTACCAACCTGCCGCACGCGCCCGCTCGTCCACCCATGCTTCGACAGGCTCAGCAATCACTGGGTGGCCGCCGTGTACATCGTAAATCGTCACTACAAACGTGGTGAGACTGTGCGTCAGCTGTTCTCCAATCGTAAATCGTACATCGTAAATCGTAATTTACTTCGGAAGTTCCTCCAAGCTCGACGCTCCCTCAATATTTTCCTCAATATTGATAAGCGGTTCCTCGATGATCTCCCGCTTGATATTTCTTCCATTGATGGAAAGAAGAATAGCAGGAAGAAGAATAAGGTTAGTGAACATCGATAACAAAAGTGTTAAGGAAACAAGAACTCCCAACGCCACCGTTCCACCAAAGCTCGAAGCAGTAAAAATGGCAAATCCGCAGAATAGAATAATTGACGTGTAGATCATACTAAGCCCGGTGTCCTTTATTGACGCGGAGATCGCCTGTGACGCACTTTTCTTCAGCTTCTTTAACTCGTGCCTGTACTTGGTGAGGAAATAAATGGTACCGTCGGACGAGATACCGAAGGCGATACTGAAAATAAGAATGGTAGATGGCTTAAAACGAATATCCAGGAAACCCATAACGCCGGCAGTGATCACCAACGGGATAAGACATGGCAATTTTGAAAGAATAATAATGCGCACGCTGCGGAAGAGCGCAATACCAACAATTGCGATCAGGATAATTTCAATGATCAGACTTTCGATCAGGTTCGATAATAAATAATCGTTGCTCTTTAAGAAAACAAGACTATGACCCGTAAGATTTACATCGTACTCAGCAGGATCAAAAATGGAATCTATTTTCGGACGCAGCTCTGCCACAAGCTGCTTCATGCGCAGTGAGCCAATATCTGCAGCCTGGTAACTCACGCGGGTTACACGATTGCTTGTGTCGATAAAAGATTTTAAACGGCTGCCCTGCCCGCTTACTGATCCCGCATAATCTTTCAGCTGCTTGAGATCCGTGACCGATGGCATTGCATAATATTTGGGATCGCCACCTTTATATGCCTGGTAAGAATATTTGATGGCCTCCACAATAGAAAGAGGTTTTGAAAATACAGTGTATTCAGAGATTGCCGACTGCAGTCGTTTTATCTTATAAAGTGCTTTGGCGTTGTTGGCAAATAGTCCGTTCGATTCTTTGGTATCGATATAGATCTCGAACGGCAGAACACCTTTGAAATTATTTTCAAAAAAATGAAGGTCCGCATACACCGGATCTTTTTCCGGAAGATCATCAACTACGTAACCGTTCATGCTGATATACGACATGCCCCAGAAAGCAAGGAGAGTCACAACGGTAGTAACTGTGTAGATAGCTGCCCGTCTCTTTTGCACGAGGTGATCAATCAGATCGAGAGACCTGTTGATGAGTTTATTATCCTGGTGACGGGTGTGTTTTTCTTTTGGAGAAGGCAGATAAAACAACACCACAGGGATGAGGATGAGTGTAATGAGATAGGTGGCAAGAACACTGATAGCGGCAACTACACCGAATTCAACCAGCATGGAGCTTTTGGTGAAATAGAGAACCCCAAAGCCGATGGAGGTGGTTATGTTTGCAAGGAACAGCGTGACACCGATCGTTTCGATCATCCGTGCAAGAGCTTTTATCTTATTGCCATGCGTGGAAAATTCGCTGTGGTATTTATTGATAAGAAAGATACAGTTCGGAAGGCCGATCACCATGATGAGTGGGGCGATAAGTCCCGACAGCACGGTGATCTTATAACCGAATAATTCCATGATACCTATTGACCACACCACTCCGATTATCACGATAATAAGCGAGAAAATAACTGTTGACACCGACCTGAAGAACAGCCACAGGATGAGCGCTGTTACTATAACCGCAAGGATGAGAAAGAGAGTCATCTCATGCGACACCTTGGTCATTAGCTGTGCCCTGATATACGGCATGCCGCTGTAGTGCATGTTAAGATCGTACTTCTTCGCAAACTCGTCACCTATAGCGGTAATTTCCTTCACCATGCCAAGACGACGCTTGGAATCGAGATCCTTTTTATTGAATGTGATCGCGATAAGGTTAGCTCCCGTTTCCTTGTTGTACACAAGTCCTTCGTAAAACGGCATATCTGTGATCGCCTGCCGGATGCTGTCAACCTGTTCCTGTGTGGTAATATCACGCTTTACAATAGGGAGCGCCTGAAATTTTTCGAGGGAGTCATTAAAGTTTAAGCTGTAAAGAGTAGGTAATGAAAGGATATCCCTAACCCCGGAAATATTGCGTACTTTTTTATTTACTTCCGTCCAGTCCCTGAATTTATTGAGTTTGTAAAGATCTTTATCGGCAAAACCCATTACCATTACGTTGCCGTCTTCGCCAAACTGCTTTCTGAAATTCTGGTATTCAATAAAGGTGCTGTCCGTTTCGGGAAGGATCTTTGCAAATTCATAAGACAGCTCCATCTTATATGCCTGGTACCCCATGAAGGCTGTAAGAATTAAAGTAGCGCTGGTAAAAGCGATCTTATTTCTTAAGAGCAGGCTCGCAAATAATTTCCACATAAATCAGTACCTCTTTTTAATGCAATGTTCTTTTTTTGATCATTCCTCCACGTGTGTCCTTTATACTGGTCATGATCACAAATGCCGCCGGGTCGATCTTTTCGATCTCCGTATTCAATCGCGCAACCTCCAGGCGGGTGATCACTGAATACAGGATATCGATGTCGCCTTTTTTATCTCCCGTTTTACCATAGCCTCGGGTTCCTTTGTAAATTGTCACTCCCCGGCCAAGGTTTTCGGTGATCATGATCCTTATTTCTTCGGTATGTGCCGAAATGATAGTGACACCAGTGTATTCCTCGATCCCCTCGATTATAAAATCAACAGTTTTGGAGGCGCTAAGATAAGCTAAAATTGAATATAATGCCGTTTCAAGACTGAGCAGCCATGCCGCCACCGAAAAGATGCCCACGTTGGCAACCAGTATAACGTCGCCGATAGTAAGGCTGGTGCTTTTGCTTAATGAGATGGCCATTACTTCCGTACCGTCGATAACACCTCCACCCCGCATTGCCAGGCCGATACCAGCCCCCAGGAAAAACCCGCCGAACACCGCCACCAGCAGCTTGTCGGCTGTAAGCGTTGGAAAATCAACAAAGGCAACGCATAAACCCAGACCCACAATGCCCAGCATGGTCTTGATCATAAAATTTCTGCCGATCTGTTTATAGCCCAGTATAATGAACGGCACATTCAGTAACACGATCAGGATAGGAAGTTTCCAGCCTGTAACGGCCGACACCAGCAGAGATACACCTGTTATTCCTCCGTCGATAAAATCATTGGGAAGTAAAAAGCTTTTTAATCCGAAACTTGCTGAAAAAACACCGAGAGTGATACCGAATGCGCTAATCACCTCCCGCTTCATAAGCAATTTAAACTTTCGGAACGCCTTCGCTTTTTCACGACGTGTTTTGTTTACGTCGTCACCCATTATATATTGTTCAAAAAGCATTTCCGTTTTCTCAATTTGGGGTCAATTGTGACCCAGTCCTGGATAATAATAGGCAGAAAAAAACAGATTTGCAACTACGAAACACTTTTTAAGTCCTGCTGATGCTTGTTTTCAGGCTTATTTTTTTTGAAGATCTTTTTAAGCTTGTTCAGGAGCTTTTCAGATGGCTTGTCTCCGCCTTCCTGGTCCCCTATCAGGTACCCGTATGGCTTTAGCTCCGGGATAGAATCAAAGATTATCTTGGCTACTGCCAGCATAGGAAGAAAAAGGACCATACCTGCGATTCCCCACAAGATACCGCCGATGAGCAGGATAAGGATCGTGAAAAATCCGCTAATATTCACTTCTCCACCGATAATATAAGGCTCAATAAAATAATTATCGATAGCCTGAACGGCGCCAACCACAATCAGCGCACCGATGGCTACATTGGTGTCGGCCGTTACAAGAGCAACCGCAAAGGGAAATAACCCTCCGACAATCGATCCCAGGTAAGGCACTATAGTGAGAAGCGCGGCCAGGAAAGCAAGCAAAAATGCTCCCTCCAGACCAATGATGAGAAATCCGGCTGAGAACAGCACAGTAAAGATCAGGATAGAAATAACCCGGCCGGTGAGGTAACTCTGTGCAACGGTGCTGATGCGGCCGATCAGCTTCTTGCTTTCGTCGGGTGTTGTGCTTCCGCTACTTAGTCGAATAAAGAACGTCTCATATTTTTCCCTTTGCAGCAGGAATAAAAACGTAAAAATAAGTATCATCACAAAGGAGGTCAGGATGCCGAAAAATCCACCCACAAAGGTTTTCAGAGCCTGTGTTGAATTCTTACTTCCCTCTTTCATTTGTTTATCGATCACCTCTTCTTGTTTTTTTTCAGGAATATTCATTTTCTGCCCGATATATCCCTGCACTTTCTTTTTTAGCTCCATCGTTTTCTGTTCGATCTTTGGAAACTGATCTGCGAGCTTTTTTGATTGCGCGTAAACCATTAAACCTATAAGGAAGGAGGCTATTATGATGATCAGAATAGAGATAAGAGAAGTGAAGATCCTGTTTAGTCCCCACCTTTCCATCCGGTTAGATAAGGGAGTAAAAAGCATTGCAAAAAAAACAGAGAAACAAACGGGCACCAGCACTTCTTTACCAAAATGAAGCACCGTCACCACCAGCACACTACATAAAAGAAAACGGTTAACTTCTTTTAACGAAACTTTTCCAACCATAAAATGACTTGAGTTTTACTTAGAATGTCAAATACAGTACCATATACGCGACTGCTTTCCGTTTCAAACAACACTGAAAGATAAATTTTATAGTAGAAAATAATACCCATAAACTAATGAAACACAAGTTTTTACAACAAGGTCGTAAAAGCGGTCTTATCACAACCGGCTTATTTTCCGGCACTTTGCGCGCAGAGATCTGACGTGTTCCACAACTGGCGCGGCTGGCACGAAGTTTTGTTTAAAGGGACAAATGATTTTTATGGTTGCAGAAACAACCCGCACTGGCCCACAGGCCGCTACAAAAATCATTTTAGGGCTCCTCATTGGAGCCTTTTTTTTTGCGTATGCACAAGCGCAAAGTGGTAACTTCATCTTACCTCAGTATTTCAAATGAACTTTTATTAAAAAGAGGTGTACTGACATTCAGAAACCTGTAACAAAACAGCCAGTGAGCCGCAATTCATTTGAAATATATAACGACGAAGAGCTGATGCTATATGTTTGTCGCGGCAAGGTGGAAGCTTTTGATGTATTATACGATCGTTATGGCAGGAATATGCTCAACTATTTTACGCGAATGCTTAATTACGATCATAATCATGCGGAAGATGCATTGCAGGATCTTTTTTTAAAGATCGCAGAAAGCCCTGAGCAATTCGACCGCACAAGGTCATTTAAAACGTGGATCTATTCTGTTGCTCATAATACCTGTAAGAATTATTACCGGCACCTGCAGGTAAAGCAGCATAGTCACCAGGAATTATATTACCAGCAGCAGCAGGTGAACGAAAATATGTTTCTGAAGCTTGCCGGACGGATCGACGGAAGCGGTTTCAGAAAAATGCTGGATGAGGTGCTGATGGAATTGCCTGTGGAGAAAAAAGAAGCGTTCATTCTAAAGTACCAGGAAGACAAAACGATCTCAGAAATTGCACTTATCCAGGGATGTCCTGAAGGCAGCGTAAAGTCGAGGCTTCATTATACGCTTAAGATCCTGGAAGAAAAATTAAAAGTATTTAACCCTGTAAATTAAAAGTCATGGAAAACAGCGCGTTTAACTCATTCATAAAGGAACATCTCGGGAGATCCACTGTGCCATCACCCGATCGCCTCCTGGTCTTTGAAGCCCGCCAGGCCGTTCTTGCCCGCGCAAAAAAAACGGTTGCTCCTCACTGGCTGCAAAGCATAGTGGCCCTGCTTACAACAGAGGTCCGTATGTATCACCTCGGCTTTTCAATGATCCTTCTGTTCGCTTCCTTCTTTTATTGCCAGCATCTTAATGAATCTTCCATGCACAGCAGCTCTTTCACTCCCGGTTCGGAAGAAGCTTTTGCACTTACCAATCATACCATTTCAGTAACCAGCAGTACAATGCTAACCAGCATTCCCACACTGGTGATTCGAAACTAACCAGCCTTCCAGACTATTTAAACTTAAAGGTGCCACAGGTTCCGTGACCCCCTCATGTCATACACGACCTGTATAACAGGATAACTAACCAGGAACTCGAAACACGAAACACGAAACGATCAACCCGCCCGCTATCCGATGATACCGAACGCGGGAGCCGGAAACCCGAAACACGAAACCCGAAACTCGAAGCCCGTCCGCCATCCGATGATACCGAAGGCGGGAGCCTGAAACCCGAAACAAGAAACCCGAAACACGAAACAATACAATGTCAAAGAAAAAAATTTCTCTGAAGGAACCTCTATTGCCTGCGCTGAACGAAACCTTTAAATGGTTTCCTTTCTTAAACAGGAAAATAGCAGCATTGATCATAATAGTCACCGCCCTGATATTTTACTGTACCTCCATCAATAACGAGTATGCACTCGACGACGGCATTATCATTCATCAGAACGATCATGTGCTTAAAGGCGTAAAAGGAATAAAAGATATCCTGTCAAAAGACGCCTACGAAAGTTTTTACCGGAGAATGTGCGCCACCGACCAGCTGGCAGGAGGACGATATCGTCCCTTGTCGGTGGTGAGTTTTGCTCTTGAACAGGAACTGATAGGAACCTACAGAACCGGCTTGTATATGAGGACGGAAGACCTGAATAAAAATTCAATCCTGGATCGTGAAAAGGTAAATCATATCACGCCATGCGGACGAGCGGAGTCAAATTACGAATACAACGACTTTATTGACAGGAACGCCGACGGCATCGTGCAGGGCAATGAATGTTACGCGTGCTGGGACCTGAACCATAATTTCACCAACGACAGGGATGAGGATATTAATAACGATGGCATCCATAACGAAGTAGATTGCCAGTTGTACGGCGCGGGCTTCCGGCATTTTAATAACTGCTGGATGTATGCACTTGGATGTTATTTATTATACCTTGTTTTTTCCACCTGCTTTTTCCGCACACAACAGGACCTTGCCTTTCTTGCCGCATTCCTTTTTACTATTCATCCAATCCATTCCGAAGCAGTAGCAAATGTAAAAAGCAGGGACGAGATCTTTTCGCTCATTTTTATTTCACTTACATTCCTTTACGCGTTCAGGTATTTGGCTCATAGATCAAATACCAACCTGCTCCTATGCTGTGTATTCTTCCTGCTGGCTTTATTGTCGAAAGAATATGCTGTTATGTTATTGATGCTGGTGCCTTTCGCCGTTTATACATTCACAGAAAATGATCTCAGTTATAAAAATATTATCCGGGCACAGCAGCTGAGGCAATACATGCTGGTGGCATTGTCATTTATAATATGTGCTTTTATAATGACCTATGTTAAACGATCGTTTGATGTACATGCAGCTCCAGATTCTAAACCAATACGTTCTTTCTGGCTGGCGGTTTTTATTTATCCCGTAGCAGGAATATTTTTAACGGGCGCCAATAAAAAAAAGAATTTCCTGAGACTCCTGAGCTGGCTGTTTTTTGTAATGCTCATTTATGTGGGAATGAGATGGAACGCCGTGAAATTAAAACCCGGAGTGCCTAATACTGAGATCCTGAATAATCCCTACCTGCTGGCAACAGGCGAAGAGCAATTTTGCGCCAAGGCGTATGTGCTGCTTAAATACATCATGTTGCAGGTTTTTCCGCATCCCCTTTCTTCTGACTATTCCTTTGACTCCATTAAATACAGGCATTTCACCAGCCCAGACTTTATTTTGTCCATCCTGTTGCACCTCTTGTTAGCAGGCGCCACGATCCATTACATTCTCAAAAAACATATTCTCGGTTTTGCTTTCCTCACTTATATTTTATTCCTGTTGCTGATCGGTAATATCCTTATGGACATTGGGGCTACCATGGGCGAGAGACTGATCTTCCATTCCAATATCGGCTTTTGCATTGCTCTTGCTTTTCTCAATTTATTCCTGCTGGAAAAGTATGCGGCGTCCTCTCAAAAGATACCGCGCTACCTGTTACTAAGCGTCCTGCTGGTAATTACAGTTTTAAGCGGAATAAAAACATGGGAGCGAAATTTCGACTGGAAGAATGATATTACTCTTTTTCTTAAGGATGTGCAGACGATGCCGAATTCGGTGTTATGTCTCGGTAACGCCGGGGCCAGGTATGTTGATCTTTTGTCCACGCAGGATTTCGCAGTGAAAAAGCTGCCTGGTTACGATTCAACTTTTAATGATCATAATGGCACTCTTGCGCCACTGTTGGAAGAAGTGAAAAAGGGAAAATATAAAGACCTTAGAGAGGCCGGTATTCATCATGGCATTAAGGTGCTAAAGCATGCCATTGATCTGCACCCCCGATATGTAAACGGGTATCTTAATATGGGATTGTTATATTTTCAGCTACGTAAAGATTTTGAGGCATTGTATTACTGGAAAAATGCGGAGCGCTTGTATCCTAATAATCCTTACCTGCGAAGTTATTATGGTGTTTATGAAAACGATCTGCGTAATCGTGCAGCCATTGCCTATCAGCACGGACGCTGGGATTCTGTGGCTATCGCTTACAACAAGCTCACCATTTTGCTTCCTGCCAACGCGGACGCCTGGTATAATCTTGGAGGCGCTTATTTTAACCAGCAGAAATATGAGCTGGCAAGAAAGGCCATGCAGAGATCGTTACAGCTAAATCCCGGTAACGCCGATGCGAAGAGGGTGATGGCGATGATACCGGTTGAAGGAGCAGGCTCTGTTCCTATTAAAAATTAAATATATATCTGCGAGGATCTGCGGATAATCTGCGTGATCTGCGGGAAAAGTCCAGGAATGATTCCCGCTGATTTCCGCAGATCTGTTCGTTATCACACGAAGCGCAGATCTCAGCAGATCCAAGATTATCAGATATTAGAATTTAGAATTTGATACCTTTATCTCATGCATAAATTCCTAAAGTATTCTTCACTGATAATATTAACAATTCTGCTTATGTCAGGAACCTGCTCAGAAAAAGAGAAGAACGATAACAACGATGCGCTGCGAGCCCTGTTTCCCCGGTACGAGAATGGCGAGATCCAGCAATGTATGTTTGAAGGAAAACTCGTGTATTCGGCGGGATTAAATGCTCCCGACGCAGGAACAGAGCTCTATGATGAGAAAGGGAAAAAAATTGGTGTATGTTATTATTCATCGCGTCAGGTTGACCCGATGTGTGAAAAGCTGACAGGCTGTGAAGTAATTTATCGCTGCGAAAATCATATTAACGGTGAAGCCCCGGTGGACAAATATCATCTGAAAAAATAAAGTGCCATGCCGGCCAAAAAAAAGCTTGCTGCTGTTGTGGATGGTAAATTTACCATGGTCAAATATCCAGGAAAGGGCGGATGGACCTATATTTCCATTCCCGATTTCGGTGAGACAAAAAAAACATATTTCGCTTATCACAAGATCAACCTGGTTATCGACGGCCTGAGATTCGATAATACCAGCATCTGGAAAACAAAAAGCGGTGATTATTTTCTTCCTGTAAAAGCTGAGATCCGTAAACAATTAGGAAAACAGGAAGGAGATTCCGTGCACGTTCAATTATATAAAGTTCCTGAAGTGCTGCAGTCGGACGAAGAAATTATTTTATGCCTCAAAGAGGAACCACTGGCATTAAAACGCTGGAAGGCCTTAGCAGATGAAGAACGTACAAGATTAAGCGCCTGGATCATGAATGCACCTAAAGAACAAACAAAAGTTGACCGCCTGGCTGATCTTATGAACGAACTTTTAAGTCCGCGGAAATTAAAAATATGAATGTTCCGTGTTTCGCGTTTCCTCTTGGGAATTTCAAAGCCTGGAACCTGAAACATGGAACCCGGAACTTGGAACATGAAACTTGAAACCTGGAACACGGAACAAGAAACCCGCCCGCCATCCGATGATACCGAAGGCGGGTCCGCCTATGGCGGAAAACCCGGAATAATTACCACTTACCTCCCGATCCTCCACCACCAAAACCTCCGCCGCCAAATCCACCCCATCCACCTCCGGAACTACCGCCTCCGAAACCTCCGCCACCAAATCCACGTCCGCCGCCTCCGCCCATAAAGCCGCCCATTCCGCCCCAGAAAATACTGCCACCGCGTCCTGAAAAAGTGCGTCCTCCTCCTCCACCTCTGAAAATACTGCGGATGATGATAACAATAACAATAAGCGCGATGATTAGTCCCGTTGAAGGCCTGTCGCCTCTCCTGCTCCTTTTACGTTCAAAGTCCTTTACATTAATTTCTCCTTTTGCCAGCTTCATCAGCATGTCTGTTCCCCGGTCAATAGCCTCGTAGTTCTGTCCGTTCTTTAAATAAGGCAGCATCTCATTTTCGCGAACACGTTTGGTCATCAGGTCAGGGATCGCTCCCTCCAGCCCGTAACCCTGGGCAATAAAAAGATCACGTCCCCCGGAACCTCCGGTTGGTTTGACGAGAATCACAATACCATTATTAAAACCTTTTTTTCCTACGCCCCACTCATTTCCAATAGCGAACGCATATTGGGAAGCGTCCATGCCATTGAGATCATCAACAATCACCACGCAGATCTGGTTGGAAGTTTCGTTACTGAATACTTCCAGCTTCTCTTCGATCGCAGCCGCTTCGGCAGGATTTAAAAAGCCAGGGAACTCCTTCGATAAATTATTGTATAGTTTCGCTGGTTGAGGACGAGCAGGTACCTGCGCAAAAACAGGTAACAACAATACGAGCAAAAAGAAGAGGATAATTTTTTTCATGACCGGAAGGAGATTTCGTTATTCAGCTCGTTCCTGTCGTCATTTTTTCTTGGAAAATATGAGCTCAGCTGCTTCCCGCATTCAACAATACATTCACACAGCGCCTCAGCTTTTTTCTGAGCTTTGAACTGCTGAATGAGCTTTTCAACGATGGTATCCCAGAAAGGTGTGCCCAGCTTCGTGTGGATGCCTTCATCACCTATAATAGCGATCTTATGGCTGATGGTTGCAATATAAATAAGCACCCCGTTCCGTTCTTCTGTTTTGTGCATCCCGAGGCGCGTAAAGACTCTCTGAGCAGCCTTGATCTCGCTGCCCCAGCAAAAACTTTCAAGATGCACGCGGATCTCTCCGGACGTATGCATCTCAGCTTGCTCAATAGCCTGGCGCAGCTTATTCTGTTCATCAGGAGTAAAAAAGTTTTTGGCGCCGGTCATGCTTTCAGTTACATCTTTTCAAATTCCACCTTCGGAGCTTTCTCTGCACCGGCTTCGGCCTCAAAATATGGCATTGGCGCCATTCCCCCTGCAAGAAGATTGCCGGGAAAAAACTGTATGGATTTATTAAAATCCCTGCTCAGTTCATTATATTTCATTCTTTCAACAGCGATCCTGTTCTCGGTTCCTTCCAATGTTACACGCAAGTCGGCGAATGCCTGGTTGCTTCGCAGGTTAGGGTAATTCTCGCTTACAACAAGCAAACGTGACAATGCGCCACTTAATTCACCTTGCGCCTGCTTGAATTTGGCAATGGAGTTCTCGTCCAGGTTGTCGGGATTGATTGTGACCTGTGTAGCCTTTGCCCGTGCATTGATGACAGATTCCAGCGTGCTCTTTTCAAAATTAGCTTCACCTTTAACGGAAGCAACAATATTCGGGATCAGGTCGGTGCGACGCTGATACTGGCTCTCCACCTGCTGCCACTGGGCTTTGGCATTTTCCCTTAATCCCACAAAACTATTCCGTTTATTGCAGGCCCACACGCCCCCGAAGAGAACGATAGCTCCAAATATTAAAACTGTAATTAATCCTTTGCTCATTGTGTTTTTTGTGTATAAAGTAAGTTCAAAATGTTCAATAAACAAAACACTCTTTTTTAGCCTACCTTTAGAAGCTACTGTTATGTAAAGCTTATGAGGACCTATGTAGAGGCCGATGATATAAAACTTGTTTACAGCGGAAAGAATTTCTTTGAAGTTCTGGAAGAGGTGATCAGTAACAGCCGCGAATATCTCCACCTTCAAACCTACATCTTTGAGACTGACGAAACAGGTTTTAAAGTGATGGGCTGGCTTAAAGCTGCCGCTGCACGGGGAGTAAAGGTCTATATGCTGGTTGATGCTTATGCCTCCTTTCCTTTTCCTGCCAGTATTGCTGCCGACCTGCGACAGTGCGGTATTCATTTCAGGCTTTTTTCCCCACTTTTCAGCTCAGAAAATATTTTTATTGGTCGCCGCCTGCACCACAAGATCGTTGTGGCCGACCGCAATGTTGGTCTCACGGGCGGTATCAATATCGCAGATAAGTACAATATAAATGTTGAAGAAAATGCGTGGCTTGATTACGCTGTTCTCATACAAGGAAATGTATGCGAATACCTGCACGTTCTCTGTGAAAGGATCTATAAAAAGAAACAGGGTCCCGGACCATTGGCTTTGTGGGAAAGACGTTTGCGTATTACCGGCAACAACCAGAACAATCGTTTCGTAAGGTTCAGGCGCAACGACTGGATCAGGGGCAGAAACGAAATTCATCACAGTTACCTTGAAGCCATCAACAGGTCAGAAACCTGCATCACCATGGTAGCCAGTTATTTTTTGCCCGGTGATAATGTGCGGCGGCTCCTCAGGAAAGCAGCGCAGCGCGGGGTAGAGATCCGTATTATCCTGGCGGGACGTTCGGATGTAAGGTCGGTGCGTTTAGCCGAACAATATCTTTACGATTTTTATCTGCGCCATGGCATTCATGTTTACGAGTGGACCGATTCGGTAATGCACGGAAAAGCAATGATAGTGGATGATACGTGGGCAACGATAGGATCGTATAACCTTAATTTTTTGAGTCACTACGTCAGCATTGAACTCAACGCAGATATCATTGATACAAAATTCGTTCAGACATTTTCTTCGCATCTTAATTCAATTATTAATACCTCGGGCACGCTGGTAGAGATAAAAGGCGAAACGGCCAAACGTTTTTTTCTGGTGAAGTTCGTCATGTGGATGGCCTATAATTTTTTTAGGTTGCTGAATGATATCGCAACGCGGGGCCGTAAATACAGGAAAAAACTGAGACAGAAATAAAATCGCGCTCATAGATCATGGACGCAGATTTCACGGATTTCACAGAAAAGCTTTATTAACTATCCTCAAAATTTATTACGTTGATATTGCGCGTAAGCCAGAGGGGCCAAAAAAATTACGCTCCTTATTCTCTATGGTATCACGACTCAGGTAAATATCTGCGTAATTTGAAAGGTTTAACAGTCTTCAGTAAATATTTACGCAGGAAAAATCTGTGTAATCTGCGAAATCTGCGTGAAAAAGTGCCGCGGTGTTAATCGAACGACTGCGAAGCTTTTTTGCTCAGCTCCACCAGCATTTCATACTGCTCGGGTGACAGGTCGTTATAATAATAATTGATGGGATTTACTTTTTCGCCGCTTTTCATCACTTCGTAGTGAATATGTGGTGCTGTACTTAAGCCGGTACTGCCAACATAACCGATGAGCTGTCCCCTGGCCACCTTCATGTTAGTGGTGGCAACTATCTTGCTCATGTGCCCGTAAAGCGTTTTGTACCCGAAGCCATGATCGATTACCACGTGATGTCCGTAACCGTTTGATTGAGCAATGGCCTTTTCAACTATGCCGTCACCTGTTGCATAAATAGGAGTTCCCTGTTCTGCAGAAAAATCCATTCCCGGGTGAAATTCCTGGGTCTTATAGATAGGATGCGTTCTCCACCCATAACCACTGGTTACTGCATGTGCAAGATCCTTTTGATTAATGGGCATGATAGCGGGAATGGAGGCGATGAGCTTTTCCTTGTTACGCGCCAGCTTTACCACCTCGTCAAAAGAGCGTGACTGGATGTACAGACGTTTGGCGATACGGTCCATCCGTTCAGTTGCAGTTTTTAAAAGTTCACCGTTGTCGTAGCTATCAAATACTTCGTACTTGTCGCTTCCGCCCGAGCCGCCGTACCTCACGGCCTTAGGAAGGGGCTCGCTTTCAAAAATGGCCCTGTAGATATTATCATCGCGATCTTCGATATCTGCCAGCACCTGTTCGGCCTGGCTCATTTTCTGATGAAGAAGATTGTACTGAAGCTGCAGGGCGGCTATCTCACGGTCTTTCTTTTTTTCGTTGGGAGACTTAATGAACTGCTGTGAGGCGGTGATAGTAATGGTAGCGAAAACGAGACCTGTGGCAATATAGGAGATGAACTGCCAGAACCGTTCCTTGAAGGTGACCTTGACCTTTTCGTAAGTGAGTGACTTGGTATTGAACCTGTATTTTACCCTCGACATTTCGTTCGCGCAATATAATAATTTAAACACGAAGGCCAAGGAATGCGGGTGGCTTAAACCTTCTTGAAAGGTTGGTTTTTGTGCCGCATTGGTGTAACTTCGCGGTTCATTTTCAGGAACCTATGGATTCGAATAAGGTAAGGCAGACTTTTCTTGATTTTTTCAACAGCAAAGGACATCATATTGTGCCCAGCGCACCAATGGTGGTTAAAGGTGACCCTACACTCATGTTCAATAACAGCGGCATGGCCCCTTTTAAAGATATTTTTTTAGGAAATGCACCTATCAAATATCCACGTATTGCTGATACACAAAAATGTTTGAGGGTAAGCGGAAAACATAACGACCTTGAAGAGGTTGGTGTGGATACCTATCACCATACCATGTTTGAGATGCTTGGCAACTGGAGTTTTGGTGACTATTTTAAAAAAGAAGCCATCAGCTGGGCATGGGAGCTGCTTACAAAAGTTTACAATATTGATCCTGACAGATTATATGTAACAGTTTTTGAAGGCAGCAAGGAAGACGGTTTGACTTTTGACCAGGAAGCCTACGATACCTGGAAACAGTTTATTGCCGAAGACAGGATCCTCAACGGCAGCAAAAAAGATAATTTCTGGGAGATGGGTGATATGGGTCCATGCGGTCCGTGTTCCGAAATCCATTACGATGGCAGAAGTGCGGAAGATCGTCAGCAGATAAACGGAGCGGACCTGGTGAACCGTGATAATCCGCAGGTGATAGAGATCTGGAACAACGTGTTTATGGAGTTCGAGCGCAAGGCCGATGGCTCGCTGGTAAAACTTCCGAGGCAGCATGTTGATACCGGGATGGGTTTTGAACGACTGGTACGCGTGCTCCAGGGTAAACAAAGTAACTACGATAGCGATGTGTTTATGCCTCTTATTAAACGTATCGAAGAACTGTCAGCACTGAAATATGATACTTCACGCTCAACAGACAAAAAACAGGAAGATATAAATATCGCCATGCGGGTGATCGCTGACCATATTCGCACGATTTCGTTCAGCATTGCTGATGGGCAGCTTCCCAGCAATACCGGCGCAGGTTATGTCATCAGGCGCATTCTTCGTCGTGCTATTCGTTATGGTTACCAGACCCTCAACTTAAAAGAACCATTCTTTCACAAAATAGTAAACACCCTTGCAGCACAAATGGGTGGGGCTTTTCCCGAGCTGAATACTCAGAAACAGCTGATCGAAAAAGTGATCAGGGAAGAAGAGAGCTCCTTTTACAAAACACTTGAAACCGGGCTTAAACGAATTGAACAGGTATGTAATGATACCATTGCAGGTGGCCATCAAACTATTGATGGAAAAGTAGTATTCGAACTTTACGATACATTTGGATTCCCTGTTGATCTTACTTCACTTATTGCACGAGGTTACAACCTGGGCATTGATGAGGCTGGTTTCGACAAGGCCCTCGATGAACAAAAGGCACGTTCGCGTGCTGCTACCAGTGTTGATACGGAAGACTGGATCTACGTGGAAGAAAATAAAGGTCTTAAGCAAACGCAGGAAACGGAATTTGTTGGATATAACGAACTCGAATGCGAATCACTCATTATCCGTTACAGGAAAGTGAAGGCTAAGAACAAGGAGCAGTTCCATCTTGTTCTTAATAAGACCCCTTTTTACGCAGAAAGCGGAGGACAGGTGGGAGACAGCGGTGTACTCGAAAATATTAACGAAACAATATTTGTAACCGATACCAAGAAAGAGAATGGCGTCACCATTCATTTTTGCGACAAGCTGCCGGTGAAGCTGAATGCCGTTTTTACAGCCAAGGTAAACCGCGACAAACGTTTATTCACAACCAATAATCATACTGCCACACATCTGCTTCATGCAGCTTTAAGAAACGTGCTCGGTACACATGTGGAGCAAAAAGGAAGTCTTGTGAACGAGGATTACCTGCGTTTTGACTTCTCACATTTTTCCAAGATCACCGATCAGGAGCTCAACACCATTGAACGTATTGTAAACACACGCATCAGGGAGAACATTACCGGCAAAACGGAAGTAATGCCGATTGAAGAAGCCAAGAAGACCGGGGCCATGGCCTTATTTGGTGAGAAATACGGAGATGTTGTGCGGGTGGTAACATTCGACAAAGATTATTCCGTTGAATTATGCGGAGGCTGTCACGTACCTGCCACCGGGCAGATAGGATATTTTAAGATCATATCTGAAAGCGCTGTGGCAGCAGGGATCCGCCGCATCGAGGCAATCACTTCCAATAAAGCGGAAGAGTATTTTGACCAGCAGGAAAAAATGGTGCACGAAGCCAAAGCATTATTAAAAAATCCGAAAGATCTTGTGAAGAGCATTGCAGCGCTGGTTGAAGAAAATAATTCCCTGCAAAAACAATTGCAGCAGTTCTATCGTGAGAAAGCGTCTGCTATTAAAAAAGAGCTGCTTTCAAAGGTGGAGAAACGAGGTGAAATTAATTTCATTGCTCATAAAGTAAAATTCGATAACGCCGAAGAATTAAAGAACCTGCTTTTTGAATTACGCAATGAGGTGCCTTCACTGTTCTGTGTTCTGGCAGCCGAAGTAAATGGCAAAGCAAGCATCTCCGTAATTATAAGCGATGAGCTGGTGAATTCAAGAAAGCTGAATGCGGGACTTATTGTTCGCGATCTTGCCAAAGAGATCAATGGTGGGGGCGGCGGACAGCCATTTTACGCGCAGGCGGGCGGCACCAGGCTCGAAGGCCTGGAATCTGTCCTGCAAAAGTCCGGACAAATAATCGCCTCTTAGCAGCAATACAGTTACCTGTCGGCAAAGAATGATCAGCACCACTATCATAATAACCATTTGCTGCCTGCTGCTACTGGCTTACATTTTCGATATTACTGCGCCACATACCCGCGTGCCGTCAGTTATTTTACTGCTTTTGTCGGGCTGGCTTGTAAAACAACTTTGTGTCTTTCTCAATATCACACTGCCAGATCTCCAGCCAATGTTGCCCATCCTGGGAAGCGTAGGGCTTATCCTTATAGTGCTTGAGGGCTCACTGGAGCTGGAGCTGAATAAAAATAAGAGGAAGGTGATCGCCTTATCCACGATCTCTGCCCTGCTGCCCATTATCATACTGGCAATAATATTTGCCTGGCTTTTGAATTATTACGGCGGTTATGGTTATAGAAAGTGCCTCATTAATGTGATGCCGGTCTGTGTGATCAGCAGCTCCATTGCCATCTCCACCGGCAGGAACCTGAGTGCTGCAAACCGCGAGTTCGTTACCTACGAAAGCAGTCTCAGTGACATTTTCGGAGTGCTGAGTTTTAATTTTGTAGTTATCAACGAAACACTGAATGCCTCGGCGGTCCTTAATTTTTCAACCGAATTCCTTCTCATTCTCGTCATCTCATTTACAGCAACGGCAGCACTTTCGTGGTTGCTTAACAGGATCAATCATCACATTAAGTTTGCACCGATCATTTTACTGGTGATCCTTATTTACGAAGTTTCTAAAGTGTATCACCTGCCAGCACTTATCTTTATTCTCATCTTCGGCCTTTTTTTAGGCAACCTCGAAGAATTTAAACATATTAAGTGGATCCAGCGGCTCAGGCCTCATGAGCTTGATACGCAGGCTCAAAAATTCAGGGAGATAGTTGCAGAAGCAACGTTCCTGATCCGTGCCCTGTTTTTTTTACTTTTTGGATACCTGATCAAAAGCTCACAGATCCTCAACATGGATACCTTTGCCTGGGCTGTGCTGATCGTCGCAATTATTTTTACCCTGCGTGTAATTGTCCTTAAGTTGCTTGGAAGCCAGGTTTTCCCCCTGCTCTTTATCGCCCCGCGGGGACTTATAACCATCCTCCTGTATTTTGCCATTCCTGCATCGCAACAAATTTTAGCGGTGAATGATTCTCTCATCCTGCAGGTAATTGTTCTCACTGCATTGATAATGATGTTCGGCATCATGCTGGGCAATCGTGATCAAAAAACTCTCGTGGAAAGACACGAAATAACCGGTTGAGAAGACTCAAAAAAAAAGAGGGCCTTAAGCCCTCTTGGTGAAAGATCTATTTTTTTGCTTTCAGGTAAAGTTCATTCACCTTCTGCCAGTTGATCACATTAAAAAATGCATTCATATAATCCGGACGACGGTTCTGGTAATTGAGGTAGTAAGCGTGTTCCCACACATCCATACCAAGAATTGGCGTGCCCTTACAATCGGAAACATCCATAAGAGGGTTATCCTGGTTGGGGGTAGAACAAACAGCGAGCTTGCCATCCTGTTTCACACATAACCATGCCCAGCCGCTTCCAAAACGCGTGGCGCCTGCCTGGGTAAAATCAGTTTTAAATTTATCAAATCCGCCAAGGTCACTTTCAATGGCCTTTCCAACTTCATTAGAAGGTTTTCCTCCTCCGTTTGGAGTCATTATCTCCCAGAAAAGAGAATGATTATAATGTCCACCGCCGTTGTTTCTCACTGCCGCTGGAAATTTGCCGATGTTCTTACAGATCTCTTCGATGCTCATTTTCTCAGCATCCGTTCCTGCGATCGCATTATTGAGGTTGGTAACATAAGCCTGGTGATGTTTGCCATGATGGATCTCCATCGTTTTTGCATCAATATGAGGCTCCAGCGCATTGTGCGCATAATTTAATTTTGGTAATTCGAAAGCCATAATAATTGTTTTTAGTGTGCACAAATTTAGCATTATTTCGATTCAGGCTTTCGATTTCATGGGTCAGCTTAACCACAAGCCGCCGGCTGCGGCCACTAAGGGAGTGGGGTAGCACAAGCTCCACAAAGGACACAGGGGCCACCGCACAGGCGCAGTGCGGGAGCTTAACCTCGTTTAACCGAGGCAGCATGAGCAAGAACCCGAAATAGAAAACGATAACGTGTGAAAAACAGATGCAACCCGAAACACGAAACCCGAAACACGACAAACTCGAAACCCCTTAGTGATGTGGAGGTTCCTTTACAGCTGGCTGGGAATCTTCCCCTGGTTCTCTTATCGTGCGGGGATCATTCTCTTCATCTTCTTCTTCATCCTGACTGTCGTCATTGTTCCTGTCATCTCCTGGTGTCGGGCCAGGCGTCGCAAACTGCTTAAGCCACTCAAAATCCCTTCCAATGGCTTTTTCTTTTCTGTTTCTGGTATTTTTCATTTTTAGTTCTTGTTTTTCTTATCTCCTTTTCTAAACCAACCGGATTTCTTTTCTTTGTTCAGACGGGCTTTTCCTTCTCCATCCTTACGTTGTGGTCCTGTTTTTATCTTAGGGCATTTTGCAATATCGCCCTGACTTTTCGGCCCGTTTGATTTGCTGATCTTAGGAATGTTGAACGTCAGACCGACGGTATGAAAAACATACATATCATTCCATCCGGCCACGCGGTAATCTATATCATCGCTTCTGAGGTACATGAACATTTCCTGCAACTGCAGCGATACTATGGGTCCGAACCGGAAGTTGATACCTCCACCTGCTGAAGGCACAAAAAATTCCCATGGCTTTTCAGGTGCGCCACCGTCGTCAAGACGTGATTGCCTGATGATACTTGGTCCGGCAAAAAGGTATGGACGTATAAAGCTTTCACGACCGGTAAAATTATATCGTATAAAAGGATTGATAGTACTAAGGCTAACCAGGAAGTTGTAATGGATGTCGGGATCCGTACCATAGTCGCGGGGAGCCATATAACCGAGCTCACCCCGGGTGCCCAGGACACCCACGTCAAAATTACGGCTCAGGTATCTCGACACAGAAAATCCTACGAAGCTATACGCTGCCTGATCTGTACGATACCAGCCCTGTCCAAGGTCACCGGTGTATTGTGAAAATCCGCCGTGAATACCTACGTTCCATTTTGCATCTTCTGTTTGCGCAAAACCGGTTAAAACAATAACCGGTAAAATGCAGAGTAATATTTTTTTCATGTTGCGGCAATTATGATATGCCATAGTGGGGAAGAAATTGTTGTACCACCCCGGCTTTTTCAGCAGCTTAAATACGCGCAAGGTCGAGCGCGGCAAAAAAATTGCTGAAGCAGCTTTATTGGTGGGTGAGGCAAAAATGCTTAAAGCCTTATTAGACGCCGGCTGCGGCGAAATGTTCATTTCCTTCCACAACTCCCTGAAACGAAGACACTTTCAGAATAAATATTAATATGGACCTTCGACTGTTGCCTGTTGATGCTGGCATGGCCCGCAATGTCGCGACTGACAAGGCCAGCGGTAAATTAAGCAACAAATAAAAGTTGCTTTAGCACCGCCACCGGGTATAAAGCTCTCAGGATAAACCTCCGGGGAGGAGAATCGATAATTTTTGGCACCAGTTTTTCATTATCGTGTCCTGTGGAACTCTACGACTATATAAAGTTAAACCTCAACGATAAGGCAAACCTGCTCTGGGATGAAGGTGTGTTCATCGATAAGTATATCGACCTGGACATGATCACCAATCTCTATTATCTGCCGAATTTTTATGTCGAAGTTGTCCTTTCCAATTCCAATGGCCGCATTACGGAGATCACTCCGTTTAAAAAAGGAGACCGGCTTGAGAAGTATCTCAGACATGTTGATCTTAAGGAGCTGATTTAATGGTTCCGGGTTTTCCGCCATAGGCGGACCCGCTTTCGGTATCATCGGATGGCGGGCGGGTTTCTTGTTCCTTGTTTCAGGTTTCAGGTTCCATGTTGCCGAGTGTAATTCCTGTAAAATACTAACAAAAAAAATGCCCTCCCGGTTAACCGGGAGGGCATTTAATTTAATAATTCAGAATGTTATTGTTTTACAACCTTGATCACATTCACAGCGCCTCCTGAAGAAACTTTCACGTAATAAACACCACCTGCAAGCTGGTTGATGTTTACTCTGAATGAAGCATCGTCAGTAGAATCTGTAAGGATCACACGGCCTGTAACGTCAGTAACGCTGATAGTTTTGCTTGAACCTGAAGTCATCTCAACAGTGAACTCGCCGCTGTTTGGATTAGGATAAACTTTCAGACCTTCAGCTGCACTTACAGAAGACAGACCAACACATGGCTCAACAGAAATGTTAACCTGTGCAGTACCTGTACAACCATTAACGTCTGTACCGGTTAAAGTGTAAGTTCCACCTGTTCCCTGAGGATAATAATTGATAGGGCTTCCTGAAAGGATGAAGTTATTGCTTGTTAACCATTGGTAATTTGCAGCAACTGCATTTGACATTGAACCTGTAAGTGTTACAGGATCTCCTGAACAGATCAGGTTATTGTTCACCTGACCATTTACTGTAGGTACAGGATAAACACCAACCGTGATGTTTGCAGTTGACTGGCAGTTGTATGCGTTAGTACCAATCACACTAACAGTGATAGGAGTTGTGTTGGTTGGAGTGATCATGATGCTAGGACCGAAACCACTGTTGCTCCAAACATAAGTTGCAGCTCCACCAGCTGTTAAAGTAACAGGCTTGCCAACGCATACAGACGGGCTGCTTGCGATAGCAATAACTTGCGGAGAAGGATTAACATAGATAGTCTGGTTCATAGTCTGACCACAACCTGAAAGGTCGCTTGATCCTGTTACAGCATAAGTTGTAGTTACCATCGGTGTTACAGAGATCGAAGAATTCTGATCACCATTGCTCCAAAGGTAAGAATCACCACCATTGGCGCTGATAGTAACGATGTCGCCGGCACAGATTGTATTGCTGCTGGCACTTACAGTAATAGTAGGGCTGTTCAGCTGGCAAGGGATCTCAATACGAAGATTATCGATCGAAAGATTTTGAGCAGCTCCTGATGAAGATGTTGCACGAACAGCTACGTTGTAGTAACCTGAAGTTGGAACCGTGAAGGTTTTACCAAGTTGCTTATAAAAAGGAGCGATAGCCGGACCATTTGTACTTACAATCGATGTCAGACCTGCTGAACTTTGTGAAGTGTTGTAAAGGATCGAAAGGTCGGTCCAGTTACTTGCTCCTGTAAGGTCAGTCTGATAGAACACTGATGCAGAGTATGTAATACCCTGGTACATGTAGATCTTGTTAGTGTAAAAGTAGCTTGTACCCGGAGTGCTGTTGTTAAATGAAGCAAAGCTGGTTCCCTGGTAAGGAGTAAGGTTTCCTGAAGATGATGACACGTGAGTTTTTGTTGTTCCACCGATCTGTGGTGAAGACCACGAGCAGTTTGGAAGCCTGTCGGCCTGACCAACATTTTCAAAATCTTCAAAGTAAGGAGCTGTGTTGGTAGTTACACCTGCAACATTTACCTGCGCAACAGCAACAGTTTGTTGTCCACCAGGAGCTGTACATGAGATAATAGCACTCACCCATGTAGTTTGTGTAACATTTGGATGATCGTAAGTTGTTCCTTTTGCACCTGCAACTGTTGTCCAGATACCAACGTTAGATTGTGTAGAGTACTGCCATTGGTAAGTCCAACCGAGGTCAGAGCTAAGGTTACCAATTTTGAATTTTGCAGTTTCACCAGGACACAGTGCAAACGAAGGCCCAAGAACAGTCTGATTCGGAAGGCCTGAACAAACAGGGGTAAGGAATTCAAGTGCACCGATATCAGGAGTAGTTACGTGACGGATCATGTTCTCCTGGTCAACAACCACACCTACACCAACACCTTTATTATTAAGGGCTGTGTTTGTAGGATGCTGGTCATTCTGAACACTTACATAAATCGGATCAAGACTATAACCATTTGCGTCATATCCCGCACCTTTCCATGCTGAAAGAGTGGCATATGATGTTCCAGAGTTACCATTGTAACCGAGGTAATTATTTCCACCCTGTGGCAGATAAATATTATTGTTATCGATCACAGCTTCCTGGTTGTTGCTTAAGTAAAAACCATATTTAGAGCTTGAACCACCACGCATACCAGTGATGATATTGCTTTTATAAGTGGTTGTATGCATACCAGATTGTCCGTAGTGCATAACACCGTAAATCGTTCCGCTGGTGCTGTTAGGATCATCAAACGAAATAGTGTTGTGAAATACATCTGCATCCAGGTAATAGAAATAAAATCCGTAATGTGTTCCGTTACCTTTGATGTCAGAAATGATGTTGTTCATGATCATGTGCTTGTTCCAGCCTGCAGGTTTTGGATTGGTATAATCGTAAATGAAAATACCAGCGTACAACGAGTTAGAACCTGTTGGTTGCATTTCGTTGAACTTAGTGAATTTGTTTCCATCCAGTACAAGTCCTCCGTTGGTGTAGTACAGATAGAATCCATATGCACCTGAAAGAGTAGTACGGGTTTTACGGTTAAACTCATTATTTTTAAAAGTCATACGTCCTGCATACCAGCAATACGTACCATACTGATAAAAATCTTCTATTTTACAGTTATAGAAGCTGTTGTTTGTGTGGAACGTACCGCTTCCGTAAATAACAATTCCGAAATAACCGCTATACAGCTGGCAGCTTTCGAAAGTATTATTACTGTTAACTGCTCCTGAATTGTAATACGGACCAGCTGATCCATTGATTACAACAGGACAATGGTACGAGCTTGTTCCGTTGGTCGGACATGAGAACGTACAATTGCTGAACATATTATTGTCGGCTGTTGAATACAACTGTACACCATGAGCATAGTTGGAGTTGGTAGCCTGCACGTTCAGGTTCTTTATAACAAAATAATCAGCACCGTTCATACCTAATGTAGCAGGCTGATTGAAGTTAGATGAATTGAAAGTCAGTAAAGCACCATTACCATTGATTGTGATTTTGTTTGCAGCTGTAGCTCCAACGATCTGATTAAAGACCACCTGCTCATTGTATGTACCCGCAACAACGTTAACAGTAAGAGGTCCGCTAATACCCTGGGCGTTGATGTCAGTAGCAAAAGCATTCCAGGTTTGATAATTGGTTCCACCTGTTCCGGCACCACTGTTGATTGTCACAGTGCCACTAAGCGCCGCACTAAGCGGTACAGAGACCGCACACAGCAATCCGACGAACGCGGAAAGCTTCTTGTAGTTTTTTTTCATGAATGTTTAGTTTATAGTTGAATAACGAAATTATAAAAAAAACTAAGGAGTTGTAAATTTTCTTAAAATAATTTGGAATTTAACATATGACTGTTTTGCCCGTCTTTTCCCGCTTTCTGTCCTATCCACGCGGGTTACAGAGGCAATTCAACTAGACACCGTCAAAATCAGGGCAAAAAAAAAGATCCCCTGGTTTACAGGAGATCTTTATTATTAAAGTTATATGGGTTTATTGTTTAACCACTTTAAACACATTTACAGTGCTTCCTGAACTTATGCGCACGTAATAAACGCCGCCCGCAAGCTCCCTGATATTAACACTATACAATGCTTCAGAGGTGCTTCCTGAAAGGATCACGCGTCCTGTAACATCGGTAACAGTGATCGTTCTGTTTTCACCTGCGTTCATTTCAACTGTAAACTCACCATTTGAAGGATTAGGGTAGATCTTTATTCCTTCAACGTTGCTTACCGCACTTAATCCAACACATTGCTCTATACTTAACTGGATAACTGCTGTTCCCGGGCAGCCATTGCCGTCAACACCTGTTAAGGTTAATGTTCCGCCTGCTTTTGGATAAAATGTGATCTGGTTACCGCCAAGCTTAAAGTTATCAGCGGTTAACCAGGAGTATTCGCTGGCACCGGATCCCGAAAGCACAATAGCATCACCTGCACAAATAACGTTGTTATTAAGATTTGCGATTACATTCGGATTAGGCATTACGTTTACCGTTACGCTTGTCTGCATCTGGCAATTGTATTGGTTGGTACCGATAACACTAAAAATGGTGCTGCCGGTAGTGGTAGGAGATGCCTGGATACTTTGACCCAGTTTGCCATTGCTCCAAACGTATGTTTGCGCTCCGCCTGCATTTAATGTCACTGCTTTACCGAGACAAACTGAAGGTGAGCTGGCAAATGCGATAACAAGAGGAGAAGGATTTACTTCAATCACCTGCGTTGCTTTTTGTCCGCATCCGCTGAGATCGTTAGTCCCTTCAACAGTATAGGTAGTGGTCACTTGTGGACTAACTGAGGTTGCCGCATTTACATCTCCGTTGCTCCAGAGGTAACTATCGGCGCCATTTGCAGTCAGCACCACTTCATCACCCGCACACACCGTGTAGTTGTTTGCAGCTACAGTAAGTGTCGGACTATTAAGAGAGCATGGGATCTCTATACGAAGATCATCGAACGAAAGGTTCTGCGCGATCCCTGATGATGATGTGGCGCGTACTGCCACATAATACACTCCGGAGGTCGGAACCATAAATGTTTTCGCTAATGGTTTATAGACAGGTGATATTGCCGGACCGTTGGAGCTTGCTATCTGCGTTAAACCAGCAGAGTTTTGCGCAGAGCCGAAATGCAGTGATAGATTAGTCCAGTTAGAACCACCTGAAAGATCGGTCTGGTACCATACAGACGCAGAATACGTGATACCTGAATACATATAAATTCCATTGGTATAATAATAACTGGTACCCGGTACACTGTTATTAAACGAGGCGAAGCTGGTTCCTGATTTTGGGATCAGGTTGCCGGACGAAGATTGCACATACGTTTTGGCGGTACCGCCGAGCTGTGGAGAAGTCCACGAACAATTCGGCAGCCTGTCGTTTGTACCTATGCCTTCAAAATCTTCAAAGTACGGAGCAGTGTTGGTGGTAACACCTGCCACATTAACCTGGGCCACAGATACGGTGCTTTGTCCGCCCGGCGCAGTACAGGTAATGATCACGCCTACCCATGTGGTCTGCAGAACATTCTGATGGGTATAATTAATACTTTTTGCACCTGCTATCTGTGTCCACAATCCAACATTTGACTGTGTCGAGTATTGCCACTGGTAAGTCCAGCCAAGGTCGGAGCTCAGATTTTTAATAGAGAATTTCGCCGTTTCACCCGGGCATAATGAGTAAGTAGGTCCTGTAACACTTTGCTGTGGTGTACCGGAGCAAAGTGGTGTGAGGAATTCAAGCGCACCGATATCCGGAGTAGTAGCGTGACGCACCATTTTTTCCTGGTCAAATAAAACACCGTTAACCGTTGCTTTGTTATTTAAGCTTGCGTTTGTGGGGTGAAGGTTAGTAAGCACATTTACATACTGCGGGTCAAGATCGTGACCGGTAAGGTCATATCCTTGTGTCTGCCAGCTGGTCAATGAATTATATCCATTCCAGTTCCAGCCATCAAATCCAAAATAATTATTTCCTGCAGAAGGCATATACACATTATTGTTATCGCACACTATACCATCAAGGTTGTTCAGGAAAATACCGTACTTGTCATCACTTCCTCCTTTATTAATTGTGATCAGGTTGCTTTTATAAGTGGTAGTGCTTATTCCTGTCTGACCATAATGCGACATGGCATAAACATAACCGCTGCTGCTGTTTATATCGTCATCAAAAGAAATAGTATTGTTATAGATATTTCCGTCAACGAACCAAAAGTAAAAACCGTACATATCTCCATTACCTTCAATATCGCTGATGATATTGTTCCTGATCTCATGTTTCGTCCAGCCTGCAGGTTTTGGATCAACATAGTCATCGAAGTAAATTCCTGCATAAAGACTGTTCCAGCCTGTCTTATCCATTTCATTTAACTTAAAGATCTTATTGCCATCGATTGTAATTCCACCATTGGTTTGTGAAATATACATAGCGTAACTGCCGGTTAAGTTAGTACGGGTAGGACGACTGATCTCATTATTCATAATATCCATTCTTCCTCCATATTCACTGTAAAATCCATACTGGTACCAGTCTTCAATTTTACAATTCACGATACGGTTTCCGGTATTGTACTGTCCGCCTCCATACATCATGAAACCAAAATAACCACCAAACATCCTGCATCCATCCCAGGTGTTATAATTATTAACTGATCCGCTATAATAATAGGGCCCTGCGCTACCGTTCACAACCACAGGGTTGTGGTACGAGTTGGCGGTATTAGCAGTAACTGAAAAAGTACAATTAATAAAATTGTTATAATTAGCTGTTCCATACAATTGCAGACCATGCGCGTAGTTAGAACCTGAAGCCATCACATTGAGGTCATTAATAGTAATGTAATCAGCGCCATTAAAACTTATAGTGGCAAAGTTTGAAAAATTGGTAGAATTGTAGGTAAGGAGATTACCATTACCATTGATAGTGATCTTATTTACACTCGATGCACCAACAATGGAGTTAAGCACTACCTGCTCATTGTAAGGCCCGGATAATGCAGCGACGTTCACGGTTACAGGTCCGCTTACACCCTGCGAATTAATAGCAGATGCAAAAGCATTGAAGGTCTGAAAGTTTGTGCCTGATGTTCCGGCACCACTATTTATTGTATACAAGCCCGATAGCGCTGCTGTCAGGGAAGATGACATGACACACAGTAAAAATAAAAAGACTGAGGGCCAGAGGTAATTTTTTTTCATGATTAGTTATTTTTAGTTTAGTTGTATAACGAATGTATTAAAAATTGCTTCCAAATTAACTACCGCAGAAAATAATTATCATTTTAACATTAGACCGGAATAAAAGAACGGTGGTTAAAAAATAGAGGAGCGCACTAAAATGATCCCGCTGTGCTGCAAAAAAAAATCCCCTGATTAAAATCAGGGGATCTTTAACTTGAAAGAATTAATTTTTATTGTTTCACAACTTTGATCACTTCTGCAGTGCTGCCTGTAGACACTTTCACATAATAAACACCACCTGCAAGCTGGCTGATGTTTACATCAAATGATGCGTCGTTGGTAGTTCCTGAATAAACGATGCGACCAGTAACATCCGTTACAGAGATCATTTTATCTCCTGAACCCATTTCAACCGTAAAATCTCCGGTAGTTGGATTTGGATACACTCTGAACATATTTGCATTGTATGAAGTTAAGCCTACACATGGTTCGATCACGATGTTGGTCACAGCGCTGTTTGTACAGCCGTTTGCATCGGTACCTGTTACCGCGTATGTACCTGTTCCGGAAGCAGCGAGAATAAGGGGGTTACCCACCATAAGCGTGTTGCCTGCCTGCCACTGGTAAGTTAAAGCTCCGTTTCCGGTCAGCGTAAGGTTGTCACCTAAGCACACTTGTGTGCTGCTCGGGTTGATCGTCACCGGCGGATTTGTATAAACGTTGATGCTTATTGATTGTGACCCTGTGCAATTAAAATTATTTGTTCCGATAACCTGTAGCATCGTGCTGGTGGTAGGATTAATAGTGATGTTTGATCCTGCCATAGCATTGCTCCATGCATAGGTAGCAGCACCCAGCGCAGTAAGAACAACCGGTTTTCCTGAACAAACAGCAGGACTGCTAGCAACGATATAAATGATCGGAGAAGGAGTTACCACTACCATCTCTGTTGCGCTTACTTTACAACCGGTAGCTGTATTCTCACCAGTTACGGTATAAGTTGTGTTAACTGTTGGGAAATCGGTCATTGAACCACCCTGCATACCAGTGCTCCATGTATAAGTATCAGCACCGCCTGCAAACACGCTTACTGCGGTTCCTGCACACACTGTGCCCTGGTTCAGGGAAGTGGTAAGGGTTGGTGAATTCGGTGAGGTTGGACCGCAAGGAATAGTGATTGACAGATCGTCCCAGCTAAGGTACATTGCGCTTCCGTTGATGCTTGTTGCTTTAATTGCAACATAGTATAAACCATTTGAAGGCACAGTGAATGTATTATCAAGAAGCTTGTAGTTACCTGAAATTGCAGGGCCAACTGAAGCTACAGTAACCATGCCGGTAGGATTCTGGTTTGGTCCGACCATGATCGAAAGATTGGTCCAGTTGTTATAACCAAAATATTCTGAAGCATACCATAATGCTGCCGAATAAGTGATACCGGTATTCATCTGGATAGGATTAGTGTAATAATAAGTAGTTCCCGGTGAAGTATTCGCAAATGAAGCGTAACCACTTCCGTTATGTGGAACACGGTTTCCTGAGTTAGGAGTTAAAGCAGTAAGGTTTGAAGTGCCCTGGCTGCTGGTACTCCACGAACAGTTTGGAAGCCTGTTTGGCATCCCGATCCCTTCAAAGCCTTCATAGTACGGGATAGTGCTTTGCGTTGGACCTGAAACCATAACATAACCTGTATAGTTTGAGCTTTGGCCACCTGCCAGCGTACAGGTTACGATCACATTATAATACGTATTGGCTGTAACACCGTTTGCTGTATAAAATAAACCGTTTGCTCCGGCAATAGGAGTCCACGGTCCAACATTTGACTGCGTGCCTTTTTGCCATTGGTAAGTTAAACCGGCATCAGAAAGCAGGTTTACGAGACCCATGGTAACATTCTCGCCCGAGCAAATGGAATAAGTTGGCGCATTAACTGTATTGGAGCCAGGCGCTCCTGTACATGATGGGGTAAGAAACTCAATAGCACCAAGATCAGGCGTGGTAGCGTTACGAACCATGTTGTTATGATCGAATACAACTCCCATTGGTATTCCCTTGTTGTTCAAACTTGCATTTGTTGGAGTGAAGTCGCCTCCCGCCGCGTTTGCAAACTGCGGATCAAGTGTGTATGAATGTGTATCCCAGGTAGAAGATGTTTGAAGGTTTGCGAGTGTTGTCTGATTGGCGTTATAATATCCCGCAAAATTGTTTCCGCCTGCACCATTAATGTAATAATCATTGTAGTCAGCTGTTGCGAAACCGGTACCATTGTAATACATGCCGTATTTGCTTCCTGAACCTCCTTTAGTGATATATACAATGTTATCTCTTGAATGGGTCAGGAATCCTGTTGTGCCTGCAAGAAATAAACCGTAGGCAGAACCACCGGTTGATGCAGTATGATCAAAAACCAGTGTATTATGTGAAATGTCCCCTCCAAGGTAATAAATGTACATACCGTAAATGGTACCATTACATTTCATATCTGAGATGATGTTATTCCTGATATAGTTTGGATCTCCTGCACCAATTACAGAGTTACCCTGAATGTAAATACCGTACACGGATCCTGTAGAAGTTTGTTGCTGCTCATAAAACTTACGGATCTTATTTTTTTCAATAATAGTTCCGGTTGGAGGATATGAATAAATTCCGTAACCACCTGTTGGCAGGTTTGTGCGGGTTGCGCGATCAATGGTGTTTCCGCTGATCGTTAGACGGTCATGATAATAAAGGTAAAGTCCGTAGTAATAAAAATCATGTATCCAGCAGTTAAGCACCTTATTTCCGAAGTTATAAGTACCAACACTCGTTGGACCATATGTGCTGAATCCAAAATATCCACCAAACATTTCGCAGCCGTCCCAGGTATTGTTGCTTCCGCTGTTGGATGTTCCCGAATAAAAAGTATTGGATCCGCTGATCACAACAGGGATCTGGTTTGTACCTGTTCCCTGGTTAGCATTGCAGGAAAACGTACAATTAGTAAACATATTATTATCTGCCCCTCCGGAAAGTATCAGCGGGAAAGCGTAAGTAGCATTTGTTCCTTCAACTCTCAGGTTTTTTATTACCATCCAGTCAGCTGAGTTTAATGAGATGGTCCATGGAGCACCAGAACTTGCATTAAAAGTGATAAGGTTATTATTCCCATCAATAGTAACTTTATTTGTAGACGACATTCCGGCTGCAGCATTAAAAACAATCTGCTCGTTGTAAGGTCCGGTTCCAGCGACAACATTTACGGTTACAGCACCTGAAACACCCAGGGTGTTAAGGTCGTTGGCAAAAGCAGTGAAGGTCTGGTAGTTGGTACTACCTGTTACCTGTCCGCTGTTGATCGTATAAACACCCGACAACGCGGCAGCAGCCGGCAGGGCGAAAAGGCTCAACAGGACAATAAATGCCTTTAAGGCAAAGTAATTTTTTTTCATTTAGGTTAGTTTTTTAGTTGTCCGCCAAACGTAATAATTTTTTAATTCATATTTCCAAACTTTTTAATAAAAATTGGGTACGCTCACTACATTTTAACAAAAATACCTTTAAGGGTAAACCATTATTTTCTCATATAAAAGCAAATTTGGGTATCCATTTGCAGGAAAGAGATCTAAAAAAGAGGCAAAAAAAAGTCCCGGTAAATATTTTACCGGGACTAAATCTGAAAATAAAAGTTGTATTAATCTTTGATCACACGTACCACTTCCGCAGTATATGTTCCATTGATCTTAACATAATAAACACCTGCAGCAGAGCTTTCGAGACTGATCACAGTGCGTGAAGAAGATTCTTCTTTCTGAAGAACCACCCTACCCGTTACGTCAGTCACTACAATGCTGCCGATCTTTTCACCGGAAGTTTCAATATTAAAAATACCGGTTGAAGGATTAGGATAAATGCGCACAGATCTATCCATTGAAGGATTTTCAGCGATACCTACGCATTCGAGCACATTAACGGTAAGGAATGAAGTGCTTTCGCATCCATTGACATCGGTGCCTGTAACAGTGTACATCGCAATTGACGATGGAAACACTACTACCTGCGGACCCTGCAATAAATTTGAAGTCAGGCTGTTTATCCATACGTAGCTTTGTACACCTTGTGCAGAAAGAGTTACACCTTCGTTCCTGCAGATCTCATTTTTGCTTGCAGAGGACGTAACCTGTGTGGAAGGATAAACCGAAACAGAGATAGAAGCCATACCTGTGCAATTGTTAGTACCTGTACCGATTACATTATAGGACATATTTCCATTAGGTGTTACGGTGATCGCAGCACCAACTCCTCCAGAGCTCCATACATAACTTGATGCTCCTGAAGCCTGCAGGGAAACTGGCTTGCCCGGACAAGCCGCTGCCGGTACAGCTATTGCGCTAAGCACCGGTGCCTGCTCAACTTTTACATAGCTTGATGCAGTGCTTGTACATTTTGTTAATGGATTTGTTGCGGTCACCATATATAAAGTGCTCACGTATGGCATGTCCGTTAATACGGTGGAGTTGCCGGTAGAGCCGTCATTCCAGTTTAATATACCGCTACCCACTCCTGTTAATGTAACAGGTGTACCCTGACACACAGTATTCTGATTTGCCGTCAATGTTATGGTAGGAGTATTCGGTGCGCTCTGGCAAGGAATTTCAATCCTCAGATCATCCCACGAAAGAAACTGCGCATTGCCCGCAGCTCCCGTAGCGCGTACAGCTACATAATAAAAACCAGCAGACGAAACAGTGAATGTATTTGAAAGTGATTTATAAGCCGGACTCACCACGGCTCCGTTGATAGTTGCCAGGGGAACAAGTCCCGTAGGCGTTTGCGTGGTACCAAGATAAATTCCAAGGTTGCTCCAGTTAGTGGCCCCGGTTAAATCCGTAGTGTACCATAATGATGTGGAGTAAGTTATTCCCGGCTGCATGTAAATTCCATTGGTATAGAAATAATGGGTGCCAGGTGTATTGGTAAATGTAGCGTAACTGGTACCAGAGCGTGGCAACCTGTTACCGCTTAAAGCTCCTGTGTAAGTGCGCGTTGAAGTAAACATGCCGCTTGCAGCCCACGAACAGTTTGGTAACCTGTCTTCTTTTCCTATCAGATCAAAGTTCTCATAATAAGGAACAGAGTCAGTGGTAACCGGAGCAATAGTGATACCTGCAATTGCAGAGGTAGTAGTACCCTGGTTAGGACAGGTAATAACAACATTATACCAGGTATTTACATTAAGTGACGGTGTATTGTACGCCACGTTTGTTCCACCATTAACTGTTACTGGTGTAAAAGGACCTACAGCAGATAATGTTGAGCTTTGCCACTGGTAAGTAAGATTTCCTACAGTGTAAGAAGATGAAAGTGCCAGACCTACCGTTGAATTCGGACATATTGCAAAGGTTGGAGCCAGTACCGAGTTAGGACCAGGATTACCTGTGCACGGGGTAAGGAATTCCCACTCAAACCTGATATTTGGACGTGTATTCGTTGAAGCGCTCACGCTGTTCATCGTACATTGTCCAGCGGCATCTGCATTTCTCCAGATCGAAAAAGTAGCGCCTGAAAGATTAGTGGTCCACTCGTGTGAATGGTTGTATTCAAAAAACGTATTATTAAAACAGGTTTCGATTACGAGTCCTGAAACACCGTCCCAAATGAATTGGGAAACAGGTGTCATATTCCAGCCGATAGTTGGAACGGGACTTGATAACGTACTTGTTGCAACTGCACCGGAGGTAAGAAATCCACCGGTAAGCGGATTGCTTGAGCTTGTAGTATAAACAACCACCGACCAGTTAGTTTGCGGACTGGCAGCAGTGTTTTTGTTTGTAACGTTGAATCCCAGTGATTTTACCGCGATGCCACCGGACATGCCGGCAGCTGTAAGCTCTGCTGGTGTAACATAAAACTGATGTTTTGCACCATAATACCAGTTGCCGTACGGTGCCGGATAACCGGTATTGAGATTGGACGTGGTCCCATTTCCTACTACTGAGTAAAATGGTTGTGCAGTTAAGCCCGTTGTAAGAGCTAACCCTGCAAGCAGGATGCATGTTTGCATTCCGCCTTTTAATTTTTGTGTAATGTGTGAAAGACTAAAATTCATCTGGCAGTTTTTTGATTGAAAAAACCCTCCGGTGAAGGAGGGTTTTTTATTTTTTGTTGAGATTATTGTTTGATTATTTTGATAACGTTCGTCGAGTGGTTACTCTGCACCCTGACGTAATAAACGCCTGAGGCAAGATGACGAAGGCTGATGCTGGTTTCCTGGTTTGCAGAAAGCTGCTCTGCAACAATACGACCTGTTACATCGGTAACAACGATCATATTTTCCTCTGTGTTGCTCACCGCGATAGTGATCTCAGTAGTTGCCGGATTCGGATACACTTTGATTCCATCATTTGCAGCGCGCTCGCTGATACCTGCACAGATCTCGGCAGTTAACGTTACATAAGCAGTGTTAGAGCAACCGTTTGCATTGGTACCTGTTACTGTGAAGTTGGTAGGCTGCGAAACGATCATCGTAGGATTTGATCCCTGTAACACTACTGAAGGAGCAACCCACTGGTATGTATTTCCACCTGTTGCTGAAAGAGATACCGCCTCGCCTACGCAGGCCTGAGGATTGCTCGCACTAGCTAATACTGATGGAAGTGGCATTACACTCACCTGTACGGTTGCATATGCTGTACAATTGTTGGTTCCTGTTCCGGAAACCTGGTATATAGTAGTGCTTGTTGGTTTCACGTAGATGCTTGAACCAGCGCCGCTGGTAGACCATACATAAGATGAAGCGCCTGAAGCCTGCAGGTTGGCTTGATTTCCGGTACAGATAGACGGTGGAATTGCAAACACATTCAGAAGCGGTGTTTGTTTCACAACGATAGCCTGCGATCCGGTAGTTTTACAACCTGTTAAAGTGTTAGTAGCAACTACCATGTAAGTGGTATTATTCATTGGCTGATCAGCAAGAGCAGATCCTGTGTTTCCGTTATTCCAAACGTAATCATCAGCACCTGATGCATTGATCACCAGAGTTTCGCCGCTACAGATAGTTGTATTATTTGCTGCAAGGGTTAGTGTCGGAGTATTCATAGTAGGAGTACAAGGGATCTCGATCAGAAGGTCATCCCACGAAAGATTTGTTGCCAGACCAACTGCCACCTTTGCACGTACAGCTACATAATAATAACCTGATGCCGGTACTGTGAAAGTGTTTGACAATGATTTGTAAACAGGGCTCACCGCCGGACCACCAGTGGTTGCAATGGTTTTAAGACCTGTTGTAGTTTGAGTAGTTCCCAGTAAAATGGAGAAGTCTGTGAAATTGGTTCCTCCTGTAAAATCGGTCTGATACCACACCGACGCTGAGTAGGTAACTCCAAGATCCATCCAGATCTGGTTAGTATAATAATAACCGTCGCCTGCAATGTTATTATTAAATGATGCAAATGCGTTTCCGCTTCTTGGCAATAAATTATTAGGGCCGGCGCTCGTAAATGTTTTTGCTTTTCCACCAATGTTTGGCGAATACCAAGAACAGTTTGGAAGCCTGTCAGGAAGACCGATACCTTCAAAATTCTCATAATAAGGAACAACGCTTGCAGTTGGACCTGAAACATGCACCACGCCTACTGGCTGGATGCTGGCACCGCCCGGAGCTGTACAGCTAACGATCGCGCTAACCCATGTTGTAGCCGTAACGTTTGGCACTGTGTACAAAATGCTGTTGGAGTTCAGGTTGGTCCATGGTCCTACATTTGAAGTGTATGACATCAGCCATTGGTACGTGTAACCAACATCTGAGCTAAGTCCACCGATAGAGAACGTAGCGCTTTCGCCAGGACAAACAGAGAAGTTTGGACCTGCGATAGTTTGAGTTGGTGTGCCTGCGCAAAGAGGTGTAAGGAATTCAAGTGCTCCGATATCAGGAGTAGTTACATTTCTAACAGCTTTCATATAATCAAACATAAGTCCTCTTGGAGTTCCAAGGTTATTTAAAAGAGGATTTGTTGGATGAAGATCGGTAGCAGATACATACATCGGATCAAGATTGTAACCATTTGGATCAACACCCTGTGCTTTCCACGCAGCGTGCGTTAAAGCTGTAGTTGTATAGTATCCAATGTAATTGTTACCATTAGTGGCCTGAACAACGATATTATTGTTATCGATATTTACGTTAGTGGTGATACCACCGGTGTAAATTCCATAACGTGTTCCGGTACCAGGCCTGCGCATGGTAATAATATTACTGTAAATATTGAAATCTCCGTAAGTGGAATTTGAATATGCATAGATAGCATACATTGTACCGGTGTGGTTACCACCAGCCCAGTCGTAATCAAAAGTATTGTTGTACATATCCCATCCTCCGTAATATGCATACGGATATAATGAGCCGTTGAATTTAATGTCGGTGATAATGTTGTTCCTGAAAGTGTTTCTTGCACCTCCGGTTATCGCCTGGTAATACATGTAGGTGTACATGCTTACGTTAACACCCTGGTTAGATTCGAATAATTTGTAGATCAGGTTTCCTTCTACCATGGCTCCTGTGTTATAAGCCGCGTAATAAGGATACGTTGTGGTGGAAGTAGTTCTTGTCATACGATCAATAGTACAACCCCTCATGGTGAAAAACTTGTTGTAGTAAAAATACGGACCGTACATATACCAGTCAGTGATCCTGCTATCGATGATACTGTTGCCTTCAGGAAATAAAGATGATCCTCCGTAAGAAGTAAAACTGTAGTACCCGTTACTTAGTGTAGAAGAAGTAATAGTATTAAAGTTTCCTGACGCACCTGTACCTGTAGGGCTGATGCCTGTACCTGAGATACAGAAAGGAGCCTGCGAAGATCCTGTACCATTTTGTGGTGCAGTGAAAGTGCAATTGTCAAATTTATTGTAATCAGCCGAATTTGTAAGGATACAAACAAGCGCGTAAGTTGCTCCTGTCCCTTCAACGTTCAGATTATTGATGCTCATAAAGTCCGTACCGTTCAGGCGCAGTGTATGCGGATTCGCAGACACAGTAGCCCCGAAACGAAGGATATTATTGTTTCCGTTAATTGTGATCCTGTTGGCTGCTGTTGCGCCAGTAATCTGGTTGAATTCAACCTGCTCAACGTAAGGTCCCGTGCCCGTGACCACATTAACTGTTACAGGTCCCGATGTTCCCTGCGCGTTGATCGCAGTTGCAAATGCATTAAAGGTCTGGTAGTTGGTCCCCCCTGTTAACTGGCCGCTATTGATAGTGTACACTCCCGATAATTGCCCGCTCATCGGTAGGAAAAATGCACTAAGGAGAGCACAGAATGCCCCCGCTTTAAAATAATTTTTCTTCATCTGTTTAGTTTTAATTAATAGTTGTTGTAACAAACATATTTAAAAAACTAAGAAAAGTCAATTTTTTTTAACAGAAAAATCCGGATTTAACACGTTTCGTAGTTAAGAAGTAAGGGTTTAACACGACAAAAGCGGTCATCGTCTAACAATGCCCTAAACATTTGGAAATGTAATTTGAAAAAATTTCAGAGCTTTCTCTCGCTGCTGTCTATTACAAAGCAGCAGCAGACCTGAAAAAAAATTACAGATTGTGAAATAATTTTTAAACGGTTCGGAAGACTATTTAAAAATACAAATTCAGCCTCAGCGATGCAGAAAGCCCGCCCACATGATTGCTGTTATCAGTATCAACGGAAAATGTATTTTCAACATTGCCGTCGATCGTAGTTTGTTTCACACCCGCGCTGCTTGACTGACCCTGCGATTCATAAATTGTTTCTGACCGGCCTGTTGTAGTGAATCCCATTCCCCAGCCAAATTCTCCTCCAAGGCTCATCTTAGGAAGGAAAAAGAATTCTGCGCCAATAAATGCGCGCGCGCCGATAGAAAATGCAAGTCCGTTGTTGCGCGTTACTATACGCGCTGATCCTTTTACGTCCTGGATCTGCGGAACAGTGTCGATATTGTTGGCGGCACCGAGTGAGGAATTGAACATAGCATCTTCTGCAGGATCAACAATTATGGGTGAAAGAGGTGAAGAATTCAGCGGGTTCGCGTAAGTAAATTTATCATTGGAAGAAGCAATAAAAAAACCTCCTTCAATACCATAGATTCCTACAAGCCTTCCTGTGCCCCGACGCTTTTCAATCCCTCCCGTTAATCCGAATACCGCGGTGTTCCTCACCCAGATATTTTCTTTTTGCGGCACTGCTGCAGGAAAAGTTTGTACCGGGTTGGATGCTGCAAGGCGGTCGGTAACAAACGCTTTTGAAGTATAATTGTTGAATCCTGCGCGGATGCCGATCCTGTAAGCAGTAACACTATCCTTCATATACTTGCCGGTTAAGGCATTCGAAGTAGAAACAAAATGAAAACCAAACACCCTTATCAGCCTGGTGGCATCCAGCCCGATGCTCCAGTCGCCCTGCTGTGGTAATACCGGACGTCCGTCCTTGCTCAAAAGCGGCTGTGCGCAGATATTAAGCGCAGCGACAGAAAAAAGTAATAAAAAGATCTTTTTCATTGTGAATTGGTTAAGCGTGAGATCGTACATTGAATAATTCAACGCAAATTAAAATAAAAATTGTGTGGAATTAAAGATAAAAGATCAGCCTTGAGTTGATTTGTCCTGGAGCAACGGAACGAAGCGGAAATTTCCAAGTGCTTTCCTGTCAAAACTTTTTTCACCGGTCTTTTTAAGCCATACCATTTCCTGCACGGCACCTTCGCCCAGCGGGATCAGCATTAAAGCTCCTGGTTTCATCTGAACAAGCAGATCATTGGGAATGTATGGCGCTCCCGCAGTTACAATGATCTTATCAAAAGGTGCAAATTGCGGCAGGCCCTTGTAACCATCACCGTATACCAGCCTGGCTCCTTTATAACCGATGTAGGGAAGAAATAACTTCGTCTTGTCGAAAAGCGTCTTCTGACGTTCAATGCTGAAGACCTTAGCCCCGAGTTCGAGCAGCACAGCGGTCTGGTAACCGCAGCCAGTACCTATTTCAAGTATCTTGTCGCCGGGTTTTATTTCCAGGTGCATGCTTTGAAACGCAACCGTATAGGGCTGCGAGATGGTCTGCCCTGCCCCTATTGGTAAAGCTTTATCACTATACGCGTGATCAAGCAGTGCTGGTCTGGCGGTGGATGTATCGAAAAATAAATGCCTGGGAACTTTTTCTATGGCCTTAAGCACTTTCAGATCGGTGATGCCTTTTTCTTTTAATTGCTCCACAAGGCGTCTGCGCTTGCCCATGAACAGGTACTCATCTTCTTTGCTAACTTCGTAAAACACAAAGTAAAGCTATCCAGTAATAAACAACCGGTGTTTACAATTTACTTTTAATTACTAACAGCTTTTTTTGAAAACAATTAGTTTTGGAAACGAATGACGAACCTGATTTCTCTTATTGGTCTTGGATATATAGGGAAGATCCATCTTAAACTGCTCAAAGAAAACGCGAACTGGAATATTTCGGGGATCTACGATATCGATACAGAGCTCACCCAAAAGCTTGCCGCGCAATATGAGGTCAGCGCCTTCACCAGTCTCGAGCAAGCCATTGAACATTCTCAGGCACTTGATATTGCCACTCCCAGCAGCACACATTTCGAAATAGCGAAAACAGCCGTAAAGGCAGGCAAACATGTTTTTATTGAAAAACCCGTTACCTCGGTCCTGAAAGACGCCCGTACCCTGCAGCTGCTGATCAAGGAAGCGGGGGTAGTGTTCCAGGTAGGACACGTTGAAAGATTTAATCCTGCCTTCGTTGCATCTGAACCATATATCAAGGATCCCGTTTTTATTGAAGTGCACCGGCTTACACAATATAATAACAGGGGAACCGATGTTTCAGTGGTGCTCGACCTGATGATGCACGACCTCGACCTGATGATGAGCATCGTTAAATCGGATGTGAAAAAGATCAATGTAAGCGGTACGTGCCTAGTGAGCCGTACCCATGACCTGGTGAATGTGCGGATCGAATTCGCCAACGGGTGCGTTGCCAACATCACCACTAACCGCGTGGCTTTTAAGAACACCCGGAAGTTCAGGGTCTTTACCGCTCAAAACCTTGTGAATATTGATCTTCTGGAAAAAAAGACCGAGGTGATCAGGATCAGAAACGCGGGCCCCGACTCCAAGAACATCGTTCTTGACCCGGGTGATGGACTGCCTAAAAAGGAAATAATTTTCGAGCACCCGATTATTTTACCAACCAACGCAATAAATGAAGAATTGAATACGTTCTATACCAGCATTAATTCGAATAAAGCATCAAAAGTTGGTATTGAGGACGCAGTGAAAACCCTTGAAATAGCCTTCGATATTGAAGAAAAATTAAAATCCTGAATACCAGTCAGCGATTTTACTGTATTTTAGCGTTTTCGAATGTGCAGACAATATTGCATGGTATGAGATTGACTTTACTATTACTTCTATACGCCCTATTTCTTACTTCCTGCAAAAAATATAAGCCTGCCGAAGAGGCTTTTTTTTTCAAAGCTTCTTCCATTTCAGTTAAAACCACCCCATCACAAGGTAGCGGCAGTCACAAGATCACCGACCTGCATTTGTATGTAAACGATCAGTTCATGGGCAGTTATCCCGCTGGCAACACATTACCGGTTATGAGCAAGGGAAAGGAAGTTGACATTAAGCTGATGGCGGGCATTAAAAATAACGGCATTTCCGAAACCCGCGTCTACTGGCCTTTTTATGAGACCATCCAGCTCGATACGTTTGTGCCGACAGGTCAGACCGTGCAGGTACCAATAAACTTCAAATACAGCAGCGGGGTGACTTTTACGTGGACTGAAAATTTTGATTCCGGTTCCGGTTATTCCATGGTTAAATCAACGATCTCTGAAAGTGATTTTTCTATTGCAACACCGGCAGAAAGCTTTGAAGGCTCTTCGCTGAAACTGACGCTGCCAGGTAATACTTACCTAACGCAGGTTGAATCGGCAGGCAGCGGTTTCACTTTACCTAAAGGATCGCCGAACGTTTACCTCGAGCTGGATTATAAATGCAACGAGGAGTTTCTTATCGGACTGATCGATGAAGCACTGGAATTACGGCCGGCATTATATCTTAACCCGCAGGCAAACTGGAACAAGGTTTATATCCCTCTTGCCAACGTGGTAAACTCCCCCGCCTATTCATCAAAGCTTAAGGTCTACTTCAGAATGGTGAAGAACGCAAGCAATCCTAACCCGGAAGTGTTCCTTGATAATATTAAACTCGTTTACCTGTGAACAGAAAGTTATATACACTGCTTTATATCATAGGTGACTGGTTTGCCGCCGTTCTGGCGTGGACCATTTTTAATTATTACCGGAAAACGCAGGTCGATTCTTTAAAAACAGGACAGATCCCCGACCAGATCTTCGATCAGCAGTATTTCCTCAGCATCTGCATTCTCCCGCTCATCTGGACCCTGGTATATTATCTTTCAGGCTAGTACAACAATGTGATGCGCAGGTAGCGCGTATATGAATTTGTGCAAACACTTTCTACTTCCATCAT
>CBIHOL010000032.1:0-42541 GCA_966211905.1 uncultured bacterium
GTTGGTAGCGGGAGATGGATTCGAACCAACGCCCTTCCCTTTCAGGGAAGGGTATGAGCCCAACGAGCTAGGTATTCAGTGATTATTTGATTTTTCACTTTAGAACCTCTCCCGGATTTATAATATTTTTCCCTCTTAAGTGCTTCTGCCTTTGTAATGTAGAATTCTACGTGTACCAGTATCCAAGGTCTGTATTTTGCGGTGCTGTCGTGCCCAAAAATGTTGTGTGAAGGAAATCGTTGTATTAGGTTGGAGGAGCAGCCTGTATAATTTCTATTACTTCCCGGGGAATACATAATATAAACTACATGTTCCATCGATTTAAATCTAATAAAAAAACCCATCAGCTTTGCTGATGGGTTTCCGTTGGTAGTCCGAGCTCTCCAAATATCCAACCAGGAATTAGAGGAATTGAAGAAACTGGCGATCATTAAAAGGCAGATTGATATAAAAACGGAGGTGAGTCCTGAAGCTGTATAAATTGGGTTTATTATACAAAATTTAGCACGGAAATATTTGAAATCCTAATCAGACCAGTTGTTCCCTAATTGTTTTAAGTGATTCATTACTTAGGGGTATATCATTCGAATCACCGTCAATTAATAAGATAGTGATACGGTGGACATATCTGGGTCAAAGGCAAACAGAGCAGGAATTGAAGCTACAGTACTTTTTTAATCCAAAGTTCCTTCCGAAAAGTCTAATGACAACGCCTCTTTATTACTTGACCAAATGGCCTTCTATGAAGGCTTTTGACGTCAAAAGGTGTTCTCTGGTGGAATAGGCGTCAACCTCGGCGATGATCAGAGTATGAACTACTGCATTTTGTGTATAAGAGTGTAGGAAAAATGAAAAGACTTTTCGCCGCACATAAAATGCAAGAATAATGTCCTCTGCAACCACTTCAGAATTTTCAAGTATTCTTTTGCCTTCGAGATCCGTCATTTCATTATTCAAAAATCTCTGAATATTCTTTTCGATAACCGGATAAACATCGTTCACCGCCAATGCCTCTAACACTTCTTTGTTACCGGCTTTGGAAATTTCAACAAGATCCTTTTCTGAAAGTTTAGCGAGCGGCCTCATCATTGGAAGATCCACTTCACGACAAAAGCGAATACTGACCAATGTAAATTCATCCAGTTTATTTTGAAGGAGAAATTTTGCATAATCGGGCAGATATTGAAACTTAAAAGTTGAATTAAAATTTTGCTCACTCATAATCTATATATTTAAAAATCCCTGAAATTATTTGGATCGGTTATTTCCCTGGTAAGCTTCGTAAAACCAACTACTCTTCCATCTTCATCATGAATTGCCGTGATAACAATGCTGCCCCAGAATATTGATCCATCTCTACGAATCCTGCGACCAACGTGTTTTGCACGCCCTTCTTTTTTTGCCTGTTCAAGTAATGATTCTGGAAGTTTGGCTTCTCTATCTGCTGGCATATAAAATATGCGAAAATTCTGCCCTACAATTTCATCTTCTTTATACCCTTTGATCTTTTCAACCCCTTTGTTCCAAGAGAGAATGTTACCATTAACATCCATTAAAATGATAGCGAAATCCTGGATTTCTTCGATCATTTTTTGATGGAGGCGCTCAAGCGTTTTTTTGTCGATGTCCGAACCTTCAGTTTTTTCAGCTACCATAACTTGTAAAGGTGGAAAATACGCAAAAGCGGTTGACTTACTATCGATGAAAGCCGAGTTTTTTTCGATGAAAGCGCTTCTAACTTTGCTGGTAGCAGTCCTGATACCGTCGTTATACTTTAATCGTCAATAAGCAAGATCTTTGAGACAAAGTAAAGAGGTGTAAGTTGGTTAATTAGTTTACCTTTAGTAAAACGGACAAAAATGAAAAAGGAAATGATTACTGTTGTTCTAGCAGATAATGATGCGGATGACAGGAGTTTTGTCATAGAAGCAATTAAAGAATTACAAATACAGCACAAGCTGGTTGAAGTCGAAAATGGGGCGGAATTAATTGATCTTCTGTTTCGCAGGGGAAAAAATCAAATCTCGGAAGCTGAGCCAGATTTTGTACTATTAGATATTAATATGCCGAAGGTTGATGGACTAACAGCTCTGGAGCAAATCAAAAAGCATAGTGACCTGAAAGAGATTCCCATTTACATTCTTTCTACTTCTGATAATCTTAAATATATGAAGAGAGCGCATGAGTTAGGCGCAAGTCGATATTACAAAAAGAGTGGTAATTTCCAGAATCTTAAAACGCTCATCCATGAAATATGTAATGAGTGTTTGATCTCGTAGGTCCCAGTAAATAGTTTGACGCAGTCTGAAGGATTTTTTACCGATAGTTAATACCCGTTGAGCGAATGCCCTCCAAAAAGGCGCTAGCAAGAGGTAACTTCGTACTGATCTTTAATAAATCGTCCTCATGAAAAGAAAAGTCTCAAAAGCCTCAAAAAGTAACTCAATTCTACCTTCAAACGAGGCCGGGAGACTGAAAGCGTTAAAACGGTTTCAGATCTTGGATTCCCCTCCGGACGGCGCTTTTGATAGGATTGTATCAATTGCCGCGCGCGTTTTTAATATGCCTATTGCTCTAGTTACGCTTGTAGACCAGGATCGGATCTGGTTCAAGGCTAAATCAGGCTTGGAAGGCGTAGAACAAATTAACAGAGACCCAGGGCTTTGTGCTTCCGCAATACTTTCTGATGATATTTATTTAGTTGAGAATGCAAAAGAAGATGTTAGAACCCTAGCAAATCCGCTAGTGTGTAGTGAATTTGGATTGCAGTTTTACGCTGCTGTTCCCCTTAAAACGAGAGATGGATATAACATCGGAACTTTGTGTTTGATCGATAAAAAGCCGCGGTTTTTAAGTAGCGAGCAAATGTCACTTTTGCAGGATTTCGGGAATATCGTAGTTGATGAGATGGAGTTGAGATTGAGTGCGCTTAAACATTTTCAAAAATATAAACGCGAGAACCAGATTGTACGTGATTTAAAATCTAATGCGGATCTTCAAACGAGAGCAATCGCATAAACCTTCGAATCCAGAGCATTTATGAGGCTGCCGAGCATTATATCATAGAGTCTAACTATATCCATTATTATTTCCATCTCTTTCACATTATCTGAATTTCGTAGAGCATCTCTTATCAAATTGTATTGCTCAACTGGCACATCAAGATTTATCGGCTCTCTGCGTCTGATATTCTTTTTGTTGAATTGCTGAATTAAAAATCGTTATTGATTCGGAGTTAATAGTCCAAGATCATTCCCGGGATACACATACTTTTGTCAAACTATTTGAATTGTTCTTACTAGAAAAGTTAAAAACTGGAATATAGCGGAACTGCTTCAGAGCTTAAGTTTTTTCCAAAACCTCGATTCAAGTCATGCCTGACATATTAAAAGGCCGGTTAAAATAGAAATTAAAAACATTATCTATTTTGCGTCCCTTTTGCTTGTTTAAAGAAATTGATCCCGGATTCTACGAATAACAATGTTGTTAGTGTTTGAATATTTGCCAAAACAAATTTCAACACCGTACGGAGGTGTTTTACATCATCCGGTTTTGTGCAAAAGGCCACGGCTCCAAAATCTGCTGCAATTTGAACATCACGGTCGTGTGATGACGTCGAATACATAATAACGGGAATATTCTTTAGGCTGTGGTCCTTTTTTACTTTGCGAAGCACTTCCCATCCGCTCATGCCCGGCATATTAATGTCGAGGAAAACCACGTCTGGCAAGCTTTTTTCTATGTTCAAAGCCATTAGGCCGTCACTCCCACTTTTAGAAGCAACGCATTGAGCAGTGGGGTCAATGGACTTTAAAGTTTCGGTAAAGATCGAGCGATCGTCTTTATCATCATCGATCAACATGATTTTGTACATAGAAGTGAGAGTAAATTTAATATAACTAATTAGCAAATTACATACTAACAGATACCAATAATGAATAGTTTGAGATCCAATGCCCTTATGATCATTGATGATGATTCGGATGACAGAACAGTTTTCAAAGAGAGCGTTAATAAAGTTGACGCTGGTCTGATGTGTTTACAAGCAAGTAACGGGTATGACGGACTTCAGAAGCTGCAAAACGCGGCCACTTTACCCGACTATGTTTTTGTAGACGTGAATATGCCTAATATGACAGGCTTTGAAGTACTGTCCAAGATTCGCAAAGATGAGAAATTGAAAAATTTGAAAGTAATAATATACACAACATCTAGCCAGAAAAGCGCAAGAGAAACAGCAAAGAATTTGGGGGCTGATGGTTTTTTTACAAAGCCGGAAGAGGTAAGCGAACTGGTCAATTATATTTCTGATCTAGTAAAATCGCCTGCAACCAAATCATTTATAGAAGTTGGGCTTATCACATTACTTAGCTCGACGATTCATTTATTCTAAAAAAAATTTATTAATCGTAGAAGTAATTCTACAATAATCTATTATTCATGGAACAGGAAGAAGCAATATTTGTAGCCCCAATAGCTGGAAATTCCGTAATGGCGAATTTAATCAGATCTTTTAATTGGTCGGCTACCGAACTTGGACCAATAGCGACCTGGCCAACAAGTTTAACTGTATCTGTTAACATCGTACTGCAATCTCCAGTACCACTGGTGATGTTGTGGGGGAAAGATGGTATTATGATCTATAACGATGCCTACTCGGATTTTGCGGGAGCAAGGCACCCATCATTGCTAGGTTCGAAGGTGGAGGAAGGTTGGCCTGAGGTGGCAGATTTTAACCGTAATGTTTTGCAGGAATGTTTGGCAGGAAAAACACTTTCCTACAAGGATATGGCTCTCACACTTTACCGAAATGGAAATGCTGAGGAGGTCTGGATGGATTTAAACTATAGTCCACTTATTGATAAAGCAGGGAAGCCTGCCGGTGTTCTCGCGATCGTTGTTGAAACGACCGGTCGTAAACTTGCTGAAAACAAAAGAACTAAGGCGGAAGCTGAACTCCAGAAAGAACAACAGCATTTAAGAGATCTTTTTAAACATGCCCCCTCATTCATCGCAGCAACAAAGGGCCCTGACCACGTTTTTGAACTTGCAAACAGCATGTACCAGAAATTAGTTGGTGACGACAGAAAACTTATAGGAAAAACTGTAGCTGAAGCACTTCCAGAGGTTAAAGAACAAGGATTTCTTGATTTACTTGATCAGGTTTATAAAACCGGTGTACCGTTTATAAGTGAAGAAAGTGCTGTCCAAATTGACAAGAAAGGCAATGGACAATTAGAGAACTACTACGTTAACTTTGTGTATCAGCCGGTGAAGGAAGCTGATGGAAAAGTTACTGGAATATTCGTACAGGGAAATGATATAACGGAGGTAGTAAGAGCAAAACGCTTATCTCAGGATCAAAGTACAGTACTGGAAATGGTTACTGGTGGTGCGCCATTAGGTGAAGCACTGAATCATCTAATAAACTCTATTGAAAAGTATTCTGCTCGTGGCATGAAAGCTTCAATCTTACTTTTAGACACGGATGGCAAAAGACTATTGCATGGTGGCGGACCAAGTTTACCTGCAGAATACAATGAAAAAATTCACGGAATAGAAATTGGACCAGAAGTTGGTTCATGCGGAACCGCCGCATATAGTAAGAAAGCAGTAATTGTGAGAGATATAGCTACTGATCCACTCTGGAAAAACTTTAAAGATCTTGCTATGTCTTTTGGCTTGCGCTCCTGCTGGTCAACGCCAATATTCTCCGTAGCTGATCAAACCTTAATAGGAACATTTGCATTATATTATGATGCGCCGCATGAGCCAACCGAAGAAGACAGAACAATAATTGATTTTGCTACTCGAACCGCAGCTCTTGTTATTGATCGCAAAAAAGCTGAAGAAAATTTAAGAGAACGTGAAGAACATTTTCGTATCATCGCCGACAACATGCAGAATTTAGCATGGATGATGAATATTGATGGCACCCGGACCTGGTTTAATAAACAATGGTACAATTATACCGGATTAACAGAGAACGAAAGTAAAGAACACGGCTGGAAATCTGCCCACCATCCAGAAACGGTAGCTCGTGCAATAAAGTCCCTAGAAGAAGGTATCAAAGGCAATCAGCCATTCGAGCTTACTTTCCCGCTTAGGAATAGTCAAGGTCAATTTCGCAGGTTTCTGACTCGGGTATATCCTATTAAAGGGGCTGATGATACTGTACTTCGCTGGATTGGTACAAACACAGATATTGAAGAGCAGGAAACATTAACTGAGCGACTGGAAATATTGGTTAATAAGAGAACTGAGGAGTTGGTAAGGTCTAACGAAGATTTACAACAATTTGCTCATGTTGCTAGTCATGATCTCAAAGAGCCGGTTAGAAAAATAAAAATGTTTTTAAATATTCTCAGGGATGAGTATACCAATAAAATGGATGATCGCGCAAAAGATCATGTCTTGAAACTACATTCTGCTGTTGATAGAGTCAAAATGATGATAGAAGGAGTATTAAAATATTCATCTGTCGATTCTATTGATGAGGCGATAGAAGAAGTAGACTTAAATCTTGTAGTTGAAAACGTGCAAAAGGATCTTGAGCTACTCATGCAATCAAAAAACGCTACAATCACCTTCGAACATCTGCCAAAAATAAAGGGGATTCCAATTCTGATACATCAAATGTTTTATAATTTAATTAATAACTCATTGAAGTTTGCGAAAAATGATGTTCCAAGCAAAATAAGTATTACAGCAGAAACTAAGACATTAAATGGAGCACAATATGTATCCGTGCGGTTTCGCGACAATGGTATCGGTTTCGACAGCGAGAAGAAAGATGTTATTTTCGGTACGTTTAAGCGGCTTCACTCTAAAGATGATTACGAGGGAACAGGACTGGGACTTGCTTTGTGTAAAAAAATTGTTAATCGCCACGGCGGATCTATTTCAGCAAGTGGTGAGTTAGGTATAGGGGCAGAGTTTTTTATCGAATTACCTTTTGAACCCGCAATGTCAAAATCATTTGATCATCTGAAAGCTGAACTTGAAACCGACGAAGTTTCGGCTTAGAAAATACAAAAAATCCAGGTGTCTTACATCTGGATTTTTTTCTAATTCGAATGAAGCATTGCAGGAAACTAAAGAAGTTCTCTATCCCATTGCAATGAAGTTGTTGGATACTGGTGAACCATTTCCTGCAACAGAATTTGAAATTGTCTTGAATAGAAACGGACAAGATGAGACTTGTTACTTTAATTCTATTTGGACACCACTAGGATGAAACAAACGCTATTGTGGGAATGATTTGCTGTGCAAACGAAGTTACTCAGCAGGTATTAGCTCGGAAAGTGATGGTAGGAGCGGGTAAGTAATTAATTTCCTGAACTGCGTCACCTTTATTTGTTTAAAATTTTAGGTTAGTAAAATAGCATGATTATTTAAACGCGAGAAAAAGAATACTCGTCAGCGCGATGCCGAGTATAAGACCATAGATAAAAAACTCCCATCTTCTGCTCTTTCGGTTGCCAAATCTGTCTGCGGCCATCTCATATGTTTTTTGTAAAAGTATTGAAAATGGCAAAATGAATACCTGGTTAATTAAGTTGATCCAGCCACTCTTTAGCTTTCTCAATGTTATTGAAAAATTTCACCGGTTTTGAAGGTCGAAAAAATGTTAGATATATATCTGCCATCGCTCGCTGATGAACGGATTTTATAACATATGCCTTTGCCAATGCATATCCGAGAGCTGAAGGCTCCGCCATTCTTCGTAAGGCTTTTACAGTAGTTCTCGCAGACTCTTCACAATTTATCACTGTTAAAAATTGTCTTCCGTCAATAAATTCATCAAGCTTTTTTAGAATTCTTTCTACAGTTGAAGCATTAAACAAACCATTGTGCAACGTGATCTGAAGAACTTTTCCATCTAATTCTAATGAGCAGAGGTCATCTATCTTATATGCAGAAGGCGGACTATGCATTTCCTTATTTTGAGTTATTCAAATCAAAAACCATACCTAAAGAAACTTTATGAGTTAAAGTTACGTAACATTTCTTAGCTCAAAATCAAAGTTCACTGTACGTACAGAGGGGGTGCAAAAACGGCCCGATTGATAAAATATTTGATAACTTGCTGAAAATTTGGTGGACCATATATTAAAAGTTCTTCGAAAAAAATTAGTAGGAAATGGACAATATACAGTTCGAAATAAACTCTTCCGCATTTAAATTTCATTATTTGCAAGATTACGCCAAATATCTTTTGGAAAATCAGCTTAGGGAATTTGTAACGGTAGGAATTCGTTTCGCGAAGGAGGCAAATCTGCCATTACTTAAACCTCTTAGCCGTTTTAGCGAACCAGAACTTGTCGAAATCAGTACCGCATCGAATAAAAGACTGCTTGAGGCTATTATTAATAATAATATTAGTGAACACATTAAAGGATCAGTAAAGAACTGGATTGAAAATAGGACTGGAACTGTACAGCGAGACGAAGTAGTAGCAGAAGACATAACTCTGGTATTCTTCATTCGAAGAAAGACATTTGCATATTTTTTAGATGCCTATACAAAAAACGTTGTCTTGCAGAAATTGATTATTCAGGAAGTGGATGTGTATACCACCCAAGAGGAATTAGTTAGTTACAATGTTTATTTAAAGCTCCAGCACGAAAAACTTGTTTTACATCAGGAGTTATTGCTTGAAGCTCAGGAATTAAGCGGAACAGGATCGTTCATTATCAATTTTCACGATCATACAAAAAGTGTTTACACTCCTGAATACAAAAGAATTTTTGAGATCGATGACCTCACCACTTTTGAAAAATTCATCGAATGGGTGCATCCTGATGATCGGGCTGATATGCAGTTACAAGTTGCTCAGGCTTACCAATCAAGCGGCCGATTTGAAATGACCTATCGTTACATTAAATCGGGCAAGGAAAAAAAGATAAAATCAAAGGGTTTTATTGTTTCAGAAGGCGGCAAACCTATCCTAATTCGGGGAATTGTTGAGGAGTTAGCCAAATAGTTGAACAAGATTCTTATTCTTTTCCAGAGAGTTTTTCAATGACTAACTGCACGCGCTCGGCATCAGCGTCTGTCGTTGGTGTAATGACAATCTGTTGTTCTTCATGAAAATATTTTGCAATTCCTTTAATTATCCCCACAGCTAAGGCTCCCATTCTTCGTTTGGAAAAATAATCTACCATCAATTTATTTTCGTTGATTCTTGTAACGTTCAAAATCGGAGGATTAGCCGCGCTATTTAGTTTACGGACGGCGCCATGCATCACTCGTTCCGTGTGCTCAACAACGTCTAAAGTTTTCCATTGAGGTTGTAGGTATGACCCATAAAGCTGAAAAAGATCTGGCACCAGATAAATACCAAATGCCTCTTTGAGTTCATTTGCACTTTTCCCCGTCCGATTCGACACAGCATTTATTATTGCTGCTATTTCCTCAATCGGATATGCGCGCGTTATATCAAAGTTTGTGTGTTCTGTTTTGCTTTCCTCGAGAATTTTTTCCCAATGTCCTAAACCGAATGAATGATCGATAAATTTCTTTAGCAGAAAAAAAATAGAACCATGAATGGAGAGACCTGACTGCATGTTTTAAAAATTACTTAACTAATATTTTTAAGGTCAACTTATTTCTCCAAATTAATTAACTGGTAGGCAAATATACCTGAAATACTGCGCCTTCAACAGTGCTTTCCTTTGCTGTGATTTCTCCTTGGTGATTAAGTGCTATTTTTTTACACAATGCCAGGCCAATACCTGTTCCTTCGTATTCAGTTTTATTATGCAACCTTTGAAAAATATTGAAGATTTGCTCGGCATTTTCTGTTTTGAAGCCAATGCCATTATCGCGAACTTCAATTTTGTAATATTGGTAAGATGATTTTAAGTTCATTTGTTCAATTTCTTGGTCAGCTGCTAATCTCGAAGTAATGTGAATAACGGGTTTAGTATTTGGTCGAGTAAACTTTAACGCATTTCCCAACAAGTTCCCAAAAAGCTGTGTCATCTGAAGCGGAACGGCCGTTATAATTGGCAATTGGCTGATATGGATGTCTGCTTGTTTCTGCTCTATTAGCAACTCTAGATCTTCACGTACATTCCTTAGAACGTTATTCAGATCGACTTTTTCCATCAAATTTTTATCTTGTATAACCTGCGAATACACTAACACGTCTCGAATCAGTGCATTCATGCGGGTAGTTGAATTGCTTATTTTTTCAAGATAACGTAAAGATTGTTCATTCAAATCTTTGGCACTGGTTTCATGTAATAAATGCGCAAAGGTTTTAATTTTCCTTAAAGGCTCTTGAAGATCATGTGAAGCAATGTACGCGAACTGAGCAAGTTCAGCATTAGATTTTTTTAAACTGTCGTTTGCTTTGGCCAGTTCCTTTGTTCGTTCAGTGACTTTTTCTTCTATCTTATGTCTAGCTTCTACTTGAGCAGTGACATCAACTGATATTGCTAAAACGCCTATTACATTTCCCTCCGAATCGCGATATGGGTCGTACACAAAATTTTGATAAACAGTGTCGATCTTGCCGTTTCTTTCCAGGTTAACAGGGATTTCTGTTCCATGAAAGGCTTCACCTGTGTTATAAACATCTGCCAATAACTTTTCAAGGCCCTGCGCTCTGGCATCGGGAAGCGCTTCAAAAATGGGTTTGTTCATCACTTTTTCGTATGCCTTACCCCATAAATGAATCATCATTTCGTTGGCTATTTCAACTACGTGCGCGGGACCTTTAAGTAAACACATTGCAACTGGCGCATGAATGATCACATTGCGAAAATTCTTCTCACTTATTTCAACACTCTGCTTTGCAAGATTCAAATCTGTTACATCTGCCGCCGTATTCATGACACCGTACACTTTTCTATTGCCATCAAATAATGGCGTAAAGCTGTAGTTGAACCAAAAAGGTTTTAGCTGTCCGTCTACGTCTAAATCTACCCTCTGATTCTTTGCGTGAAAAGGAACGCCGGTATGTAAAACAGATAAAATCTGCTCCACAATATTTTGACCTTTTAATTCCGGCAAAATCTCTATGTAAGATTTTCCTATAACATCATATCCTTTCCCCCAAACGTCCATTATGCTTTTGTTTGCTAAAAGAATATTCAATTTTTCACCAACATAAACACCTATCGGGAAAGGCGCACTTTCAACAATACTTCTTACCTCTTGCTCACTGTGCTTCACTTTTTCTACTACTTCTTCAATCTTTTGTTTTGAAAGTACCTGTTCGGTAACATCGTTACCCACGGCAATAATCCCAGTTATTTTGTCACCACTTTCCCGCAGCGCTTCATAGATAAAGTTTAAATAAACAGTTTCAATTTTGTTATTTCGTGGAAGATTTATTGGTACTGCCTGTGCAGAAAAAGTGTTGCCGGTATTAAAAACTTCATCTAATAACTTTTCAAGGCCCTGGTTTTTAGCTTCGGGAAGTCCTGTAAAAATAGGCTGGTTTAATAGCTGTTCAGCTGATTTTCCCCACAACTCATACATTTTTTCATTGGCAATTTCAACCACATACTCCTGACCACGAAGTATACACATCGCAACAGGAGCTTTTAAAATTGTGTTCTTAAGGTTTGCTTCGCTAAGTAATAATTTTTGTTTAGAAAGTACAACTCCTGTAACATCAACAGCCTGAACTAAAATACTGTCAATTTCATTATTCTCGTTACGCATGGCTTTATAACTAAAGTCCATGTAGACAGTTCCACGACTTGTCAAAAATACCGGGGCTTCTGTTGCGTAATAAGTATTTCCAGACTCATACACCTCTTGTAATAGTGTAGGAAACGGTTGATCCGCCATCTCTGGTAAAAATTCTGTTAGAGGTTTTCCGACTATTTCTTTGTCACCAATTTCCCAAAGCTCTATCATTGCTGTATTTACCAATTGCAGAGTAAGTTTTGGACCGAAAAACACTGCGGTTGGCACTGTCGATTGGCTCACAAGATTTCTTAGGCGTAATTCGCTGGCCTCTATTTTTTTTCGCGCCTCTACCTGCTGAGTTACTTCTGTCACAACAGCCATGAACCCGTCATTCCGTTGATCAGATTCCTTTACAGGTTCCCATATTGCGGTGTAGTACCGGGTACGTATTTGTCCGTTTTCATTAAAAGATAATGGATACTCATTAGCAACCCAAGGTTGACCAGTGGCAACAAGATTTTGAGCAACCGGCAAAAGCTCCTTAGCTTCTGGTAAAGCTTCAAAAAGTGGTTTACCGATAAATTCCTCCGCTGTTTTGCCGATGAGCGGTAAATAAGCTTTATTAGCCACATCAACAATGAAATTAGAACCACGAAATACCGCAATACCTACAGGTGCGTTCTCTATTAAGTCCTTAAAGCGGTTCTCCGATGTTGTGACCTTTTGAACTGCTCTCACCCTTTCAGTGCTTTCTGATGCCATTATTTGGACGCCGCCAATCTCCTCTTCACTAATAAAAATAGGAGAAAGATTAAGGTCTAAATAAGCTTCTTCCCAAATGCCATTTTTTACGAGATCAACCTTCAAATCTTTCATGCTAAACATTTCACCGTTTAAAACCGATTGAAAGATAGGCTCAAATTGGTCCCATTTGGCAGGCGACGAGGCAGCCATCGGTGCACCATAACTTGCCGGATGCTGATTTCTGAGAAGAGGAATGTAAGGCTCATTGTAGATACGGACTAAATTCTTTCCCCACGCAATGCAAATAGGAAGAGGATTTACCATCATCATTCTTACTGCTTGGGTAAGACCGATCGGCCATGACTCCATTGGACCAAGCTCTGTATTTTTCCAATCAGTTTGCTCGATAAGTTCCGCAGTTATTTTAGAACTGGAATAATGTAATTTGGAAGTGGGTTTAGATAGCACCAGATTCAGTTTAAGGTATTTTGTAAAATCTTCACCAAATCGGTGAAGTCCTCTGGCTTCGTAATAAAGTCCATTGCTCCTAGGTCTTTCATCAGCTTGATAGTTTCTTTGTGCGAGGAAGTAGAAAAAATAATAATAGGAATGTCGCTCAGATCTGGATGTTTTTTAATTTGCATTAAAAACTGTTGTCCATTCATTAAGGGCATGTTTAGATCTAAGAAAATTAGATCTGTACTCAGTGATTTTTCAATCAATTGATCTAATACTTCTCTTGCATTACCAAATGCCTCGCAAGCAACCGGTGATTCAATTCTATTAAGCGCAGTAAGAAAGATTTCGCGATCTTCTTCGTCGTCATCAATCAACATGATTTTATTGTACTTCCTCATTATCGGAGTGAATTTGCTGTTTTGCAGAAAAAAATCCCCAACCCAAGGAAATTTTATTCCTTAGAGACGAGGTTTATCAATTTGCTAGTATAAAAACGCGAAACAGATGCCACCTGGTAGAAAATAGGGTGGAGAATAATAGGACGTTTATATACCTTTGTATTCTTTGCCCCACCATACGATATGAAAGATCCACATGCAGCACTATTTGAAAATTTAGAAGATCTTAAAGACCTTCAAAACGACTATTCAAAGGTGCTTGCAAATCTGCACTACACACATTTTTCATTAATGGATGCGTATAAAAAAATCCTAAAACCTTACAAACTGTCTTTTACTCAATCGCATGTTCTCAGCATCATCTATCACTTTAACCCGAATCCAGTTACTCTTCAGCAAATAAAGCAGATGATTCTCGAACCTAATTCAGATGTATCGCGGACGGTGGATAGATTGGTTGAAAAGGGTTTTGTGGAGAAGATTAAAAACAAAGATAATCGTAGAATGCGATCTATTAAAGTAACCGCAGCCGGCAAAAAATTAATAAAAATCCTGGAAAAAGAGCGCCAATTCAGCGATCTTTTGCAGAATATATCAATAAATGAAGCAAAAAGCTTTATAACGATTTTATCAAAATTTCGCGAAAATAAGGCACAAATAGTAAAGTAAAAAAGTATATTTGTTGCACCAAATATTAATCGTAAAACATGTTTGAACTCAATATAAATCCTGCCCTTTTTAAGTTCAAATATTTACCGGACTTTGCGGCCTATTTATTGAAAAATAAAGTCGAAGAATTTGTTACTGTAGGTATTAGGTTTGCCCGGCAATATGATTTGCCGATGATGAAGCCCCTGTCGAGAATTTCTGAAAAGCAGTTGACTCAAATGAGTTTGGATTCCAATAAGGAAATACTCCAAGCTTTAGCAAAAAACGAGATTACTGGTTTCATTGAGAAAAATACTCAAAACTGGATTCAAAACAAGTTAGGCGTAATTGATCAGAACGAGGTAACTGCTGAAGATTTGACAATGGTATATTATATACGGAGAAAAACCTTTGCCAACTTTCTCTACACATACAGTCCTAACCCTGCTATACATCAGATGATCACGGAAGAAGTTGATACTTACACGACGCAGGAGGAAGTTATAAATCTAAAAGCTTATCTCTACCTGCATAAGAAGGAGCTTCAATAAACTTTCGCATTTTCCGTTAGGTCAAGAGTTTTTAGCCACTCTACCGCTTTCGTTTCATTAGTGAATGCTTTAAATGGATATGGCTTTTTGTCAAAGTAGCTAAGAAAGTTTGCAGCAAAACTCATCATCCCATTTTTTACTATTGCTGCAGTTCCACGAAAAAGAGGCAAGTGATTTGGATCAGCAAGATATTTTTTACCAACCTGGGTTAAATTAATATTTATCCGCACATCGGAAAGTGTAACGTAGGGTTTATTGCCACTTAGCGTTTCAGCTGTAGATATTAGTTCTTTAAGTTCTGGAAAACCGAGTTCTACGTCTTGGTTAAAATAAAAGAACACAATGGGCTGTTCATATTTGACAGTTACATATGGAAGTTCAATTTGGCCCATAAAAAGGAACTGGTAAAGATATTTAAAAGGATTTAAATATTCATGCCAGTTAGTAGCAATACTTTGTAAATAGGGTTATTGAGCATATTTTTTCCGGTAATCCAAGGGCGAAAGATCTGTTATTTTTTTAAAGATTCTTCTGAACGCGTCAATATCGTTATATCCTACTTCGAAGATTATTTCATTTACAGTTTTTCTTCCTGATTCCAAATGCTTTTTCGCATACTCTATCTTCACTCTGTGAACGTATTCCAGCAGAGAATTACCCGTGCACTTTTTAAATCTTCTTTCAAAAGTCCTTCTACTTATGTGAAGGCTCTTACAAATATCTTCTACCGTATATTTTTTTGTAGGATTGTTTTCAATTTCGTTTTGTGCTTTTAACACTGATTCGTCGCCATGCTTTTTTTGCCCAATAAATATCATATATGGGTTCTGGCTTTTCCGCTCAATATCAATTTCAAACATTTTCGATGCCAGGACGGATATTTCTCTGCTTAAATGTTTTTCTATAATAAACAACAATAAATTCAAATAAGAATAACCACCACCGCATGTATAAATGCCATTCTCCTCCGTTATGATATTATCCGTTACGATTTTCACTTTCGGAAACATATCCTTAAATTGATTCGTAGCTGCCCAATGAACGGCACATTTTTTATTGTCTAGTAGACCAGTTGATGCAAGGTAAAACGAACCTACACATAAACAAACAATTTCAGCGCCCATATGATATTGCGCATGAAGCCATTTTGTATACCCCGCATTTTCGCGGACAGCCTGAATAAAATCACCGCACAAAAGCGGTAGAACAATCACATCTGTTTTTTTTACTTCACTGATTACTTTGTGAGAATTAATGGTATACAAGTCGTTTGACAATGATGCTTTTTTTGTTAACCCCACAATTTCGACATTATAAAAAATTGGTTTGTTTTGGTATTTCATAAAGTCGTTGACTCTATTTAGAAGTTGATGACAGCTATCAATGCTGGTCATAGTGGCGTCGTACAATGGGAGAATGGAGACGTGTTTCATACGGAGTATTTGGTGATTAAATGTAATTAAATAAGTTGTCGCAAACAGCGGGTAACATTGTCGTTTTTACATGGTGAAGGAAAGTAAAGTCTTCGCAATTTTGTACTCGAACTTAAAAATTAAGAAAATGAAATCAGTAGAAATTATTATGGTTCCTGTTAAGGACAGGCAAAAAGCAAAAGAGTTTTATTTGAAGCTGGGATTTAAAGTAATTGTTGAAGGCCCTGGAGAACATGATGAAACATGGATACAAATGGGTATCCCAGGTACTAACACAACTATTTCGCTAGCAAGTTTTCAAGGCATAATACTCGAAACAAACGACCTAAAAAAGAATATCGAAACTTTAAAAGAAAAGGGAATTGAAGTTGGTAAAATTGATACGACTCCCTGGGGTAAATTCGCATGGCTTAAGGACTTGGATGGAAATAGTTTATGCCTTCACGAAAAATAAAGCCGTCCGAAACATACCGCAAGTTCTTTTTTAATGGAGCAAGATCTTTAAGTAACAGGATAGTAGCAGGCTCATGAGTGAAAGATAGAATTTTCCAAAATTTCTCTGCAAATAGGGTCATAGTCCCTAGAACTATTAGGTTTAGAAAAATATTGTATGGCACCTAACTCAATACTTCTGTCAACCCGCTGAATGGTTCTCAGGGTTGAGAGCATAAAGACTGGTATGTTTTTGAAGGCTGTATCACCCTTAATTTTTTCCAGAACCTCCAGTCCCGTCATACCTGGCATATTAATATCGAGAATTATTGCATCAGGAAACTTCGGAATTCCCGAAGATTTATTTCGGGAGGCCAAAAAACTTAAAAGTTCTGGTCCGCTATAAAGGGAAGTTATCTTAATTTGTTTGCTTACTTGTTCAAATGAACTTCGCAGAATGAATTGATCATCCTGGTCATCATCTACAAAGAGTATTTGAAAGTTTGCCGGCACGCGGTGAATTTATAAGTTCCAGATGCGTATCAGCGGCATAATTCGCTCAAATGCTTCATTCGTGAGCTAGAAGCCTATTATTACCGGGGTCAAAGGAGGTTAATGTATAGAATTGACGAGCCCCGCTTGAAAGCAAGCAGGGCTCTTTCTTTTACCCAAAAAAAAAGTCAGTTAGCTGACCAGGCAAAGATAAAATTAAGTATTATAAGATGCTAATCCATTTTGCAATTTAAGTCTTTCTTGTCGAAGGTTGTAGAGCAAATAGCGCCCACCATATCCAGCCATTCGTTTTCCCTTAAAGGTTTCTGAAAATAATCTTTAACTCCTAAACGTTTAGCTCTTACTTGATCTTCCTCAATAATAGTTTTCGTGAGAACGTAAACCGGCATTTTTGATAAGCGATGGTTTTCTTTAATATGATTGAGAATTTTAAACCCATCAACGAGATCAAGCTTAATATCCATAACAAGAAGGTCCGGTTGCTGTTCTCGTTCACTTTTATAAACGCCCTTTCGTTCGAGAAAATCCATTAGTTGAGACCATTGTATACGGAGGTGAACACATGATTGATCAGGCATTGACGAGCAGCCGCTTTAACTTTGTCATGATCCTCAAGATTTCCGTCCGCCATTAAGATCAAAAAGCTTTTTCTGTCATCCATTTGAGATAATTTTTTCCCTTTATTTTGAAAATTAAATGCAACTTTTACACGGTAAGTTAGAAAGTTTTCCTAGATTTAAAAATACACGCTTTCTCGAAAATTGCAGCTGCCCCACAGAACTTTCTCGTCATGAAACTTATCTCCACCTTTGAGATAATGTTAATTATGGAAATAATTCCACATTTTTAATCGAAAGGCCTGGCGGTAAAATAATACGCCAAAATCATGCCAGACTATTTTTACAAAAACCTAGTGACACTGCGGGATTCCAGCGTGAATTGCCTATATTACACTAAAATATTTTATCCACAAAAAACCACTTTGAATGGAGAATTTTAATAACCTAAATCATAAATCTGACAACCCAAAAGATGAATTAAGTATTGCATTACAGCAAATGCAAAGTAATCTACAAAGGGTTTCCGAAGAACACGCAGAAAGAACCTGGCTGCAAAACGGAAAAAACATTTTAAGTGAAAGGCTGCGTGGTGAAAAAACGCTTCCGGAAGTGTCTAAGGAAATAATTGATTTCCTGGCAACATATGTAGTTGTTCAGATTGGAACGGTCTATGTTTTGGAAGACGAAGGATTTGTCCTGCAATATGCTTATGGAACCAAAAGTGACTTGACAATGAGTTTTCCTTTGGGTGAGGGAATGGTGGGCCAAGTTGCTTTAAAAAAATCATTAACTGTTTTTGATAACGTACCGAAAAATTATTTCCAGATTAAATCTTCCTTGGGTAAGCAAATTCCGGATTCTATAGTTATTATCCCGGTGGTATTTAATGACCGGACAATCGCGGTGATCGAACTTGCAAAAGTTGGCTCCTTTACACCAATTCAATTAAAGTTGCTTGAAGAGGCTTCAGAAAATATAGCTATCTCCGTTAACACCTCTCTTAACCAGGAATCACTGAAAGACCTGCTCGATAAATTGCAATTGCAAAAGAGCGACATGGAAAAGACTGCATTGGAGCTAGCCAAACAAGTGGATTGTTTGAATAATGCCGCAATCGTATCTATTGCAGATGCTAATGGTGATATTATTTATGTTAACGATAAGTTCTGCGAAATTTCGAAATATACGCGTGAAGAGCTGATGGGGCAGAACCACAGGATCGTAAAATCTTCTAAACAGCCTGAAGGTTTATTTGTCGGGATGTGGAAGCTGATCAGCCAGGGGAGAGTTTGGAATGGCGAGATTTTAAATAAAGCCAAAGATGGTTCATATTATTGGGTAGATACAACAATCACCCCGTTCAAGGGCCTCGACGGTAAAATTGAAAAATATGTTGCGATCCGGTTTGATATCACAAATACGAAAAACCAAAAGAACGAGATCGAATCGATCACTGAAGAATTATCAAAACAGATTGAGTGTTTGAATAATGCCGCAATTGTTTCGATAGCGGACGCGAAAGGAGATATTATTTATGTAAACGACAAGTTTTGTCAGATCTCCAAATATTCGCGTGAAGAATTGATGGGGCAAAACCACAGGATTGTGAAATCTGAAAAACAACCGGATGGATTATTTATCGGTATGTGGAAATTAATTAGCCAGGGTCGCGTTTGGAATGGAGAGATCTTAAACAAAGCAAAAGACGGCAGCTACTATTGGGTTGACACCACTATTACGCCATTTAAAGGTAGCGATGGCAAGATTGAGAAGTATGTTGCAATTCGTTTCGACATTACAGCAGCAAAAAATCAAAAGGATGAGATCGAAAACGTAACCACCGAGTTAACGCGCCAGGTAGATTGCCTGAACAATGCGGCTATTGTTTCTATCGCTGATGAGAAGGGGGATATTATTTATGTAAATGATAAGTTTTGTGAGATTTCAAAGTACTCACGTGAGGAGCTGATGGGACAAAACCACCGGTTGTTAAAGTCGGAAAGGCAACCCGATGGCTTATTCATTGGGATGTGGAAGCTGATCAGCATTGGTAAAGTATGGAACGGAGAAATCCTGAACAAGGCGAAAGACGGCAGCTTTTATTGGGTTGACACAACTATTACACCCTTTAAGGGAAAGGATGGTAAAATTGAAAAGTATGTTGCTATCCGTTTTGATATTACAAACACCAAGAATCAAAAGAATGAGATTGAAGCGATCACAACGGCTATTTATAAATCGAACATGGCGGTTGAGTACGATTTAAATGGCGTGGTACTTAGGTCGAACGATATTTTCAGAGATGTAATGGGTTACAGTAAGGAATCCGAAATTGTGGGAAAACACGATTCAATTTTCCTTGAAAAAGGAACTGAGAATCAAAACGACTACCATGAACTCTGGAATAATTTAAAAAAGGGTGAGTTCCAGGAGTTTGAATACAAAAGGATTACAAAGGGAGGGGAGAGCGTATGGATCAAAGGAAATTACAATCCGATTTTTGATACTCAGGGTAAACCCTATAAGATATTAAAAATTGCAACGGATATAACACTGGCAAAAAAACAAGCTTTAGACTTGGAACTGCAGGCCCAAATGTTACAGAAGCAGCAAGACGAAATGCGAAGAGCCAATGAGGAACTTGATAAAAAAACCAAACAGCTCGAAATAAGCAGTAAGTATAAATCGGAATTTTTATCAAATATGAGTCATGAGCTACGTACACCACTGAATAGCTTGTTGATTTTAGCGAAAGACCTGGCTGACAACAAAAATAATAACCTGGATACTGACCAGGTAGAGAGCTCAAACATTATTTACCGAAGCGGGCAGGATCTTTTAATGCTCATTAACGAGGTGCTTGATTTATCGAAAATTGAGGCGGGTAAAATGACTTTAAATGTAGAACCTATTGTGATCAAGGAGCTCTTTGCGTCGTTGCGGCTCAATTTCAAGCATCAAACCGATAAGAAAGGGATTTCCCTGGAAATGAACATTGAGAAAAACGTACCTGTTTATATTAAGACGGACGCTTTGCGTTTAAACCAGATCTTAAAAAACCTGTTATCCAATGCAATTAAATTCACTGAGCATGGAGGCATAAGTATTAATATATCTACCCGAGATGAAAACAAAATAAGTATTTCAGTTACTGATACAGGAATTGGAATTCCGAGCGAAAAACAGATGCTGATATTTGAGGCTTTCCAACAGGCAGATGGAAGTACCGCACGAAAATACGGAGGAACAGGTCTTGGTCTGTCAATTTCACGTGATCTAGTAAAATTACTTGGGGGTGAAATTACTCTTTCTAGCTCCGTTAAAGAGGGATCAACCTTTACTGTTACTATACCTGTGGAACTTGAGATTTCGCAGGAATTTATGCCACAGCCAGTCGTAGAAACGCCTTCACCGATTATTTACAAGCGAATTGAAAATAATAGCCGCCACCTGGGTTTACAATCTGTGACAGATGACCGGCAATCCATCAGGGCCGGAGATAAGGTAATTTTAATTATAGAGGACGATCTTACCTTTTCAAATATTCTAAGAACCCAGGCAGTAAAATTGGGTTTTAAATGTCTGCTTGCCAGCACTGGGGAAGAGGGCATTGCACTCGTGGAAACCCATAATCCTGCGGTAATAATACTTGATATCGAATTGCCTGGCATATCCGGCCATCAGGTACTCGCGGAACTCAAAGGCAATCCCGCACACCGTCATATTCCCGTGCATATTATTTCCGGGCAAGATAGCGCAGGCGATAGTTTGAAGGATGGCGCTCTTGATTTTAATCACAAACCGATATCCAAAGCTGAACTTTCAAAAACCTTTAAGCGACTTGAAGACTTCCTGAACAGGAAGACCAAGAATTTATTGATCGTCGAGGATGATGACAATTTGAGGAGGTCAATTCGCAAGTTACTTGAAGATGATGACGTTAAGTGCTTCGAAGCAGCAACAGGAAAGGAAACGATAGCGGTTGTAAAAAATAATGAAATCGACTGCATGATCCTGGACCTGGGCTTGCCTGATATGAGTGGTCAGGAGGTAGTTGAGTCATTAAATAAAATTAAAAACAAAAAAACTCCGCCAATCATCGTTTATACCGGCAGGGAAATGAGTACAGCGGAAACGAACGCCCTTGAACAGTATACGAATAAGATCATTATAAAAGGCGTAAAATCTGAGGATCGCCTGCTTGATGAGGCTTCACTTTTTTTACACAGGACCATCAGCAGGCTCACGCCTTTGAAACAGGAAATAATTACTAAGCTATATAACAAAGATCTGATCTTTAATGATAAAAAAGTGCTGGTTGTTGATGATGACATGAGAAACGTATTCGCACTATCAAAGAAACTACGCGAATTGGGAATGAAGGTTGAAAAAGCGGATAACGGTATAAGCGCTTTAGAAATGCTTGAAAAACATAAGGATTTTGATATGATCCTCATGGATATAATGATGCCCGAAATGGACGGATATGAAACGATGAAGCACATAAGGAGTGGCGGCGATTATACTGAAATTCCAATTATCGCTTTAACCGCTAAGGCTATGAAGGAGGATCATCAAAAGTGCATTGCTGCGGGTGCTAACGCATATATTTCGAAACCTGTGGATATTACCAGCTTATATACGATGATGCGTATATATATGAGCAGAGAAGTTGTAAGCTTATAATCGTGGAGAGAATTTAAACAATGAGCGCCGTACCAAAAATATTACTTGTGGATGATAATCCGGACAATCTGAAGGCGCTTGAAGTAGTGCTGAGGGGACTTGATGCAGACCTTGTGAAAGTTACAAATGGTAATGATGCGCTGAAGGCAACATTGCACCATGATTTTGCACTTGCCTTACTTGACGTGCAAATGCCTGAAATGGATGGTTACGAACTTGCTAATATCTTAAAAACAGAAGAGAAAACAGAAAATCTTCCATTTATTTTTATATCTGCTGTTTATACCGATCATCAGAATATCACTAAGGGATACACTAAAGGTGCCTATAATTTTTTTGCAAAACCTTTTGATCCTGAAACGCTCATCAGATCCGTTGAACTATTTTTAGACAAGTACAGGCAGACGCAGACGCAGGTATTGCTTAACTCAAAGTTGGAAGAACGCACAAAAGAGGTGGAGCAAAAAAACACAGAGCTTGAGCGGATAAATAAAGAGCTGCAATCCTTTGTTTTTGTTGCAAGTCACGATCTCCAGGAGCCACTGCGGAAAATTCAGACCTTTACGCGAATGATCGAAAAAAAGGAAAAATCCGTGTTTTCCCAGATGACTAACGATTATTTCGTTAGAATTCAGAGCGCGACCGAACGCATGCAGATCCTGATTGAAGATCTGTTGAATTATTCGCAGGCCAATATCAAAGATCAGAAATTTCAAATGACCGATCTTAATGAAATTGCAAGAAGCGTCCATGATGATTTTAAAGAATTGCTGGAAGATAAAAAGGCTAGTTTAGCAATTGGAAAATTACCAAGTATGAAGGTCATACCGTTCCAGGTGCGGCAGGTTTTTCACAACCTGATTAGCAATGCCATTAAATATTCAAGTTCAGAAAGACTGCCATGTATCAAAATCAGCTGCGAGGTGTTAAACAGAAAACAGCTTGAAGGGTTTACGCTGAATGGAGCTGAAAATTTCTGTCATATTTCCGTAGCAGACAATGGTATTGGTTTTGAAAACCAATACAATGAAAAAATATTTGAAATGTTCCAGCGCCTTCACGGGAAAGGCGAATATTCGGGCACGGGAATAGGTTTAGCAATAGTAAAAAAGATCATTGAAAATCATCATGGAGCTATACGGGCATCTAGTATTTTAAATGAAGGAACTACTTTTCATATATACTTACCTGCGACAACGAATGAAGTTCTCGTTTAACTGACCAGGATGGTGGCTAACGTGGTTTTTATTTTTAAGACTTCTGTATTAAAATAAATATTACGTCCCGCACAGAGAGGAAATCATATGATCAAGACTTTGATTTGTATCTCGATCTGCCGGCCATGAAATTTTGAGATAGTGGGGATTTACTCTCCTTAGTGTGTCGCTGGTAACAATACTTGGATGCGTAATCAAACTCTGTCTCATGCTTTCATTGGGTAGTGAATCATGGTGATATTGACATACACCACACAACTCTTTTCTCCTGCTAAATATTTCCTCAAGTCCCATTTCATATTCAAGCAACTTTGTAAAATCTTTTTTTGGTCCGAATTCCCAGGTCATGTCTCCTGATGCCCATAACCCTTTGAAACCATCGCTCAAAGACTTGTCCAGCGTCTCTTCAAGTTTGCCTAACATAAGTTCACTATTGAAATTACCCTCGATTAAAACCTGCTCGGAAGATAATATCAAGTTTCCATTAGTGACATTGGCTTCAACATCAACACCCGCTGCTGCCAGAGTGGAACCCATTCCCGCTACCATTGTAGGACTATTCAGATAAAGGCATCTGTATCCCTCATTCAATTTATTCTGGATTATTGCAGCCAGGATTGGAAGTTTCTGGGAAGGCGGTCCATCATAGATCAGGCACTGGTGGCGAGGTTCTGGTTCCATTGAGAAAAGGTCGTTAAGGGTTTGCTCTGCTTGATAGTGGTCTTCTTGGACGCTTGATTAGCGTTCCAAGGAATTCAACAGGATCTACATAGTGAGGATTTCTATGAATTCTGCCATTCATAATCACATGCGGATGCGTAGCAAGGATGTCGGCAATTGCGCCGCCACTGAATTTATTAATGTCATAATAACAAAGGATTGAACACTCGTGCTTTGGCGTTATCATATTAAGACGGGCCTCATATTCCATTAGCTCATCGGTTCCTGGAAGGGATTTTAAAGCCCACTCCATGTCTCCACAACCTCTAAATCTTCCATAGGGTCCGTTAGTTGCCGCCTCTACAGCACTCTCAACAATATTAAACATCCTTTCGGCAGCAAATGTGCCACCCTGCAAATAAGTGTCTTCAGCTGCAACAATAGTAAGTTGTTTTTTTGCAATTGATTCTTCTACTGGAATACCAACATTTTTTAAACTTGATCGGTGATCCTGGTGTGCATCCTTTGAAAGTATAGTCAATACCGCTTCATCATTATCTAATCCTTCCTTCAACCAGGGCAACAGAATGTCATTCTGTTCAGCCTTTGAATCGAAAAAAGCGCAAATATGAAACGGCCCTTTCAGTTTCTCCCCACATAATGTATTGGTATGTTCTTTATTTAAAATCATTTTCTGAATACTAGTAACAGGTACATAAAGTTAAGAAATTGGAGCTAATTATCTGTTTTTAACTGTTGAAAAGCGTATTCGTATCGGCAGCCCTAGACTTTTGATAGGTGACATCTATTGTAAATAAATCTACTTTTCGAATGATTATTATAACAATTGATCAGCTGGCCATAGAATAGTGAAGCATGCACCCAAATCCTCCGCACCATCGGCATAAAGCACCCCACCGTGTCTTTCTACAACCTTTCGACACAAAGCCAACCCCAAACCTACACCCTCAAAAGCATCTTTACTATGCAGCCTCGTAAAGGAGGTAAATATTTTTTCTTTAAATGAATTTTCAAACCCGATTCCATTATCCTGAATAGTTATTTTTATGAATGCGCCTTTTAAATTAAAGCGAGTCACATCCTCCTCATTTGCAATTGCACTGCGAATTGTTACAATTGATGGTTCAGATGGTTTGGCAAATTTAAGTGCATTATTTATCAGATTATAAAACAGCTGATGAAGCAATAACCTGGAGCCTCTCACAACTGGTAATTTGCCAACATCAATTGTGGCTGACCGTTCAAGGATCAAAACCTCCAGATCATATTTAATATCATTAATAATTTTTACAAGATCTACCTCTTCCGTTTCAGAAACCATCGTACTTGCTGATGAGTAATGCAAAACTCCATCGATCATAGAGTAGATTCTGTCTGCAGACTTTTTGATCTTTGAAAGATATTTTGCGGAGTCAGGTTCCAGTGTGCAGCCCAGATCTGAGGTTAGTTTATTAGTAAACGTCAGTATTTTTCTCACAGGTTCTTTAAGATCATGAGATGTTATATGAACAAACTGTTGAAGGTCCTCATTCGTTGAAGCAAGCGATTTAGTACGTTCAGCGACAAGATTCTCAAGATTCTCACTGAAGGTTTTTTGTGCGTGAATGTCCGTAAGCACGCCCACCCACTTAGTGATTTTGCCAGCATCATTCTTCACCGGTTCGCCAGCTCCCTGGTGCCACCTATATTCTCCTTCTTTATTGCGTAATCTGGCTTCAAAACGAAATGCTCTGCCGTTTTGAAAATGTTCCTTCCACAATCCCATCACCCTCTCCATGTCATCTGTATGAAGCATTCTGTTCCACGCCTCACTTACACTATCGATGCCAGAATACTCATACCATTTCTTAGATCCAAACTCAATTTGTCCTTCGACATTTCGAATCCACACCATTTGTGGAAGTGCTTCTGCCAATGTTCTGAATCGTTTTTCCCGCTCTCGTATTTCTTCTTCTGCTAGTTTCTGTTTGGTTAAATCTGTACTGGTTGCTAACACTAGCTGTACATGCTTTTCCTCATTAAGCAGTGCTGTAGCACGGCTCAAAAACCATGAGCTGTTCCCCGTCCTTTTATTCACACGTTTTATAAGCAGCTCGGAATCTTTGCCCGTCTTCAGGGCAACAACCGTAGGAAGTCGGTTTAAATCAACTTTCTGATTTTCTTCATCATAATATTCTGCTTCAATAGTTGTTTTTTTGAGTATCTCTGAGAGATCATCTTCTGCATTGTATAAAGGTCCTAGGATTGACTTAATATTTTCTAGACCAGGTTTGTTTATGTATTGTACTTTTCCTGTGTGGTCGAACATGTATACAGCAGCCGGTACATTTTCCACCGTTAACTCCAACTGTTTTTTTGCTGCTTTGGCAAGTTTTTCACTTTCTTCTACCTTTTGTCTTGAAACAATTTGATTTGTGATATTCAGACTAGCGGCAAGCTGACCTATAATCCTTCTTTGATCATCAAAGAAAGGGTCGATAGTTACGTTGTAATATCGAGTTTGAAGAGCGCCGTTTATCAGAAGTTGTATGGGAATTTCTTCTGCAGTAAATCGTTGTCCGGTTTCATAAACCAATTTGTGAATGGGTGCTGCGGATGTAATAAGATCTGGGCGAGCCTCGAAAAGAGGTTTGCCTTGGACCTCACTTCTTGCTTTTCCCCAGATTAATAGATTGTGTTCATTGATGAATTCAATCGTGAGATCTTCGCCTTTTAGAACAGCAACTGCAAACGGCGCAGCATCAAATACGGAGTAAACACCAGGCAAAGCTGGGTCTTGGTCTTTGGTCATGCAGTAAGGATTCGTTTATAATTGGCACTGGTCGCATTCTGTACCTAAAAATACAACCAGCTAATGGACTAGGACTACGAAATTGTGAGGCAGAGATCGCAAATCTCTTCCATTATCTTTTTGTATTCCTGAGGATCGGTCGGTTTGGTATAAAATTTTGACGCTCCAAGAGCTAGTGCTTTCTGTATATCAGTTCTGCTGGCACTTGTTGAGAAAATTATTACGTGAATATTCTTCAGTTTTTCATCAAGTGAAAAACGCTGCAAAACTTCGAACCCGCCCATTTTAGGCATATTAAGATCAAGAATAAGGAGATCGATTTTTTCTTCAATATTCTTGTACATGTCTTTTTTGAGTACAAAGTCCATTAATTGAAGACCATTATAAACAGCAGACACTTCAAAAGAGCAGTTAACCTCTTTAAGTGCGGATCTAATAAAATCCTGGTCATCGAGATCATCGTCTGCGATTAAGATGGAGAATTTTTTTTGCGTCATAGAGTTCAGTTTTAGTTAATACTGTAAAAATTCTCCCCACCATCAACCCCTCAAAATTAAGCGCATTCATTCGTCAAATTCGATGTTCTCAACTTCGAAAGTCTAATCTCTGATACAAGATTTGAACATATTAGTTAAACTACACCTCCTCTTTAAAAGTTTCTTTTTTGACTTTTTTTTGCAAATCACTGTTAGACTAGTTACGATTATTTCATCATCGTTAATAGAGGTAAAAGTTGAGGAACTTAGTAGTATAGTACTCTCCTGAGAGAGCTAGGATAAATCCTCAAAAATAGAAGATGTTAAAAAAAACAAAGGAAGATTATTGAAGTAATAAAAAACTCAATGTGTTCTAGAACAATGGTTACAACGTGCCGGGGTGGCCAGTAAAATTTATCTCCGAAATGTTACTAAAGAAATGGCTGTTCTATTAGAGCAAACCCTTTAAGCAAGTCCGACTCAGGGGAATGTGAAGAACGAAGTAAAGTTTTTAAATTTTGTAGTTGCTTGCAGAAAAGACGTATTAAAAAGATTCCATTTCTTAAAAGTAATGTAACTTTATTTCAATGAAGCGTTAAGACTTAGTACCTGTGATTTTTTGAAGATTTACTCCAAGATTAATAGTTACGGATAATATTGGAACTAGTGGGGTTTTAGGACCTTTAAGAAAATATGTATTTTGATTCACATCAAATTTAATTTGCAATTGCGTCCACGAATGTTGATTTCCTTTTTCGTTCAAATACCGTTCTCCCAAAGCAAGCACATCTTCAAAAATTACATTTCCAGAACAATCGAAAACAGGGGTCCTATCTTTAATTTTAAAAAATTCGGAACCACCAATTTCTCGAACATGCTGGGCCAAAGAAGTCGATACTGCAGCAAGATCAATATTTACAGAAGCATTTAAAATAGTATGACTAATATTCGATCCGTGAAGGCTTGAAAGACAATCATTAAAGAGCACTATTTCATGGCCAGCATTGATTGGCTTGAATGTTTTTGAAAGAATCACCGGATACATCATGTCAAAAATTCTTACCATGCAAACAAGCCCAATGTTATCGATATATTCAATCAATATGATCTGATGGTTAGAACCCAAGTTCTCAATTGTAGCTAATTTCTCTTTGTAAAAGGAATTTAACTCGGAACCCTTCTCTAATACGCTATGTAAGGACTCCGAAAGCTCACTTGTTAGAAGAAATTTTCTTACTTGGTTAATCTGCTCATCCTCGATCGCGCTTGGAAATAGCATATTTATAGTTTCGTAAGCAATTTTTACACAACCGAAAATAAAAGTGTTATTGTCTAATATCGCAGTGACTTTAACTTCGCTTTTAGGTTCGTTTCTCTCAATACTCTTAACAACATATTTATCAGATTCAATATTATTTCTTTCGAAATACTTCTGAATAATTGAATCCTGCTGGTCCATTTTTGCGAGGGGAATTGTCAGCCTAGCTATAGATTTATTTTCCCCGGGAATCTTGTTTACCTCAAAAGTCTCAAGCGATTGTGTAACTAATGTACCAGCTTTATATTCAACCAAGTGCTTGTTTCCTTCGGAATCCAGATGTGTGCCTTTAAACGGATTTGGTACAGATCCGGAATTCTGTCTTGTTAAATTGAAAATGTTTCTATAATGTAAAATTCCTGCGTTTCTTAGGAAATTATAGTCAATTGTCTTTCCCAACTGTGAATTGCAACTTTGGCAGACATTGTAGATTTTGAAGTTACCTCCAATTGCAGCAGGAATAATATGCTCCTCATTAAAAAATGAGTTCTCTTTCAATTCCTTACAAATGATGCAGGTTTTAGTCATCATTGCGATCATGAAAAGTCGGCATCACGCCTCCAAAGGAAATTAATTCAATTTTCGGAAGGACGAAATTACAGCGATCGGGAAATCGTTCTCGGATCATTTTAAGATGCTTATCCGATAACCACATATTTTCGCTTAAATCATGATATTCCACATCCGCTTTTAGATAGCAATTCACGTAAGTTTTTCCTTTACCTCTCTTTTCGATGAATGCCTGATCAATTAGTGACTCTGAAATGAGAACATGGGTGTTAATCTCACCATTAAATTCTATCACTCTGAGGTTAGGTATTAAAATAGAAACCTGGTCTTGATTTTCATCCTTACATAACACGTCATGGGTGACATTTTCAGACATAACTATCGACTCGACATTAATAGTGAATTTAAACGCTACCTGATGAACATATCTTGCAGTTTTATCTTGATCCCAAACTTCAAAAGCCTCTACACTTTTGAAATCTTTAGCTCTTTCGTACCATTCGGCATTCTTTACTTTAATTCTTATCTGATAATTTATTTTCATGAGATTGATTCTAACAAAAATCTTTATTTTCGGAATAGCACCAGTGTTTGCTGGCTACCGAGAAATTATTAAAAGTGATATTCCTCTTAAAAGTAACACCTAAATCGTCGGTGAGAGCTTCCTTTTTCTCCTTCGGCACAAACCAATTACCGAATAAGGCGTCGCAGTAGTAGCAACCATGGGATACGTAAGAATCCTCAACTGTGTTGCTATACCTCATTTTTATTTCACCAACCTTTAAGTCATTATTCTTTTCTGTCTGTACAATGTCTCTAACCAAATCAACAACCTCGGGATATATATCGATGTCTTCTTCATCCCAATAATGTGTCATGTCGTTTTTGCACTGCGATTTAATAGCAGTTTTTACAGTATATAAATCTTGAATTTGGTCGCATTTCCAGCATATCGTTTTGAAAAATAAAATTTCAACTTCTTGATTATGTTGCGGAGTGTATTGTTCTCGAAACTTAATCCGCCCATTTAATAGTTCACTTACAAATTCATGTAATGACCATTTCCGTTGATTGAAACTTACCAACGTTAAATCACCTTCTTTCTCTATTTTAAAGAATGGCATTTCCTTAACTGCTAAATAAGAATCTCCGTAGTTTCGTAACTGTTTAGGAATAGTCCTAAAGAACCAACATCCCCGAACATTAGACGAGTTAAAACGGTCCTGCCGAACTTTTGTATCATCTATGGTCTGATTGCTCCACTGAATTTCAAAAGCTATTCGTTTGCCATTCTTTGTAGCAAGTACATCAGCGCGCCACTCGTTTTCTGCATATTCAGGAGTTGCAGTCCATCCATTTTCCTGACAAGCTTTTATTATTTCAAATTTTGCCGATAGATGCTCAGGACTTTCTGGTTTACAATCACAGTTTGACTGATCCTTTAAATGCAAAAAGTGCTTTAGTCCTTTAGAACTCTTTCGCAGCGTCCCTTTTTGAGCGCAACATGGTAAAATAAGGTTAGCTACCCCCTTTTTAATTTAAACTTACAAACGATTCCATTCCTCGTCTGAATACACAATAGACAATTTTTCCTGTCCGTCTATATAAGCTCTTAACGGCATGCGAGCATATTTCGATTAGCTTTGTATAGAAGCATATTTTCACGAATTAAATATGCTTTTGACGATCCTAAATCGACTAAAATATTAAGGAATGATATGTAATCCTCTAGTAATTTCTTTTTATGCTTAATTTCTCTAGCATTTGATCTAAAATTTTTCTCCGCAAACTTTTCAGACAGTCTAAAATTTAAATTTGCAGCATCTGCTGGATTTTCTCTTATTTTGTTCATCACCCAAATTATTCCACTGGGTGATAAGGTCTTAAATCCAAGCCCAGTGAGTAAAGAAATTAGATCGTTGACATTAAATTTTTCTAGTAAAGGAATTTTCTTTTCAAAAAAACTATGTCCTGTTTCTAATGGGATCCAGTGTTCGGCTGTTTCTTTCCAATAACGGCCGGCGAGGAGAAATTGACTAGAGAATCGGCTGGTTTTATGTTCAGCAATTTTATCAAATAGTCTTTCCCATATTTGCCAAAAATTTGATATTAGGGTGTTAGAATCATTTCCCAAATTTCTATCCAAAGTATAAAATATATCATCCACCAATTCATGAATAAATTCTCCCCGCTCTCTCGTATTTTTTGAGTCGTATCCACAATTTAGAATCAACTCCAGGAGTGGAGCGTTCTTATCTATATTAGTATTTATTAAGAAAAATGAGATGGCTTTTTGCAAATATCTTCCTAACTCATAATAATCTGTATGACTTCTACGTTCCATGCTTGAAATCCCAACTAAATGGCACTTAAAAATACTTTGAAGAAACGAACGAATTAGATCTAAGTCGTTCTTTAACGGCAGTATTTCTAGTGCCCTCTCTAAATAAAAGTGGCAAAAAGATTTATATGATATTGCATCAAAATCTATTTTATCGGCACCTGATTTGCTTACACTCGCTATTATCGAACTCTCAATCTTCTCTATTTGCTTCTTATTTTTCTCTTTAAGAACTGGATTTGCTATATCATATTTTTTGTAAAATTCCGCGTACTTGATTAACCCATAAAAAAAACTCTCGGTATATTTGCTATCAGTCTCCCAAAGCTCTTGGATAGATTGAGAAAGAAACCTTCTATCGTTTTTGTCGTGAAGCTTTAGTATAGCGTAAAAAAGTAGCCCTTTAAGATTTTCTAAATCTTTCTCATTAAGTTCCTTGAAGTTTAAAAGCTTCGGCAGGAAAGATAGTACTGGCTCCTTATCAAAAATACTTATTGTTGAATTAAAGCTGTAAGGATCACGATCAATCAATTCATTTGATAGATCTACAATAGTTGCAATGCACCAATGAATTTGCTCTTCACTTAATTCATGATAGTATTTTCTTAAACCTACAATCGCAAGCAGCCCTGGGGCACGATATACTGCATTAGGGATTTCATTAGCTTCGTTGTCATGTAATAAATAGAACTGCCAACATTCGATCCAGAATACCGCTGCATCCTTCTTAGATTCTTTTCCCTCATAAACCTCCCTGATCCAAGCCGAATACTCTGCAAATCTGTTATTATCTTGCTGATTTTCAGTGAATGTATTAACCATCGACAAAACATCTTCCTCATACTCTACTTGATGTACGACAACTCGCCCTGTTTCTACTGTGTATTCCTTTTGTTTCCATTTTCTTAGATCTATTTCATTTAGCACTTTTCTCCAATAAATATCTTTAGATCCACTGGTTTGATGTAAAACGTCAAATGCTCTGTGAATCCTATCATTAAGAAGTTTAGTTTCAAATTGATAATCTACTACAAAACCATGTAAACCCTTCTGGTATTTTTTCCTATGTTCCAATTCATCCGCAGCCTTATTTTCTCGATTAAAAATTAGTTCTTCCACGCTAATGGGCGGAAAGATATCTGTACTTGGTCTCTCCATGAGCCATCTTGTTGCATCCCATTGGAAAAACTCGATATTATTGACAAAATAAAGTAGTTTTTCCGATAATATATCCGGAAAGGCCATTGTAACGCTAGCAATAACTGATGTTGTTGCGACAGAATTACATTTTTCCATCAGGCGGTCAATTAAAAACCTCAGATTTCCGTGAGCAACGAACGACCCAGAACTTGCACAGTCTATAAAATATTTTTCTAATCCTTTTAGAACTGACTGCACAACATACGGAACCGTCTTACCTTTTGGACGAGGCCAGGACCATATATATGTCGACCCCCATTGTTTGGTGATAGTCTTTCCATCAAAAATAATATCTAACTCTACGCAGTTGTCTTCTGCAGAAAATTTTGATTTCAAATAATTGCCCGTTGCATAATTGATAAAATCTACTATAAAGTCGATGGCCTCAACTGGGTGTTCTAATAATAATGAATAGATAAATGTTTGTCTCGCACTAGGAGGCATATAGTCTCTTTTTGAATCACTACTTAATCCAAAAAATTGTTCAATTTCTGTAGCACTTCTATATCTGTCGTTCGCTGACTGGACTTGCTTCCACTGAGAATTTGCAAGCGAAACTAGCAATTTTGGAAAATATCTAGGCACAGACCCTGAATATAGACCCGACAAACAAAACTCAATTACCTTATCATAATAGTCTCTAAATTCACACTCCTGTTTATTATCATCTGTAAAAATTATCACCTCATTTAATAATGATTTAACTTCCTCTTGTATTACTTCTGTTAGTTTTAGAAGAAGTTTTAAGCCGGATTCGACCTGTTCCGTTTTGTGATCGCCGTTGGCATAGCTATTATAATCCTCTTTCAAAGAACCAAGTACTTGAAATAATATAAGGGCAGTTTCTTTTGATTCCTCTGGTAATTTTGAGCGTATTATATAGATTTTACTCTCCCAATCAAGAAGAAATCCAAGAATTAAAGGGAATGACTCTTTTAGCTGAGACAGATTTTTGAAAATAAATTTTATGGTGAGTGGCCAACCGTTGCCTCTTGGTCTATTTTTTATATCGTTACATGCGACTCTCAGAAGATGGATAAATCTTTTTAATATTTCTCCATCATTTTTCAATAATACGGTTTCATTCTCTGTAAGTAGCTTATCATAGAGATCAGAATTCAATATTGCGACAATGGTCTCGTCTCTCCAATGGCTTTCTGTATTTTTATCAAGAACAATTTTAGAAATGAATCTATAAATATCCTTGTCAGACTTTAATATTTCATTTTCAAGCCAGAGTCTAAAACCACGTCTTATTGCAGGCTCATTTCCCAAGGCACTAAAAAATTCGTCTGAATTAAGATGGGTAGATTTAAATGTCGATATATAATTAATAAGCGCCCAGTCTTCGAGAATGTCATGGGCTGGTGAATAAAAGCCATCATTCTTAATTAATAAATCGTCGACTGTTAATGCCAGTAATGCTTCGTCGTCGATCCCTTCCCCATCTGTGAATAGGGTCATTTCTTTTGCACGTTTTACACAAACTTGAATAAACGCAAAGTGTCTTCTTTCATGAATATTTCTTGCTATTAAACTATCATTCTTCACGATTTTGTCCCACAGAGTCTTTAAAAAAGCTACTTGATCTATTTCAGAATAATCAGCCCTAGTCCTATTAACGAGCTTCTGGCCAAATGCAAGGTATTTAGGTCTTCTCAATAATGTCGATAACTTTTCGTTTTGTAGTAATGGTTTTAACTCAGGTAATTGAAGTTTAATAAAACTCATTTCCCCTTCAGAAAAATCGGGAATTTGTATTTCTGATTTACTTGTAAAATCATGTAGGTACTCGAAATCAATCGACTGTAAAGCGTAATCTCTACAAGACATGACAAGTTTTAATTGGGGATATTTTTTTACAACAGCTAACAATTCTCGAAAAGCATCAGCTTCGCCTTCAAGTATCTTTTCCAGGCTATCTACATAGACAATTTTATTAGGAAATAGTGCAAAACGACTTAGAATTTCATTAATTTCATCAGGAACTTGCAAAACGTCACTTAACTTTGGCTTTATAAACTGATCTGCCACAAAAGAGATAATGTAAGTATCCTTTAGGGTAGCTAAGAGATCCTTTGCAAATGCCGATTTCCCTGCACCTGCATCACCAGTTAAAATTACGATTTGATTACTATTCAGAACATCATAAACGTTTGAAAATATTCCCCTTCTTGTCACATGAGTTTCGCCAATAGTGTTTTTAATTCTGTCAAATAATAACTTGCTATCATTAATTAATTTCGAAAGTGAGGTTAGTGGACGAAAGTTTGGCTTGAAATAATTGAACTCTGAACAGAAGCTTTCATAAAGTATTGTTGCACCTTGCGAATTCTTTTGAGAAATGTTATTAAAAATACTTCCCCAAATGTCATTTTCACTCGCGTATGTATTTTCATTTTTTGAAACTTTTATAAGCGTCAAGAAATTGCTCTTATCAATACTACCACTAGAACTAAAGTCATATTCCAATAATTCAATACTCTGAAGAAATCGCCATACGCGTTCATCGTCAACTGTCTTCTCAATTGTTTGAACTTTGTTCAGCACCTCCTTAAACAAATTGAACGCATTCTTCTTGTTTTCGCTGGAATCTAATTCTTCTAGAAACTCCTTTACTGTACTTTTTGCAGATGCCCAATCGAGGATAGTCTTAGTGTGGTTTCTATGTTTATCACTTAAGCCACCAACGATAATTGCCAACTTATCATTAGATTTATTGAATAATTTGTCGTTATTGTAATCGCTCCAAAAAGAACCTATTACTTCTTTAAAAACTTCATTCGTGGCTGTGAAAGTTAAGTGGTGTTTAATCTGAGCGAAAAATTTATATTCATGTCCTTCTTTAGATTTTAAACTAGCTACAAAATCATCCGTATTTGCCTTTGCTTGTAATCTCATTGAGAGGAAGTCTCCTTCGGGAAGAGATGGTATTCTGCCATGCAGTAGCATTGTAATTGCAAATGCTGTTTGAACTGAATTTTCAAAAAAATTTCCCAATCCGCCTGTGGATTGAACATTACTACCGTTCATCTTTTTGTTTTAAAAGTGAAAAACCAATTGGTCACTGTGGTTTCAATATTATTGCTATCTAATTTAAAAATATTTGCTTCTGCCACCTGCTATGATATGTAGCAAGGCATGTAAAGTTTTAAACTAATTTATATGTTATGAACAGTTAAACTTTTTCATGGGCCCTTTTCTTAAAAAGTAGAATAGGTGGTTTATCATATTTCTCAACCTCTTGATAGGAATTGGCTTTTCGAATTAACACTATTGCTCTCCTCAATCGTCGATATAGTGCTTTTGCATTATTTTCTCCCAATACCGCTGCGAACATTTTTCTTAAATCATCAGGCTGTTTAAATTCGAACCAACGGTCATTGATCCGTTGACAAATTTTTACTTCTTTCTTGGTTATAACTATACCTGAGATTAACAACACGTCTGGTACACGATTTATATGTTTAATGTAACTTCTTAACTGCTTCGTGTACGTGGATGATGCCGAAAGTGATTCTAATTGACCGCCAATATCACCGTCAATTTTTAGCTTGCATTTACGAGGAAAAGTAGTAATTGGAAGAAGGGCGTTTTGTAAACCAGCCTGCATTTGATGGCTGTATTTTCCCTTTTCTATATCCTCATATGAGATAAACCATACCTTATTCCTGTTATCCAATTTAAATTGGCGCATATCAAAGGGCTTAAGCATCAATCCAAATAACCTTTTACTTAAATGGTCGCCTAACTGGTCTAAAATACTCTTGTCAATTTCTACAATTGATATCTTAGGCTTCGAATGAGCATCTGTAGTGTTTCGTGTTACATGGAGATTAACTTTTGTACTGTTTGGATGTAGTGAAATTGAAAAATGAATATCCTTTGGGAGACCTTTAAAACGGAACGAAATCAGATGCTCTTGAAAGCGCATCCAAAGAAAATTATTGATTGAAAAAGAATCGTATGAAGTATCCATTTTAGGTAAGGTAAATTATCCTTCATTCATAAGCTCCTCCGTCCTTTTGCATTTTTCAACAAATTTTGAACCGTTCATTACAATCCTGCGCGACCAACTTAGTTTTTTCATTTATTACAATTTCATACACAACATTAAAATAAGCCTGATTGTCGGAAAAGAACTGCATTATTTCAGACATCTTCTTTGCTCGTCCCTCTTCCAGTTCTGCTTCTGTGGTAAAAGTATAGCACTCGTTTTCTTTTTTATTAGCCTCATCTGTATTATCACTTAAAGGAACTTCCTTATTCGCAGTATCCTCTCTAGTGGGTTTTCTCCTGAAAGATGCTTCAAAATTTTCATTCTTTTCTTCCTGTACAGGTGCTGCGGAATTAAAAATGTTGCCTAGACCACCCAAGCTATCTTTCAGACCCGGAAATTGTTTCGTGAGTTTTCCGAAACCTGAAACAATAGCTTCAAGGTCAAAATTCCCGCTAGTCGGTTGAGTGCCCTCTTCAAGTTTTATAATGTACGCTTCTGCATCTGAAAGCCGCTTAATTAATTCTTCATTCTTCTTCTGAAGTGATTCAATAATCTCTTTGTAGTTTACTTCTTCAGGATATTTTTCCGTTCTAAATTCAAAAGGTTTGGAACGGTGCGAACCGATGGTATTGTATGTCAGCACCTTTATTTGCTGTGTTTCAGGACCAATCCATACTTTGTAGCGATCAAATTCTTCAGCGTCATTTGTTTTATGAACGATGCGCATACCGTCAACGAAAATTTCAAAGTATTTTGTATCACCGGTATTATTCATTTCAGCGATCCATTGTTTCAAACGATCAACAGTTTCCGGGTTATAATTCTGTACTGGTTTCATAGTTCAAAATTTAATAGATTCTTTCATTAAAATCCCAATCATCGGTTGTGCTTTCTTTCTCCTCGCGCATACCATTTAGATTGGTGGGTCTCTCCGCTGGCTTCTCGTGTTGAATTTCCTGATACTGCACAAAATCTGAAGCTTTCGGTGTTTGAACGGGTTGCTTTATAACAGTAGGATTTAGTCCGTTTAAATTCTCCACTTTGGTCTTTAATAATTTGTCCAGGAAAAGTTTTCTTTTTAATTCCTCACCAAATGCGCGTACTCGTTCATTTAAAGTAGGAGCAACAGCCTTAGAATTTAATGCAGACATTGTTCCCGAGGCCATTATACCCAGGCCGAGCGCCGATATCATTTTGTTTTGTGCATAGTGCCCATACCCGGAAATAGCTAAACCAACAAGTAAAGCGGGTTTTCCTATTGCAGCAGCTACCAGGCCCCCTCCAAGAACTCCAACTACCAGATCTGTCCCCACGCCTTTAGCTGTGTCCTTCCATTTTTCAGATGAATTCTCCGTTTGTCCGGTCTTTTGCGTCGCATTCTTCTTTGTTTGATTTACAAATTGACGTTTTGACTTGTCTTCATAATAATTTCCTGGTTCCATGTCTTCGTTTTTTAGTTAATTGTGTTTCTTATATAAACAAAGGTAGATCGCTGGGTATGCAGTTTCCAAGCCCTCTTCTCCATTGTTACCGGCAATGGACGATAATTCGCAGTAACGAATTTGTTTTTAATCTTTTTGCACAGACAATAACAATTTGGGCACTTATTCAATCAAAAACGAATTGAATTCTATTCATCCCTTCATGTTTTCAATTCGAACACATGGCTCCTGGATCATCCCGGGATCATCCCGGAGTCATCCCGATATCTTCCCGCTATTATTCCACCTACTTCGGGATCATCCCGTTTACAATTCAATCGGTCCCTGTAGTCATTCAATCATGTTTAATGAATTTTGATAACCACTTGAAACTTTATCCGTGGCGGGAAGCGCTGGCTTAATGGAGATACAATCTGCTTTAAAGAGATGCAATCTGCTAAAAGGAATAAAATCTCATCAAAAAGTGGGTGATGTTCGCAATGCACCCGATGTACCTTTAGGTTAAAGAGACTTTACAAACGTATAAGCAGGTGAAATAAACTAAAACCATTAGCAACGACCAGCAAGAATCCGGCCAATGCTGGATTAACGAAGGTTAATTTAGCGCAACCTGGGAGAAATTTTTTAAACCTAGCGCAAAAAATATTAAAAAGAGTTCGGATTGGTTCGCTGGGGTTTGGGGTCAGACGTAATTTTGATGTTAGAAGTAACTAAACAGCTACAAAATGAAACAAATAGTAAAATTATTTCAAAATTTTTCAAGTTGTGTTCGGATTGGTTCGCTGGTCTATTAGCACTGATCTAACTTTACTAGAGATTCAGCAGTGGCTTATAATGGCCTAAAAGTGCTTACAGTTGCTATTTGGGGCCTAAAATGCCGAATCGGTGCAAAGTGGCTCAGTTGAAATTGATGCGGACCTAACTTTACGGTAGATATTAAAGCGTAGGTATTGTCCTCGGTAGTTAAGAGAGAAAAACAGACATAGAGAGAATAGCATGAAAGTCGACCATTCTTAAAAAGTTGGACAGTAAATGCAGACGACTGGAATAACTTTAATAAGAAATAAAATAAAAAAAAGTAAAGAACAGTCCAGAATAGTCCAAACGTATTTTTTACCCACGATACCTTTGTACTATCAGAATGCCAAAAGTAAATCTAAGGTTGGAATTATAATTTAAAAGGATAAAATATGAAAACAGTAATCAAAGATGCGGTACCAGGCACTTTTAACCTAAAACGACTTGCGGTCATGTACGGAGTCTGTACAAAAACAATGAAAAAACAAATCGATCTGATTGCCGATGAGCTGGGGGACCGCACAGGGCGAAGGCTTTATTCAGTTAGGGAAGTCGAGATCATTTTCAATCACTACGGCGCGCCAAAAGTACAGGTGATGGTGCGCGAAAACGATGAATTAAAAAAAGCAGCTTAATATTAAAATATAGAACTCATGAACACTTTAGCAGAATATTTAAAAATTAAAAAGATGTCAAGCGGACAAGAAATTGGAGAATATATTGGGACTTCAATTGATATTTCAAATCACAAGAATTTTTTCAAGAGCATCCTCAACTACTATATAATTTTGCGCACCGTTGCAAATGAGGAAAACCAAAAATTGTGGGATGACTATGAGAGGGCTATAGCAAAGTACAAGGCCCAAAATCACGTTAGGGAACAGGAAAAAAAGTTTGAACTTCCGCAAAATAAAGATGGTTTAAAGGATAACGATTCGCATGAAGCCCGTGTGATCCCTCTGTTTCCTACGAATCCTCCGGCCAGGTGCTAATTTATCTACAATCAGCATTGCCCTTGCTGAAACAGAATGTTTGATTTTAAGAAATAGCAATTTCCAAAATGAAAAAGATGTCAGATGAATCAAAAAACCCTCTGGAGGCTAAGCTTCAGATTGAGGGCTTAAGAGAACAGATCACAGAAGTGATCGAACAATGTGTCAATACCCGATTTGATAATCTTAGATCCTGGCCTTATTATACTTCGGAAGAGACTGCAAAGCTTTTACAGATCTCTGTGAAGCATTTATTAGACAAGCGATATCCTTACATCAATGAGTTTGAGCATGCGCAGCACGGAAAACGGATTTTCTGGTTTAAGAAAGAAAGCTTACTAAAATTTATTGAGGATCGTTTGATCGTTCGCAATAAAGGGCGCGCTGCTTCTTAGAAGTCGCGTAAGTCCTTTATATTTTAAGGAAGCACGAGTAAAAACTATAATATATTGACAATCAGGTTGTTATATTAAATATTTTATTTATATTTGAAATAACAAACTGGGAAAGATGAAGAAAAATGGGAAAGATAATCAAGAAGGAAGACTTCAACATACCCTTCAAAAGACCAGAAATAAGCCTCAAGGAATTAAGATTAATACTCTGCAAAGCTGGAGTAAAATATTCAGACAAGGAGATTGAGGAGATCAGGATTTTATTTCTTAATCTGGCTGAAATAGAATATATGAGTTTTAAGAAAAAACAGTTTGCGAAAAATGAGGAGGCAAAAATTATCAGGCTTAAAGCACGCGATGCAGATGAGAACAATTTTAAAGAAACGGGATAAATTTTTATAAGATGAAAAGAAGAGCAATAGTTTACATCAGAGTTTCAACGGATGAGCAGGCGGAAAAAGGTTATAGTCTACAACATCAGTTAGAGAGACTATCCAAGTATTGTGAAATAAATAATATTGAAATAGTCCAGGTCTTTAACGAAGATTTTTCTGCAAAAACATTCAACCGACCTGAATTTCAAAAGATCCTGATTTTATTAAAGAGTCGGAAACTCAAAGCTGATATGCTTTTGTTTACGAAGTGGGACAGGTTTTCAAGAAATGCCGGGGATGCTTATGGTATGATCAATACACTTACTAAGCTCGGAGTGGAGCCGCAAGCTTTGGAACAACCATTAGATCTCAACATTCCTGAGAATAAAATTATGCTGGCTGTTTACCTTGCTGCGCCCGAAGTAGAGAATGACAGGAGAGCATTAAATGTGATCGTTGGAATGCGCCGCGCCAGAAAAGAGGGTAGGTGGATGACCAAGGCTCCCTTGGGCTATAGAAACACACTTGATTCGAAAAATAAAAAGATCATTGAACCTGATGAAAATGCACCTACGGTAAAGTGGATCTTCGAACAAATAGGAACAGGTGTGCACAATGTTGTCGAGGTTTGGAAAATGGCCAGGGAAAAAGGTCTTGATAGTTGTAAAAACAATATCTGGCTTTTAATACGGAATCCGGTTTATTGTGGAAAGATTGTAGTACAGGCTTATAAGGATGAACCGTTGTCATGGGCACAAGGAACGCATACCCCGCTGATTTCAGAAGAATTATTTTATAAAGTACAGGATGTTTTGGATGGCAGAAAAAGAAATGTGCCAACTAAAAACACCAAGAAAGATGAATTGCTTCTAAGGGGTTTTTTAATATGCAGGAAGTGTGGCCAATTAATTACGGGAAGTGCTTCAAAAGGAAATGGCGGCAGGTACGTTTATTACCATTGCAGGAAAGGTTGTAATGAAAGATTTAAAGCTGATGTGGCCAATGATCTTTTTATTAAAGGACTTTCTCAAACCACTCCTCCAACTGATGCTTTAGATGCATTTAAATATGTAATCAAACAGACCTTCAGTAATAATGAGCAGGATAAAACCCAGCAATTAATTCAGATCAGAAACCAAATCGCCAAGGTTCAGGAAAGAATAAATAATGCACAATCACTGATGTTAGATGGTGATATAAATGCAATAGAATACAAGGAAATCAAAAACAGGTTGACCCCAGAGATAGAAAAATTGAACCGTCAATTAGCTGACACCAGTGCGTTTGACAGCAGCTATAATACTTATGTAGCAGACGGGGTTAGTTTATTAGGAAATCTCGCGCAGGCCTTTATTGACGGGGATTTATACACAAAACATCAAATAATTGGTTCGATCTTTCCGGAAAAATTGACTTTTGAAAATAATCAATATCGAACCATTAAACTTTTAGATGCTCATGCGCGGATGCTCAGTATTGGCACGCAGTTTAGGGGCAAAAAAAAAGGGACCCAGACAATTTTCGTGTCTGAGTCCACTCAGGTAGCGGGAGATGGATTCGAACCAACGCCCTTCCCTTTCAGGGAAGGGTATGAGCCCAACGAGCTAGGTATTCAGTGATTATTTGATTTTTCACTTTAGAACCTCTCCCGGATTTATAATATTTTTCCCTCTTAAGTGCTTCTGCCTTTGTAATGTAGAATTCTACGTGTACCAGTATCCAAGGTCTGTATTTTGCGGTGCTGTCGTGCCCAAAAATGTTGTGTGAAGGAAATCGTTGTATTAGGTTGGAGGAGCAGCCTGTATAATTTCTATTACTTCCCGGGGAATACATAATATAAACTACATGTTCCATCGATTTAAATCTAATAAAAAAACCCATCAGCTTTGCTGATGGGTTTCCGTTGGTAGCGGGAGATGGATTCGAACCAACG